>NZ_JAUBOY010000080.1:0-16510 GCF_036700465.1 Microcoleus sp. T3_A4 | reverse complement strand
ACTCAATCGAATAAGGTTTCATTTTTTTAGCTTATATACTAAATAAACTGTATCATATATACATGGAATCTGCTGTATAATGGCTCAAATAATCATCATCCCTCCGATTCATTTTCTGCTATTTGTAAATTGCTAAAATGATCGTCGCCACAGATTTATTTTCTGCTATTTGCACTCCTGAAAAACATCATGCCTGATATTGTCGAGACTGTCACCAATGCCGGCTCTTTCAAAACACTCGTGACTGTTATTGAAGCGGCTGGTTTGTTAGATTTATTGCAAAGTCCGGGCCCCTACACCGTCTTAGCACCCACTGACGAGGCATTTGCCAAAATTCCTACGAACACTCTTACGTCTTGGTTGGAAGACATACCCAAGCTCAAGAAAATTCTGACTTATCACATTCTGTTTGGCGAGGTACTAACTGAGAATTTGCTTGAGTTAAGTTCGGCAGAAACAGTTGAAGGTTCGGTGGTAGGAATTGATACTTCTGACGGCCTTAAAGTGAATGATGCTAAAGTTCTCACTTCCAATATTCTTGCTGACAATGGCGTCATCCATATCATTGATGCCGTGCTAGTACCAGCAATGGTTGCAGCATAATCAAACTTGCGACATCTCTAAATTTAGTAGGGTGATTATGGGCGCACCTTACATTTTAAACTAGAGAAATTACGCAAGTGTCACAATTAGTAAGGTGCCTCAGAACCAAAACCATCGATCATCCGTCCATAACTCGGTCTAACGCACCCTACAAGTCGATTGGATCGTGACACTTGCGTAATTGCTGAACTAATTATCCGAACCTAAAATCAATCCTGAGCGCGCCGGCAGCATCAATTCTAAAAGGCGAGTTTCCCCGTCACCTTTCCAAACAAACTCGCCTTTCCCAAACAGCAATTTATCGTGAGGAGATTTCAACTTAGCTGGCTCAAAGCTAATATTAGCTGCTTCTGTCGCGACATTGACAGCAACAACTATTTCCTCATCCCCCAAAATTCTGGCAAAAACGTAAACCGTTCCCTCAGCAAACAGAATTTGGTACGAACCAGTGCGGAGGACAGCGTATTTGTGCCGCAAAGCTATCAACTGCTTGTGGTAATCTAAAACATCAAGTTCCCAGTGACCTTGTAAGGGGAAACCGCGGCGAGAATCGGGATCTAGAGCACCGGGCAAACCAACTTCATCGCCGTAGTAAATGCTGGGAGCTCCAGGAAAAGTTAACAGTAGCAAAGTAGCGAGTTCGACGCTAGCTTTATCGCCTCCTGCAATTGTTAACAACCTCGCAGTATCGTGACTGGCCAACAAATTAAGTTGAGTTAGCTGTATCGGCCACGGGTACAGTTCCAAAACGTGCTGAATTTTGTCGCCGTACTCTTTAGCAAAAAGCGGCGGATAGGGATGATAAGCACGGCCTTCAATTTGAGTTAAATCTACCCTGTCCCCCGCTGCAAAAGCAATAGTCGGTGCAGCAAAAAGATAATTCATCACGCCGTCAAATTGAGTGCCGTCGAGCCATTCTCTCGCATCTTCCCAAACTTCGCCGACAATGTAAGCTTCGGGATTAACTGCTTTAACTCGGTCTCGAAATTCCTGCCAAAATCCCGGGTTTTTAATTTCAAAAGGAACGTCCAGCCGCCAGCCATCGACGCCGAATTTAATCCAATATTCGGCGATTTCCATGATGTATTCTCGCACTTCTGGATTGTCGTGATTGAATACAGGAAGGGCTCGATTCCCGTCCC
The DNA here is from genome assembly GCF_036700465.1 of Microcoleus sp. T3_A4. Classification (NCBI taxonomy): domain Bacteria; kingdom Bacillati; phylum Cyanobacteriota; class Cyanophyceae; order Oscillatoriales; family Microcoleaceae; genus Microcoleus; species Microcoleus sp. T3_A4. The sequence continues at coordinate 14,765 of NZ_JAUBOY010000080.1, read as the reverse complement.
AACCAGCATAATTAGCAGGAAAATTGCCGTCGTAGGCCGATAGCGGCCAGCCTTCAATTTTAAACCAATCTACCCAAGGAGAATGGGGGCCGTTTTCGAGGATATCATGAAAGAAGAAAAAGCCACGGCTGGCATGGTTAAATACGCCGTCGAGGACAACTTTGATGTTGCGATCGTGAGCTGCGTCTAGAAGCTCTTTAAAAGCCGGATTGCCACCCAACATCGGATCGACTTGATAGTAGTCGTGGGTGTGGTAGCGGTGATTGCTGGCTGACTGAAATATGGGGGTGAAATAAATTGCGTTAATTCCTAAGTCTTGCAAGTAGTCTAGCTCTTCCATCACGCCCCACAAGTCTCCGCCTTTGTAGCCTTGCAGGGTGGGAATTTCGTGCCATTCTTCCCACATGAAGTTTTGCAGCAGGCGTTTGCGAGGCTGTTTGCTTTTGGCGAAGCGATCGGGGAATATTTGGTAGAATACCGCGTGTTTAACCCAGTCCGGCGTTTGAATTTGCATACACTTTTTCTAGATTTTACGGCTTAGGGTACAGTAGCAGATGTTTGTCGCGGATCTAGCTTTTGGTAGAGAATAGACCTTTTATCCCATTTGGTCGCTGGAGAAATTGTAAAAAATTACACAAATTTGCAGTCACTCTAAGATTGAAAACTGACTCTACCTAGAAGAAATTTATCGTCCCGACGGGCGGCGCTTCCTGAGTGCTGTGGAGTCGGACCACCTCAGATAACAGAAACGCCAGCAAAAAGAACCGGCTCAAACTGAAACAGAACCAGAGCGCGAGGAATGGCCCATACAGAGCGTCAGCGGGCGTGGCGGTGCATCGCGACCTGCCTTGAAAAAGAACAACAGCGCCATGAGCCTCGATCGAGAAATTGTGAAAACGGGGAATTTACCCAAAAAACTTGTTATTAACGGCCAAAACCCCGAACCTTATTCTTTCCTTAAACTGCCTTTATTTATTGAAGGGTATTTTAACTCACAACTCAAAACTTTTTTAAATATCCATTATGGATTGATGGGTATTTTAACTCACAACTCAAAACTCCTAACTCCAATCCAGGACGTACTCCAACTCTGATCAACCGGGTTTTTTAACTCTTATTGAGAGTTTGAAGAAGTATTTGGATTAAACAACCTGGTTTCTGTGTAAACGACTCAACTCCTAACTCAAAACTCAAAACTTCCTTGCTCCCCCCCCTTGTCAAGAAGCCCTCACCATCCGACACTGTACTTGGAGAGTTAATCGACCCTAGGGAGAAAGTTCCTTGAAAAAAGTTTTAGCCATCATCCTCGGTGGCGGTGTAGGCACCCGCCTTTACCCCCTAACCAAACTGCGAGCCAAACCCGCAGTTCCCCTCGCAGGCAAATATCGCCTCATCGATATTCCTGTCAGCAACTGCATAAACTCGGAAATAGTCAAAATCTACGTCCTCACCCAATTCAACTCGGCATCCCTCAACCGTCACATCTCTCGCACCTACCAGTTTTCCGGCTTCACCGAGGGATTTGTCGAGGTGCTCGCCGCCCAGCAAACTCAGGAAAACCCCAACTGGTTTCAAGGGACAGCCGATGCAGTTCGCCAATATCTCTCGCTGCTAGAACAGTGGGACGTTGATGAATACTTGATTCTTTCGGGCGATCACCTCTATCGCATGGACTACCAGAAGTTTGTGCAGAGACACCGCGAAACCAACGCGGATATCACCCTCTCGGTTTTGCCTATGGACGAGAAGCGGGCGTCGGATTTTGGTTTGATGAAAATCGACGACACCGGCCGCATTGTTTCTTTCAGCGAAAAGCCAAAAGGCGATGCGCTCAAACAAATGCAGGTGGATACTACTACACTGGGATTGACAGCGCAGCAAGCTCAGGAAAGTCCTTACATTGCTTCGATGGGGATTTACGTCTTCAAAAGAGAAGTTCTGATTAAACTCCTGAAAGAATCTCCAAACCAAACTGATTTTGGTAAAGAGATAATTCCGAATTCTGCAAAAGACCACAACGTTCAAGCTTATTTGTTTGACGATTATTGGGAAGATATCGGAACCATTGAGGCTTTTTACGATGCTAACTTGGCTCTGACAAAACAGCCTCAGCCGCCTTTCAGTTTCTACGATGAAAAGGCGCCAATTTACACTCGCCCGCGTTTCTTGCCGCCGACTAAGCTTTTAAATACTCACGTCACTGAATCGATTATTGCTGAAGGCTGCATTCTCAAAGAGTGCCGGATCGACCATTCTGTGTTGGGAGTTCGATCGCGCATTGAAGCTGGATGTACGATTCAAGACACCCTGGTCCTGGGTGCTGACTTCTACGAACCCGACGCAGAACGGCATTCGAGTTTGGACAACGGCGGCGTCGCCCTTGGTATCGGTGCAGATACTACAATTCGCCGCGCGATTGTGGATAAAAATGCTCGCATCGGCCGCAATGTTCAAATAATTAATAAAGACCGAGTGGAAGAAGCCAACCGCGAAAACCAAGGTTTTTACATCCGCAGTGGCATTATCGTAGTTCTGAAAAATGCCACGATTCCTGATGGAACTATCATTTAGTTATTAGTCATTAGTCATTAGTCGTCAGTCATTAGTTTTTTAAGTTAAAATCTGTTACCTGCTTTTCAAGTGACTGATGATAAATAATGAAATTAGTGACAGATCACCAATGACCGATGACTGATGACTGATGACGAAATTCATTCTTTTTTTTGTTGATTATTAATTCCCACCGCTGATGCGAGTTTGTCGAAATACTTGGCTTTATTCAAAGGCTCGCGCATTATTAATAAGCGACAGTCTCTGTTACTGTCTGCCGCGATACAGATATGTCCGCTCGCCTGCGTCTGGCGAATAGCTTCTGATTCTTGTATTTGCGCTGGTAGCACGACTGACAAATGCGCTGCCCGTTTCTGAGCACCACAGCACTCTCGGAACTATCTTTCCAATCGTCGCAGCAGCCACAAGGCCAACTTAGCAAATAATTCATAATGTTAGCACCCTAGTAGCGTTAAAAGCTTATCGCTCTACTATCCTATCTTAATGTTTTATACAAGTGTGTGATTTAGCTAACAGACAGCGAAGAAATTATGTTATATTACTTTGACTTAAATGTATTCAGAGGTTGTAAAAATAAAATTCTCTAGCCGGGGTCTGGGGTGAATAAAAAATATCTAGAAATTCTGTGTAAAAACGGCGCAATTTAGGGTATTATATAGTCACAATTCATAAACCAGATTTGACAGAACTTGCTGATGGAAACCTGCTAAGATTTGGATTGGGTGATCAAGCTCATATCGAGAAGTTCGTAGGCGTAAGCCGGGGCGTAGCCATCGCACCGTGCCCCGGAAAAAAAGACCAAAAAAAGATTGATCGTCCGCGCCAGTCAACCCTCCTAGGCTCGCGCCCGCAACAGCAGCAGCTTTCCCCCCTCACCTCAACCGGGCTGCAGCCTCCCGAAAGCCCTAAGTCTCATAACTCCCCAAAAGTATTCGCCGCAGGAGTTTCACCGTCTCAAAGCTCACAGGTATAGCAACGCCCTAGAGGGTAAGGACGTTCTTAATTGATGAAAGCTATTATTTGTGTTGTCGAATGCCAAAAGCATTTCTAGAGGCTGCTGCTTCAGCTCCCTTGGACACGAGAGAGCCGAATGCTATAAAATCTTAAACAGCAGGGGAGTGCGGAAATTGCGATCGAACGCCAAGCAACAACCGAACTCGATCGAGTCCAAACCTTTGATAACCTATAATTTGAATGAGATGCCGCAGGCACTTCGGCTCCTGGCATTATACTAATGCGCCATCCTGCGGGTAATTTGGGATTTATTCTTTCTAACAACTAACAACTAACAAATAACAACTAATAAAGAGGGGATTGCTTAATGGCTGCAACAGATTTTAAAGACTATTACGCTATTTTGGGACTCAACAAAACTGCCAGTTCTGACGAAATTAAAAAAACTTTCCGCAAACTAGCCCGCAAATATCACCCGGACATGAACCCCGGCAACAAAGAAGCAGAAGCTCGTTTTAAAGAAGTAAACGAAGCTTACGAAGTGCTCTCAGACCCTGAAAAACGCAAAAAATACGATCAATACGGTCAATACTGGAAGCAAGCTGCCACAACTCCAGGCGGATGGCCCGGCGGGGGCAGTACGAATGTAGACTTTGGCGGGGTTGACTTCAGCGAGTACGGCAGTTTTGACGAATTTATCAATGCCTTGCTAGGTCGCGCAGGTAGTAGTCCGGGTAATGCCCGCAATGCCAAGTGGAATTACAGTAACTACCGCAGCACCAGCGGCGGGCCCACAGGTTTTGGCGGATTTGAAGATTTCGCGGGGTACGAAAACCGCAGCGCAGTCAGCTCTCTCGACACCGAGGTGGTGGTTTCCCTGACTTTGGGGGAAGCATTTCGCGGAACTTCTAAGCGAGTCGCCACGGGCGAAGTTTCGATTCCAGCAGGAGTGAAAACCGGCAGTAAAATCCGGATAAAAGGCAAAGGTCAAGTTGACCCGTACACGAAGCAGCAGGGAGATTTGTACCTAAAATTAGAAGTTTTGCCTCACGCTTTCTTCCAGTTTGAGGGAGAGAATTTGGTCTGCGAAGTGCCGATAACTCCTGACGAAGCGGTGTTGGGAGCTTCAATTGAAGTGCCGGCGCCTGAAGGTATGATCACTGTGAAATTTCCAGCCGGGATTCGTTCGGGTCAGTCTTTGCGGTTGCGAGGCAAAGGATGGCCGAAACCGAAGAAAAACGAGCGGACTGATTTGTTGGTCAAAATTGCGATCGTGCCACCGAAAGAAATTAGCAGTGTAGAACGCGAATGCTATGAAAAACTCAAAGCCAATCGCACTTTTAATCCTCGCAGTAATCTCAATCAGATGGTGCTTTGAAAAAGCGTGCATTTCTCGGACGCAAATAAGATTCTTTCTTCACTCTTTCATCGGGACACAGCATTGTTGTGTCCCTACTGTATGCAAGCGCGATCTCATTTGAAAAAAACCCTGTTAATAAGTCAACTTTTCTTCGCCCGTAATTTGCACTTTCCAACCTTCTCAAGACTCTTCGCTAGCTCTTAGCTGAGTAGGTTGGCTACCTTGTTTGAGGTTGATGGTAATTTTTTTAGCTCCTTTGTTCTCCAGGTCTCGGATGTAGCCGGTCGATCTGTCAGAAGCTTCCTCTCTGCTGTCATAGGGCCCAAAGTAATAGGTACGCTTTGGCGAATCTGTATCAACTTCTACCCACCATTCGTCGCGTCGAGTGCTGCTAGCAGGTTGAGCTAGCACCCAAAGGGCAGTGAAAAACATACCCAACATAGAGATTTCAAACATATTTACCTCTGGGAAGACTTAAGTAGTTTTTTCTGTTCTCTCTCAATTTATCAACGCAACGGGATCTATCGGCTCGTCCTCAGTGCTGATTTAGCCCCAATTATTTTTGGCAGTTAATGCTAGCTAAAATCTGCATTTTGGCGGAGAAGATGCCTACTTTTAAGCCACCACTACAAATATAAAGTCCGCAGGGTAAGGACTAGGACAAGATGATGCTTAATATTATTGTTGAGGCTTCAGTTAATGAAAAACTAAAACAGAACTTACGCACTCTAGACGCCGACAAACCGGGTTGTTTAACCGATACCCCTCGCAATAGATGGAGTATTTTCGTCAAAAAACCCGGTTTCTGCCGATTGGACTATCAAAATTCTTAAGCCGCGATACCCTCCGAGAATTCACTATCGCAAATTGTGAGTTCCGAAGGCTGACACCGTTTAATGCGGATGCTAACCCTTTTGGCTCCCTCGCTTTCCAAGTCTTCTATGTAGCCTGGAGTATTGCTGGAAGCTTCTTTGTCGGTGTCAAAGGGGCCAAAATAGTAGGTACAGTGGGGCAAATCGGTGATAATTTCTACCCACCATTTCTCCGACCGGCGGTGGCCCGGCCGGGCAAACACGGACAAGACTGCGACGTAGATACAAAATAAATAAAATCCGAGCATCTTTATTCTTGAGAGTGGTTTAATTTATTATTTGAATCTATCAAAATAATTTGCCCAATCGAATCAACCTCAGTGCTGATTTTGCGTCGATCGACTTTAGATGCGAGATTTTAGATCTTAGATTTTTCTTGCCATCTAAAATCTAAAGCAAAACCCGCCGGTGCGGGTTGTTTGCTAACTAAAAAATGCTCTTTTTCCAAACTAGATGGCTGGGCAAACCTCAGCCTGCTGAGGTTTAGCGCTTGCCTTTGGGGAACTGTTCGATACCAGCCCAACCGTAGAAAACCAGCTCGTCGTTCTGAACTCGGCAGCGGTCTACTCGCAGTTGAGTGCCTTCTAAGGCAAATTTGTCTAAGTCTAGCAAGTTATTTACGTGGGCAATTATAGCTTGACCCAAGTCTACTGCTTGCCCGTCACCGCCGTAAGTAACGCTGACAAATTGGATTTTACGTCGGTCTTCTACTTGCAATTGAGCAGTAATATCTATTTTGACGGGTTCGCTGGCCTCGCCTACGGTAATTTCGGACTGAAGCCGAATTGATTTGTCGGTTCCGAAGCTGACTTCAGTGTTTTGAAAGTGCAGAGATTGCTCTTGGTACTTCAGCTTCTGGAGTTTTTCAACTACAAAAGGTGTATTGAATGAGGTGGTTAAATCCGATCGACTTAAGACTACTCGCATATTTGCCTGGGTAGGCTGCCGCAATTTCACTTGACCTGCAAAAATCGCTCCAAAATCAATGGAGAGTGCTTGCAGGTAGAGTTCCATCACTTCTATGCGAAGGCCGTTGTACATCAACATACCTTTGCCAACGAAGTCGAAACCGTCGATGCTTCCCTGCAAGAGTTTGGCTACTGGTTCGACTCGGATGTTGGCCTCGGCCTTTTCAGAACGCTTGAATAAGGCTGCGATCGCAGCTCCTGCTACTTTACTAACAAGGCGATCGCCACTTTGACCTTGAAAGGATGTACCGCTAAACAAAGCTGCTACCATTTATTCGTTTGCTCATCTACAGTCGCCATTATAACCTCATATTAAGAAATGTAAAAATAGCTTGTGCTTATTCACCTCATAAGCAGATATTGTTTTTTGTCTGTCTTCAAAACAACATTGTTGAAATTTAAACGCTCAGGGGGGTACCTTGGAGACAGGCGCGATCGAGCAACGCTCCATCCCAAAAGGTTTGTTCCATCATGGCACAAAGCAAATTAGCCCCCGTCAGGTTAGCGCCCCGAAGTACGGCTCCATTCAGGATCGCTTCTTCCAAGTCAGCTCCCGACAAATCAGCGCCAGACAAATTAGCATGGCTCAAATCCGCACCAAGCAAAATTGCCCTAGCCAAAGCAGCGCCCCGCAAATCGGCACCGCGAAAATCGACACCGCTCAAATCCAAATTGCCGATGGATGCCCCCGTCAAAAAAGCACCCCCAAAACTTGCGTCGCGGACTAAAGCGTTAGCGAAGGAAGCTCCCCGCAAATCGGCATTGCGAAAATCTGCGCCTCGCAAGTCAGCGCCGCTCAAGTCAGCGCCTCGGAGGTTGGCTCGCAATACGGCCCGCTGCAAGTTAGCGCCCGCGAGATTAGCTCCACTCAAGTTGGCTTGAGACAAATTAGCATTGGCGAGATCGGCTCCCGCTAAGTCTTTGCCGGCTAAATCAGTGCCAGCCAACATCAAAATTTTGCCTTTACGTATGGCTTCGAGGTCATTAGTCATTATTTTTTAGTCATTAGTCATTAGTCATCAGTCATTAGCGCACAGACAGGCAGCGGACACAACTCCCAGTGGTAGGGTGCGCTTAGCAAGCACAGGCTGATTTTTGATTTTTTGTAGTGCTGGAACAGATTTTGTGCTGAGTTTTAAATGCCCAATACTTCGGCTAGGCACTTCGGCTGCGCTCAGCACAAGCTCTGTACAAGTTCCCAATTACCAATTACCGATCGCCCATTACCAATCTAGTTATTTTATAATGCCGGAGCTGCCGCGGTCGTTCGATCGCCCAAATCCTCCAGCCACACGTTAGGCAGTTGGCTGGGGCGGTTCGGTAACTGCATCAAACCCATTTCTGCCAGCCTGACGACGTTGCTGAGAGTTTCCACCAAAGCCGGATCGAAGCGAGTGCCCGACAGTTCGCGGCACTGTTCCAAAGCTTCGCTCAAACTCAAAGCCGCACGCTCCCCACGGGGTTGAGTCAATTCTTGAAAATCAGCGACCAACCCCAAAATCCGCGAAGCAACGGGTATGGTTTCGGCTCGCAAACCCTCTGGCCTGCCGCTGCCATCCCAATATTCGAGTTGATGCTTGACAATTTCCGCCACAGGTGATAGTTCCGGCATTGCTTGCAGCAGTTGGGAACCAATGAAACTGCGATCGCGCCAAAATGATAAAGTTGCTTGGTCGAAAGCATCGGGAGTGCGATCGAACACCTCATTCGGAGCCGAAATTAAGCCGACTCGAAATAGCAATCCAGCCAGCCGCAGCCTCCGCAACTGCAAAGCCGGCAAATCGAGTAGTTGACCCAAAGTTTCCGACAAAGCCGCCACCTGCAAAGACGCTGTAGGATTTGCGGTATCGCGTTCGTCTACGCGCTGGGCCATCCGCAGAAAAGCTTGAAGTTTGTTAGCGTTCAAATTGCGGCTGACGCGCAAAGCTTGACCTTCCAATTCCCACAATTCGCGGGTTTGGCGGTTAATTGCCACCATTTGCTGCTGAGAACTTTGCAGGTAAGTGACTATCCGCGATACCACGCCACTAATATCTGCCAAGGGCGGGCCTTTGGTTGCCAGGATTTCGTGGTACATTTCCAGCAAACTGTCGGCTAGCGGGGAGTTGTAATGTCGCGTCTGTTCTATAAAAATTTCTGCCGAGGCCGACACCAAAGACTGGTCAAACGACCACAAACCGTAGAACTTTCGTTCTGTATCGACTTCTGGTTTGCCCTCGGGCAAGTATTCCTCGGCTGAAAGTTCGCGGCAAAGCACCATTGCTTTGTATGTGGGGGCGACGATGATTAAATTCCATTCTTGGATGAGGGGGTCGCTCTCATCGAGATTTATTAAAGATACATTTTCTAATTGACCCGTTTTGTGGGTAGCGAAACCGCTGTCGGCTACTGCACCGATGACAACGCACCGAGAAGCATTAGCAATATCTAGGTAGCGATCGGCTTCCTGTAAATACCATTTACCCTGCTGAAACGTTACCAAAACTAAGGGTTGGAGCTCGCTCTTTTCCCCGCCACTGGTTTGCAAAATGTGGTCTTCTAGGGCGTGACATAGGGCTACTAGGGTGTTTTTGAAGTATACCCCGTAGCTAGAAGGCAGTTTTCCGTCGGGAAGTGTAGCTTGTAGTCTAGCGAGAGTTGATTCTGAATTCATTGCAAAAAGCGGTGCCGGCTCTTACTTATTGTAGCGGGCGATCGAACTTCTAGAAAAGACTTTGGGCAAAAGTCCGAGTTTTTGAGTTTTCACCGCTTCGCAACCGAGTCAATGTAGAGTGCGCCGAAGAGTACCTGATTAATTTTAGCAATTTTCTAGAAACCCTCTGTCTTTGGCTGAGTTTTTTTCAGACGAGAAACCTGCCGAGAGGAAGACGGTAAATGACTTAAGTATTAACTACTATTTTTTAAACAATATTATTAGGAATTCTGAGCGTGCTTCAACAAAATAGAAGTTTAGGTGAACAGGCGATCGACAAAGTGGCCGAGATTGCTATTGCTAGCAAATTAGACGAATCCGAAACTTTGTCTGTGACAGTTAACACCGATCCGATCCAGCTAGCCCAGGGAGAAGTAGAGGCCGTTGCCGTTGAGGGCAAAGGATTGGTAATGCAACAAGATTTGCGCGTGGAAGAATTGCAAATTCACGTCAAGGATATTGCTGTCAATCCCTTGACCGCTATGTTTGGCAAAATTGAACTGAACGGGCCTGCCTTCGGTGGGGCGCGCGCAGTTTTAACCGAAAGCGATATCAACCGCGCTTTTAATTCCGAATACATCAGCAGGAAACTGAAAAACTTAAAAGTTACTGTTGACGGACAACCGCAGACAATAGACGTTAAAACTATTGAGTGCCAATTGCTAGACGGAAAAATCGCTTTAAATGCTGAGGTAGTGGTGCGGGAAACTACCTCAACTGAAAAAATTTATTTTACAGCAAAGCCTCAGATCGCAGCGGGGGGTTGGGCAATTTCTCTTCAGGATGTCGAGTATCCTGAAAACAACGAATTTTCGCCTGAGTTAACTGAAGCTTTGGCGAACAAAGCTGGTGAAGTTTTAAACTTGCGAAATTTTGAAATTGAGGGAATGTCCCTGCGAATTCAGCAGCTAAATGTGGAACCGGGCGTGCTGACTTTGCAAGCTGAAGCGAAAGTCGAACAATTCCCTAATTAGGAATGAGAATTAAATAATTTCCACAAGTTTGTGGGATGGGCGTTCCGCCCGTCCCACAATAACAATTAAAATTGTAAGTTATTTAATTCGCGATCCTTAGCAGCTTCTAGGGTGTGTCAGAAACAAAAAAGCTCTTCCATTCCAGCAACTATTGGAACTGGCGCACCCTACCATTATGCTTTGCTCTGGAAAAATCTCTGCAGTTTATGAAATCCCTCTAAAGTTATAAAAAAGTCGATAGCAACCCGCAGCAAAATATCACCGCCGTTAGAGGCAGGCAGGGGTAGTTTACTTTTACTCTTAACAAGTAGTAGTTAAAAATTGGGAACTTCTTGTGAACACTGTAACTTCTTTTTTGAAAAAACTGCGTAACGGTCAATTTTTGACTCAATTTTTGACTGTATGTATGGCCGGTTTGTTGCTGTTTACCAGCACCGCTTGCAATTCGGGCGATGTTCGAGGTGCTCGGCCTGAGAATCCTCCCGTTCAAGCTGGAGGAATGAATAACCCTCACAAGGGTGGCGGTGATGGATACACGAATTATAAAACATCCACCGATCCTAAAGTAAATCAGTCGCCTGCTCAAGCAGAAAAGAATCGGGCTGATTTGTCGATCGTGGGCGATCGTCTCCTGGCATCGACTACCGCTGAATCTAATTCCTCAAAGCTGCTTTATCCGGGCTCTGCACCCCTGGAAACTGACAAGTTCGACCTCGAACTCGGCGGAGATAAAAGTCTGTTAGAAGCGCCAGACGGACAGCCGGCTAAGGCTCAACCCGTATTCGATCGCAGCGATCCCGATGCCAATATTTTAGAGAGAGTAGGCGCCGCCTTTAAGGATGCTTCTGGTTTCCTGAAAGATAGCGCTGAAGATGCCAAGGAAAGCTCAGTTACGAAACTCAATCCGCTGCAAAAATAAGCTAGCAGAACCAAAAATGATGTAGGGGCTGTCTGAAATTAGCCCCTACATAAATAATATAATTTATTGAAACTAGATAAATGCTTGTACAGCGGTTCTCAAAAAAGTGAGGTATGCCCTATGCCCTATGCCCTATGCCCTATAGTACCTCATCTTTCTGAGAAAGGCTATATATCTGCTATCTACTTAACAAAATTTACGCTTTTTATACTTTTTTGAGATTATGCAGAGCAATATATTTTACCTTTTCTGGGATTTCTGCTGCGAATTGCCGACAGTATTTATGGTAAATTTCAATCAGGTTTAATAAATCTCAAACATATTGATTAGCATGAACTATTTTACCATAAATTAAACTGACTGGGTTGTTAATTTCGTGAGCGACTCCAGCGACTAACTGTGCTAAACTCGACATTTGTTCGGAGTGAATTAGCTGAAGATGTCAACGAAAGTTCCGTTACAAAACTTAAATTTTAAAATTATTTTACAGCTCAAGGAAAAACCCTAAACACTTTTAGGCGTAAAGAAGGATTGTAATGATGGATAAAATACCCGATAGCTCCCACATGATTGGAAAGGTTTTTATAAAATGACCGAGTTTTTATTACAATAGCCAGAAGTCATTGGCATCAGGGTGTTATTGAATCTTTCTATATCAGAAGTTTTGCCCTGATCTCTCCCGACAGATTGGTGTCGCTTGCGAGGGAAAACTTTTTCCTATCGCCCTCCACGATGACATTGCTGAGTTCATCAGTCAGATTTCAATTGAGCTACAGCTAGGAAATGGTATAGTGCTATATACCGATAGTATTCCCAAAGCAAAAGACATTAATAAAAAACAATATGGTGTTGAGCCGATATGTGAAGTTATTAGCAAAAACTGCCATTTATCGGCCCAAGAAATCAAGCAAGCGGTGATTGAGGATGTGCGACGACATATCAGCAATCAACAAGTGTTTGATGACATCACTTTGTTGGTTTTGAAGCGGACGGAATTAGGCGTAGCAACAGAGTCACCGCCTCAAGCACCCCCATTGGTTTAGAGCGATCGCCAATACCTCAAAACAATAAACTGATGACAGGAAACGGGAAAATGGTCGGCGGGGCGATCGCCTTAGCAGTCAAATTTACGAAGAGGTGGTGAGATATCTCAAACGCCGCCCCCCAAAAGAGGCTGAATCTCCAGAGAACTTCCAAGCCATCGTCACAGTTTAATTTTTTAGTATACTAATCTATTAATGGTAGTTAAATACGATTTTTTGCTCGTCATCTTTTCCATCATTATTGCCATTATGGCCTCCTATACCACCTTATAATTAACAGAGATAATGACTCGAAAAAATGGTAAAAATATTTGCTTAGATTGGTTAATTTGTCGTTCTTTGACAATGGGAACGGGCATCTGGGCAATGCACTTTATAGGAATGCTCGCTTATCACCTACCAGTAGCGATCGCCTACAATTTACCCCTTGTGATTGTCTCTTGGCTTGCCGCAGCGATTGCATCTGGTATCGTCTTCTACAGCTTGCATCGAGGCTTTGCACGCAGGTTCTCATTGTTAATCCCCGGTATTCTCATGGGCTCTGGCATTGGAAGTATGCTTTATATAGGCATGGCGGCGATGCGAGTACCTGCCGAAATGCACAATAATTACTGGATTGTGGCACTGTCTTTCTTAGTTGCCGTTATTTCTAAATCTATAAGGAAGTCCGATGTACGACTTGACGAGATTCACTTTAAGGGACATGGCGGAATGCGGGTTGGCTCTACGCCAGTTCGGATTGGGGGTTGAAAGTATGGAAGAGGCGAGTAACAGAATTGTTAGGTATCTTTACGAAAATTTCTGTACTAAGCCAACTGGTGAAAAATCCTGCGCCCTAGTCCGTTTGTTCAAAACTCACCCTTATGAAGACTTAGAAGTCGAACTTGCCGAGTATGCCCGTAGTATGTTGGGCGACTATCCCCCTTGGCCTGCCATGAAGTGCATGACTGCACTGGCAACAGTAGGAGAACAAACGGAATGGAACTCAAGACACACATCCGTTGGACATAAGGCTATTCCGCTGGCAAGCGAATCTGTAGTCGCTCAGATACCGATGATCTCACAACTCATCAGACAGCTCGGCTTAGATATAAAAACAGTTATCAACCCTGACCCGAATCTTTTGGTAGAAATCGAGCAGAGGAAATACAACGTCTTTTATGTACCTGAAGCGATTGGCAGCCCCTATATTCCCGCTCAAGACTCCTTTGTGATTCCCTTCGGAATCAAGTCTGTGTTGGGGTTTGGTGGTCTATTACCTTCAGGCAATATGTTTGCAATTATCATGTTCTTGAAAGTCCAGATTCCTATTAGCACGGTTCAGATGTTCAGCACTCTGGCGCTGAACGTAAAGACAGCACTGCTGCCCTTCGATCGAGGAGCTGTCTTCGCTCAAAAAAAAGATGAATCTGCTACAGCCTCTAAGCAAATATTCACAAGAAACACTGAGCAGGAGATAGCGCAGCTTAGATCCCAGGTAGGGACTTTGAGGCAGTTGCTTGATGTTTTTGACCAATCGATATCGGTACAATCCGATCGACTCGAACAAGCCATAGAGCAACTGGCGGACTCCGCGCAAAAGTTAGATACCCTCAACGAGAGACTCAAGGAAGACAATCTCCGCATGGGTGCGGAATTGGATATCGTGCGTCAAATGCAGCAGATGATTCTGCCCAATGCTTCTGAACTGGAAATTGAAGGACTAGATATTGCTGCATACATGGCTGCTGCTGATGAAGTTGGAGGCGACTACTATGATGTCTTAAACACTGATGGTGTTGTCACTCTTGGCATCGGTGATGTTACTGGACATGGACTCGAAAGCGGTATCTTGATGCTGATGGCGCAAACAGCCGTTCGTACCCTCAAGGAAATCCGCGAAACTGATCCGGTTCGGTTCCTAGATGCGCTCAACCGCACCCTCTACAAAAATGTGCAGCGCATGAAATCTGAGAAAAGTCTCACCCTAGCGATTTTAAATTATTCCCAAGGACAAGTCAGTATTAGCGGACAACATGAAGAAACAATCATTGTGCGCCTTGGCGGACTGGTAGAACGTATCGACACAATGGATTTAGGCTTCCCCATCGCCCTCGACGATGATATTGCTGATTTCATCAGTCACATTTCAATGGAACTACAGCCCGGAGATGGTTTAGTGCTATATACCGATGGTATTCCTGAAGCAAAAGACATTAAGAAAAAACAGTATGGCGTTGAGCAGATGTGTGAAGTCATTCGCCAAAACTGGCATTTGTCGGCTGAAGAAATTAAGCAAGCGGTGATTGACGATTTACGGGGACATATCGGCACTCAAAAAGTGTTTGATGATATTACCCACATTCCGCAGATATTCAAGCAGAAGGAAAGGAAGATAGATTCGGAGACACAAAACTCCCAAACGATTGCCGT
>NZ_JAUBOY010000012.1:64671-135335 GCF_036700465.1 Microcoleus sp. T3_A4 | reverse complement strand
AGATTGCACTCACTTTTTTCACTTCTCTATTTTATTGCGATCGCATTCCTCTTTAAAAACTGTCCGGAGTATTGTTAGAATATATATTTATTTATAAGTTAAGTTATAAGCTGGAATTTTATATTATTCTTTGAGAAGATTTATTAATCATTGAATCTGTAAAAAAAATCTGTATACATGAGTTATTTTTGGCTCGCTAAGCTAAGACTGTTCCAGATGTGCGATCCTCTTCGAGGGCTTCGCTAACGCGCGCATCCAGCTTCTTCAAGGTCGAATGAACAGGGAACCGCTAGCGCCGTAGTGGTCAGTATTTTTAAGAATCTACTTCTTAAGTAACAGTCAAAATCTAGTTCTTAGGCAGTAGATTTTATGAGAAGTATATAGTTAGGCTAGTAAATGTAGCAGTAATACCCAAGGATATTTATGACTGATAATAACCAGCCTTTTAACCAGCCTGAAGCCAATCGTGACTTCCATGAAAAGAATGTTGACAATAGCGAAAACCAGCAGCTTCAGGCTCAGACTAACGAAAATGCAGAATCACAGGAAGATCAATCATCAGGTTCAGGCCTTGGTGCGAGGATAGCTGGAGCAGCAGTCGGTGGTATACTAGGTGCTCGCTCTGGAGGCATTATTGGTGCTGTAGCAGGCTCAGTTGCTGGCGCTATGATTGGTAAAGGTACTGCTGATACTGTTAACCGTGCTGTAGATAATTTAGGGGATGCAGCACACAGCGTAGCAGACGGTATTACACACACTGTAGAAGAGCTAGGGACAGTAGTAAAGGAAACTGCTGAAGAAGTTAGACCATCTATCAAAGCTACAGCAGAAGCAGTCAAAGAGACTGTTGAGGAAACTAAGCCTTCGATTAAAGGTATAGCCGAATCTGTCAATGAGACAGTTAGGGAAGCCAAGCCTTCTGTAGTAGATGCAGTCAAGAGTGCATCCGAGGAAGTCAAACCTACGATTAGAGAAGTAAAAGATTCAGTCAAGCAGACAGTCGAAGGTGTCAAGCCTTCTATACAAAGTGCAGCGGACTCTATTAAGAGTACGGCTGATGAAGTTAAGCCTTCTGCCAAAGCTGTAGCTCAAGAAATTGAGGGGGCAACTAAGGAGTTTAGATCGACTGTAAAAGATACAGCGAAAGCAGTTGAGCCATCTATAAAAAGTGCAGCCGAATCGCTTAAGTCATCTGGCAAGAGTGCAGCCGAATCAATCAAGTCATCTGCTCAAAGCGCAGCCGAATCTGCTAAAGGTGCAGCGCATGATGTTAAGTCATCTGCTCAAAATGCAGCCGAATCTGCTAAAGGTGCAGCGCAGGATGTTAAGCAGGATGTTAAGTCATCTGCCCACAATGCAGCCCAATCTCCTCAAGGTGTAGCGCATGATTTTAAATCATCTGCCCAAAATGCAGCCGAATTTGCTAAACCTCCAGTGCCTGATTTTAGGTCATCTGCCCAAAATGCAGCCGAATTTGCTAAACCTCCAGTGCCTGATTTTAGGTCATCTGCCCAAAATGCAACCCCATCTCCTCAAGGTGCAGCGCAGGATTTAAAATCATCTGCTCAAAATGCAGCCCAATCTGCTAAACGTGCAGCGCACGATGTTAAGTCATCTGCCCAATATCTAGCCGAATCCGCCGAGGAAAATAAGGATAGTGATCTTCACATCTCCGGCAGTCCTGAACTCAAAGACAAAGTGGTCATTAATGACAAGAGAATCATTAAGGACTAGGTAAAGTAAGGGCTTAACTCCAGCTTGTTAAAGTTAGCCCTAAGAGAGTTTAACAGAGAGTGGATCTTAGAAAAGAGTCCACTCTTTTCTGTTTAGGAGGAATGCGATCGCCTACGGTTTAACAGAGAGTCTATTTATTGAGGAACTCTCCCCCTCAAGAAGGAGAGATTCCGTTTCTGGACTACTGGCAGAAGTGGTTAAAACGGCTAAAGTTTTTTGTAGAAAAAGCTGCTTGATAAATCGAGAAATAGTTAGGGTCAAGCTGATGTGGCCAGTTCAACCCCTAACTATATTATTAATATCCAAATTGCAAAGTCACAGAAGCTTCTACCTGCTGTTCCCCCCCCACCACAGGCGTTGTAGCATCAGCAGTAGCAGCGCGAGCACCAGCCAATTGCCGATACATTGGAGGCGGCGCGCTCGCACCGTTGACTTGAATGCCCAGAATCTCTCCCCGCTTCAGGTTGAGGGCGCTAAAGACTGCATCCGCTTGCGCTTGAGCATCTTGAGTGGCTTTTTTGAGGGCTTGTTTTCGAGCTTGTTCGATCGCACTTTCGGCAGCGGCAAAACTCACACCGTCGATGCGTGTGGCTCCGGCATTCACCGCATCGTCGAGCAAAGTGCCTGCAGATGCAGTATTAATCCGAAAACTGACGGTATTCGTCGCCGTATAGCCCGTCAAGCGCTGTTGGTTGTTGTCGAAGTTATAAATGGGATTGAGGGTGATGCCGGCAGTTTCGAGTTTTTCGACTTGGCGCGATCGCAGCAACTCTACCACAGCGGACGATCGTCTCGCAGCTTCCTGCTGCACCTCGGCCGCCGTTTTCCCCTGCACCTCAACCCCCAGCCGCACTTGTGTTTGAGTTGTAGGAATCGCTTCCACACCCCGCCCAGTAACACTCAGCGTTCTGATCCGCTGTTCTTGAGCGACAGCCGGATCTAATCTCACAAAACTCACGAGAGTTAAGGTTAAACACAACGCTGTTACCAGACTACGGAAATTAATGCGATCGCGACGTTGCAAATTTGAATTCATAAACTTGATTCTCCTCACATACCACAGATGCTATACTTTACCTTCCCACTGAAATTGCTAAATATCCGGGTTGTTACATTTTTAGCAACTACAAAAATAGTCCGTACTTCTGAAGAAATTATGAGTTATTATGATGTCCGCAGGACGCTCCACTAAAAAATTGGTGTTCTGGGTCAAATAAGACGTTTGGCAGCGATAAATATAGAAAACCACCCAGTTTATGACACTCCGACGTAACTCTTATTTCATTTTAAATAAAATTTAAAAATGATAAAATTGTTAAAAGATGCAATCCTTAAAACAAGTTGCCCGCCGACTAAAAAAAGAGACTTACGCTGTTTATTTAGCCAGTACAGACCAGAGAGTACCTTGGTACGCCAGAATTTTAGCAGGGCTTACGGTTGCCTATGCTTTTAGCCCGATCGACTTAATTCCTGACTTCATACCGATTCTTGGCTACTTGGACGATTTGATAATTGTACCTGTGGCAATTTGGCTGGTACTTAAGATGATTCCGCCACAGGTTTTAACCGAGTGTCGGGAAAAAGCAGCCGCAGAAATAGAGCGAGGAAAACCGATAAATCGGGCTGCGGCTGTTGTGATTATTGCCATTTGGATTGGCTTGGGAATATTAGCAGCAATGTGGCTAACACGGATATTTAAACGTTAAAAAAAATTACCTATCTAGTTATAGTGTAGGGTGCGCGCCAAACACCTTAGCTTAAACAAGTCGCTTGGCAAAAAAATATTTAAAGTTTTAAAAATCACCGTTCTAGTTATAATATAGGGTGCGCTAGGCGCACCTTACCTTAAAAAGAACTCGCGGTATCGCATACCAAGTATTATTTACCCCTTAAAAAATTAAACTAACTTTCTAGCTATGACTCAAACCACTGATTTCCTCAGCCACCTCAACCCATCTCAGCGCCAAGCAGTCGCCCATTATAACGGGCCGCTGTTAGTAGTAGCGGGCGCTGGTTCCGGCAAAACCAGAGCTCTAACTTACCGAGTTGCTAACTTAGTTCGCACGCATCGAGTCGATCCTGAAAATATTCTGGCGGTGACATTTACAAATAAAGCCGCCAGGGAGATGAAAGAAAGAATTGAGAAATTGCTGGCAACTCAGCAAGCTGAAGCGGAATATGGCAAACCTTTGGTAGACTTAGCCCCGGATGTACAAACCAAATTGCGATCGCAAATTTACCAGAGAATTACCAAGCACATTTGGATGGGGACTTTTCACTCTTTGTGCGGTCGCATTCTCCGCTACGATATAGAAAAATACCAAGACGAAAAAGGGCGCCAGTGGAAGAAAAACTTTTCGATTTTTGATGAGTCAGATGCTCAAAGTCTCGTCAAACAAATTGTTACAAAAACACTGAACCTCGACGACAAGAAATTTGACCCGCGAAAAGTCCGCTATGTCATCAGCAACGCTAAAAATAAAGGTTGGTCGCCTCTAGAATACCAAGCAGCAGAACCGGATTATCGAGGTCGCGTGATTGCCGATGTTTACAGTCGCTACCAAGACGCTTTAGCAGCAAACAATGCCCTAGATTTTGACGATTTAATCCTCGTTCCTGTTAAACTTTTGAGCCAAAACGAGGAAGTATTAAGTTATTGGCATAAAAAGTTTTGCCATATTTTAGTTGACGAATACCAAGATACCAACCGCACTCAATACAATTTGATTCGGATGTTGGTGACAAATAACGCCGACCCGAAAAACTTCGACAAATGGCAAAACCGCTCGATTTTTGTCGTGGGCGATGTCGATCAATCAATTTACAGTTTTCGGATGGCAGATTATACCATATTGCTGGAATTTCAAGAGGATTTTGGAGATAGTTTATCTGACGAAAAAACTCGGACAATGGTAAAATTAGAGGAAAATTATCGATCGCGCGAAAACATCCTGCAAGTGGCGAACCACTTGATCGAACACAATACCGAACGGATCGAAAAAATTCTGCGCCCGACTCGCGAACCGGGAGCTCCGATTGTTGTCTGGCGCGCCGACAACGAATTAGATGAAGCGGAATTTGTAGCGGGTCAAATTCATTCCTTGAAGCGCCAAAATTCCGAATACGAACAGGGCAGTAATTTTGCGATTCTCTACCGCACCAACGCTCAATCTCGCTCCTTTGAAGAAGCGTTAATGCGTTTAGATATTCCCTACAATATTGTCGGCGGCCTGAAGTTTTACGATCGCAAAGAAATCAAAGATATCCTAGCATACCTGCGGGTGCTTGCCAATCCCGACGATAGCGTCAGCCTCAAACGCATCATCAATACTCCCCGCCGCGGCATTGGGGATACCACATTTTCCAAAGTCGAAGACGCTGCAACTCAATTGGGCATTCCGTTGTGGGAAATCCTCAGCGATGAATCTTCTGTCAATACTCTCGCAGGGCGATCGGCAAAAGCTATTATTAAGTTTGCCGAAATGATTGGTCGTTGGCAATCGCAAGTTGAAACTCTGCCGGCTTCGCAAATTGTCCAAGGAATTATCGAAGATTCAGGCTACATTGACGATTTAAAAAATCAAGGAACCGAGGAAGCAGAAAATCGGATCGAAAACGTCAGAGAATTGTACAATGCTGTCCTGCAATTTGAAGAACAAAACGAAGAACCGACGCTGACATCATTTTTAGCAAAAGCCTCTTTAGCATCCGATTTAGATGACTTGCAGGAAGAAGATTCCCGCGTATCGCTGATGACGCTGCACTCCGCCAAAGGGTTAGAATTTCCCGTAGTATTTCTAGTCGGAATGGAACAGGGTTTATTTCCCAATTTCCGCAGCTTGGACGACCCAAAAGCGATAGAAGAAGAACGCCGTTTGTGCTACGTCGGCATCACTCGCGCCCAGGAATTGCTATTTCTCACCCACACTCGCGAACGCCGCCTCTGGGGAGGCTACCGCGAACACTGCACCCCTTCACTGTTCTTAGGGGAATTGCCCACACATTTGCTGGCTGGAAGTGCGAAGAAAACTAAGACAGCTAAAACGGCTGTTTCCAAGGGAAAAACTAATAATTCAGCAGCTAATTCTGGGAATTCTCAATCGGCAGAGTGGAAAACGGGCGATCGGGTTTTTCATCATGCTTTTGGAGTGGGAGAAATTACCCACGTTTTGGGAGAAGGCGATAAAACTAATCTGGCAATTAAGTTTTCGGGTTTGGGCCGAAAAATCATCGATCCCAGAACAGCTAAGTTGCAGCGAGTGTAATAAAAAAGTGTTGAAAACTCCCGATAGGAGTCGGCGGTTAAACGGTTACTACACAACCTTGCGTCCCAACTTCAGGGGACACAAAAGAAATGATTCAAGACTCTCCCGCAGGGAATAGCCCCTCGATCGATCTTATCTCACATCTTGCACCCTTCTCTCTTAATATGCTTTTCGGTCTGTGAAGCGAGAAAATTTACTCTTTGTGGAACAGGCCGAAAAGCCTGTTCATAAAAGACTTATTAAGAATGATGCAACATCTCATATCTTATTCGACTACCTGAGATTCCACACGCCTGTATTTACCCGCCAAACGTTCTCGACGCTGGCGGCGGTTATCAGCTTCAAATATGGCGATTAATTCATCCAGGTTTAGAGTCAAAGCGTCAAGCTGTTGGCAGACTTCACGCATCTTTTCAACGTGTCGCTTTCTGGTTTCAGCGTCGGGGATTCTAGGTTGTTGATTCATGGCAAATTCCAATCCATTTTGATTTCTCGGATAGTTGCTTCTGAGGCATCGACAGCCGCCTCTGTTTGTTCTATCGTTCTATACAGAAAGTTTAACGTATCCGCATTCGCAGCGGGTTGAGATTCTGCTACCTGCTGCAAAAGCCTGTACAAACGATTGTAAGGGTTTCTCAACCTTTCCTTAACATTATCCAGGGATTCTAGTTCGGGGAGTGTCGCTTCTGTCTCGCCAAACTGCTGCATTAAAATGTATTCTGTGGCGGTTGTTTCGTTGAGGATTTCCACTAGCCGTCGCTGCAAGGTAAAAATTGTGTTTAGGATGTCATCAGGTAGCTTTGCCATTGTCCTTAATTTTTAGGGATAACAACTTAACACAATATATCAGAATGTTTGCTTCCTCTCATTTTAGTTTTAATCGATAGCGATATCAGTCCAAATTTACCACCTTTAAATTAGCGTTCCATGCTTCGCCAATAACGCACTTCCATAAGCAGCCGCAGTATGAATTGGCGTTTCAACAGGGACTTTTAAATAACGCTTTCTAATCGCACTCCAAACCGAATTTTTCGCCCCGCCGCCAGCCGTATAAACTTTGGTCAAAGGAGTTGCACCCAATTCTTGCAATAATTGATATCCCCGCGCTTCAATCCGCGCTATGCTTTCTAGCAAACCGTGCAGAAATTCCACTGAATCTGTTGGACGCGGTTCGAGTCTGGGCGGCAAATTCGGGTCATTAATCGGAAAGCGATCGCCCTTTTTCAACAATGGGTAATAATCCAGCAAACTCTCTTGTTCTGGATCAATTTGTGTGCTATAATTATCCAACTCAGCATCAGTTAAAAAGTGTCGCAACACCGCACCTCCGGTATTAGAAGCACCTCCAACTAACCACAAATCGCCTAATTTATGACTGTAAATCCCGTATCTAGAATCATCTACGCGGGTATGACTTAACAGTTTAACTGCTAGTGTAGAACCGAGAGAAGTTACTGCTTCCCCCGGTAAATTGACACCGCTTGCTAAAAAGGCGGCAATGCTATCGGTTGTACCAGCACAAATCATACAATCGCGGGGAAAACCGAAGCGATCGCCCACTTGAGCTCTCACTTCCCCCACAGGCGTGCCCGGTGCGACAACTTGCGGCAATTGAGGCGTTGCAGTCCCCGCAATTCCCTCTATCAGCCAATTCGGATAGCACAAAGTATCAACATCGAAACCCAGTTTCAAAGCATTGTGATAGTCGCTAATTCCCAATTTTCCGTGCAGCAGAAATGCCAGCCAGTCAGCTTGATGCAGGAAAACCGTAGGGGCGGTGCCCCCGTGCCCGCCCTCCTGCCACCACAGGAGTTTAGCCAGACTGGATGTAGCGCTCAATACTGTGTGGTTGGCAGGGGCGATCGCCCGCAACCTCTCTGTCACCGCTGCACCGCGCGCATCATTGTATAAAATCGGCTCACATACTGGTATACCGTCGGTATTGCACAGCATGACAGTCGAGGATGTGCCGTCAAGGGCGATCGCCCTTACCTGATTGCGGATTGCTGGGGGAATTTGCTCAATTACAGCCCACAGCGCATTTTGCCACACCGAGGGCAATTCAGGCTGTTGTTGCCCGTTGTTGGCAAAAGTATGTTCTGTCTCACAATGTATTGTACCCTGGGAGTCGATGATTGTCGATCGGGCGCCCGTGGTGCCGAAATCTATTCCCAAATAAAGATTCATTTGTTACTCCCGCGAATTTTCCTATATCTCAGAAACCGGGTTTTTTTACGAAAATCTTTCGTTGTCACCCACAGATTAGGTAAAAAACCCGGTTTCTTTGGCATTAGTGCGTAAGTTCATGGCTTAAGCATGGGGGCTAGAAACCCGGTTTCTACGAGTTTTGCGTTGAGTGACGAGAAATCTAGAAAGAAACCTGGTTTCTGAGATTATCGTGCTTCGACATATTCACAAAGCGTAGTTGGTTGGGGAATCGGTAAACCTTCCTCTCGCAATCCTTCTAAGTGAAATTCGATCGCTTCTTTAATTTGCTGCTGTATTTCTGCAAGGGTTGCGCCTGTGGCTGCACATCGGGGTAAATCGGGTGCGTAAGCTGAATAGTTATTCGGTGTTTTTTCAATGACAATCGCATAACGCATTAGTTGATACCCACGGGTGGTCAGAAACCGGGTTTTTTTACGAAAATCTTTCGTTGTCACCCACAGATTAGGCCAAAAACCCGGTTTCTTTGGCCTTAGTGGGTAAGTCGTGTCTTTGTGAAACCCATCCAATTAGCACGTAATGAAATGACTAAAATCGATAATTTCGTAAAAAAAGATTCGATAAAAAAGACTTGAAAAAAGGCTGAAATTCCTATAAATTACACCTTACAGCTCTTGATGCGAGAGAAGAGAGAACCATACAACCAACCCTAACCACCCCAACACCCCAACAACCCAACCCAATCCTTCTCCCCCCCACGCAAACACACGCGCACACGACGGGAGGTGCCCCCGTGGTGCTTGCAAATTAAAGGTTAAATCATTGTAGCTCAACCACTCTTTCCTCCCCTTTCTCCTCTTTCGCCAACCGACACGATCGCCTAGCTTGCATTCAGTGTCATAATCAACTTTACCGCCTATTTCTAACCAGATTTTTTTCTGGACGCTAAAGCCAAAGTGACCCTGACTGTATTTTACCCACAATTTGTCGATCGTCCGCAAATCATCGCCCGGAAAATTCTCGATCGAGTTCGTATCGAACCAACCTTCCTTCTCCCGTCTAGCAGCTTTTAACATCACCTTGAATGTTTCCTGATCCGCCTCTTTCCACTTTCCTGCTGCTAATAAATCCCGCAGACGAGTATAGTCAACTCCCCGCGCCGATTTCAGGGAGTCTGGTGCCGGTGGAGGTGTTTGAACTGATAATTGAGGCGATCGAGTACCAAGAGCCTGCAAAACTTCAGTAGCAGATTGATAACGTTTTTTAATAGCAGGTTGTATCATTTTATCTAAAATCTGACCCAGTTCCGAACTGACAGATGTTTTTAAGTGTTCTCGCCACACCCACTCAAACTCGCTATCATCGAATAAATCAATCGGCTCAACCTGAGTTAACAGACACAGACAAGTCACACCCAGACTATAAATATCACTAGCATGAATAGCTTTGCCGTTGGCTTGTTCTGGTGCCGTATATCCAGCCGTCCCGATCCTCGTTCCCGTTACCGCTAGAGCCGTTTGTGTCGCATATTTCGCGGCTCCAAAGTCAACTAAAACCACTTGCCCATCTTGCCGAAAAATAATATTTTCTGGCTTGATATCTCGGTGAATAACATGGCGGGAATGAATGAACTCGAATACTGGCAATAAATTATTAAGCAAGTCGCGAATCTGCCTTTCGCTAAAATATCCCTTAGATTCTAGTGCTTCGGCTAAATTTTCACCGTCGATGAATTCTTGGACTAAATACTGCCGTCCATCTTGACTAAAATATGCTAATAAGTCGGGAATTTGAGAATGTTTACCCAACTGTTCTAGGCGTACTGCTTCGAGCTCAAATAACTCAGCAGCTTTCTGGATACTAGAAGTGCCTTGAAGTTGGGGGTAGAATTGTTTAATAACGCAGGAAGGTTTTGATGGTTTATACTCGTCAATAGCTAGAAAAGTGCGCCCAAATCCCCCTTGTCCAATAATTTTTTGGGCTCCGTAGCGATCGCCCAATAGCAGTTTATTCCCACATTTTTGACAGAATTTTGTAGAGCCAGAGGGGTTTTGGAATAGGCAATCAGGGTTTAGACACTGGCTCATAAAATATGCTTAGAGATTACAGGTTAAAGCTCTCGATGCGATGCCAGCGGAGATGGTGTTAAATGTGAAACAGCCGATCGGGGTAAGGACATCGCATTGCCCAAAGCGTGTAAACTTAACCCGAAAAACCGCTTCACCCGAAAGCTTGGCAGGGGTTTAAACTCCTGCCAGACAAGGCATTGTCTCTACTTAAACTTTTGTCCCGCACTCAGGACAAAAGTTATTGGTGGAAACATTCTTAGCGCCGCAACTCGGACAATAAACCAACTCCGCAGATTGCAACTTGCTACGATCGGGCAAACCCACCATTTGAGCGTTGCTCTTACCCGGAACTACCATCGGATAGCAGTTTTCGTCCCTCGTCACCTTCACGTTCATCAGCACCGGGCCGTCGTGAGCGAGCATTTGAGCGATCGCATCTTTAAGTTCCTCCGGCCGCGAAACCAGCATCCCCTTCACGCCGTAAGCTTCAGCCAGCATCACAAAATCCGGCATCCCTACAGTCATATTCGACGACGAATAACGCTCCCCGTAGAACGCCTGCTGCCACTGCCGCACCATGCCTTGCCAGCCGTTATTTACAATCACAATCTTGACATTAATGCCGTATTGTGTTAGTGTTCCCAGCTCTTGAATATTCATTTGCACGCTAGCATCGCCAGCAATACAAATCACTTGCTCATCGGGTAGGGCCATTTTCGCGCCCATCGCCGCAGGCACCCCGAAACCCATCGTGCCCAAACCAGCGCTCGAAATCCAGCGGCGCGGCCCGTTGTTCAAGAATTGAGCCGACCACATTTGATGTTGACCGACATCTGTTGTGTAGTAAGCATCCGGCGCTTGGGTAGCCAACTGAGAAATCACCTCTTGCGGAGACAAAATGTCTGGGTAATGAGGCACCACTAACGGATAGTCCTGTTTCCACTGATCGATCCTGTGCAGCCATTCCCCAGTCTGTCCGGTTTTCCCCGAAACTCCAGTTTCCCGACAGCGACGCAGCAAATCGAGCAAAACTTGGCGGACATCTCCGACAATCGGCACGTCAGGGCCGCGATTTTTGCCTACTTCCGCCGGGTCTATATCGATGTGAATCACCTTTGCGCGCGCGGCAAACTCGTCTAATTTGCCCGTCACGCGATCGTCAAACCTCGCCCCTACAGCAATCAGCAAATCGCACTCGGTAACGGCAAAATTAGCGTAAGCAGTGCCGTGCATCCCCAGCATTTTCACCGACAAAGGATGGTTTTCGTCAAAGGAACCTTTGCCCATCAGCGTTGTCGTCACCGGCAATTGGAAAAGTTCGGCCAGTTCCTTAATTTCCTCGTGGGCCCCGGCTGCGATCGCCCCGCCACCCACATAAAGCAAAGGACGCTTTGCTTCCTGCAGCAAATAGATTGCTTGATTAATTTGCCGAGGATTTCCCTTCACCGTCGGCCGGTAGCCCGGAATTCTCACTGCTCCGGGTTCCACGGGCAGATAGTCAAATTCTTCCAAACCCACATCCTTGGGTACATCAACCAAAACAGGCCCCGGCCGCCCTGTACTCGCGATGTGGAAAGCTTCTGCCACAATTCGCGCCATATCTCTGGGGTCGCGCACTACATAGGAATGCTTGACAATTGGCAGGGTAATCCCGTAAATATCTGTTTCCTGAAACGCATCAGTGCCGATCGCCGGACGGGGCACCTGACCGGTAATAATTACCATCGGGATCGAATCCATGTGGGCCGTCGCAATCCCTGTTACCAAATTAGTGGCGCCCGGGCCCGAAGTAGCAAAACAAACCCCAACTTTGCCCGTAGCGCGGGCGTATCCGTCAGCCGCGTGAGCAGCGCCTTGTTCGTGGCGCACCAGAATATGTTTGATAGCGCCAGTTTCTTCGGCGCGGTAGAGTTCGTCGTAAAGCGGCAGAATTGCACCGCCGGGATAACCAAAAATATGCTTGACGCCGTGGCGGATCAAGCTGTCAATCAGAGCAAATCCACCAGTTGCACGCTTGATGGTCACTTTAGTTTTTAGTTGCACAGTATTTCCTTCCTTAAACTAATTATGATTTTTAATGAAAGCTTTTATACTACTTTAATCTCAATTAATGAAACTAGGAAAATTTAAGTGGTGAGATTTTACAAAAGATTTCGCGATCGCAGAGGGTTCGCCCGATCGAGACATTGTGGAACACCACAGGAACAAAAGAAACAGAGGAAATCGCGGCTTCTATGCCGGTTTACCGCTATATGACGCTTGTATAGCATTCGTTCTGCGGCCTTCGACAATAAAAACAATCGTTTCAGCAATTAAGAACGTCCTAATCATCAGGGCGGTTGCTATGTTATCGATCGATCGCGAAAAGAAAGCCATATTCCCTCTTCCCATTGGTGTCAACACTCGCCTAAAACCCTTGATAAATCTTGTTTAGACGCGAGTCTTGATCCCGCTCCTATTCCCGTTAAGAAGGGAAACTAAAGAGAATGCTCTGGTTCCCTCCGACTATCAGGGGATATGGACAATCATCGTCAAACAGTAGCTCGGTACTACATTTGACCTTAAGTTGACACCCATCCCCTCTTCTATCTTCCTTCTTCCTTCTTCCATCGGACTGACATCGGTTACATCGCGTACATTGCTCGTTGCCGAACTTCCGACTGCCATCGGACTGACATCCGTTACATCCGTTACATCCCGTACATTGCTCGTTGCCGAACTTCCTTCTTTGCAAAGTTTACAGAACATCCTGCAAGACTTTGCGAGTATGTTTCCAAGCTGCCATTCCCATCACCGAAACCAAAAAGCCCAAACTCAGCAACACGATCCGCAAGCCGAGGTCATCCGAGCCGACTGCTTTGCTGACAGCATCCGTCAGAGGGCCAGTAATCGCTAAAGGCAGGCTCAGAGCAATATTAATCGCATTGTTCTCAAATCCAAAGACTTTGCCCCGCATAGATTCTGGAGTTTTTTCTTGAATCAGAGCTTGCATCGGGCCGTTAATTAAGGAAGCACCAAAACCGAACAGAGCGCTCAATCCGAATCCCACCCATAACTGTCGAGTAAAGGCAAACATTGCCAATACAAAACCCATCATCAAGAAACCGATTAAAGGCAGAGGTTTGTGGTGCATTCGATGACCCCAGTGTCCTAAAAAGGCTGCACCGAAGACCATTCCAATTCCCGCAGCAGCGAGCAAAAAGCCAAATTGAGTTTCTTTGAGACCTATTTTGCCTGAAAGCGCGATCGCCAGCACCTGAAGCGCCGCAAACACCGAATACAAAATGGTCAACTGCACCATCGCGTTGCTGACAAGGTGATTGTGTTTCACATACCGCAAACCTTCCTTGAGGTCTTGCCAAGGATGAACGTTTTTGCCACTGCTGCCGGCATGACCTTCTTTGATCTGCATAGCATATATCAAACCTGCTGAGATCAGGTACAACCCGCCCAGCAAAAACTCTTGAGAAGCTGATCCGAAGCTGTGTTTGACCCAACTAAACAGCGGTTCGCCGATCGTCATCCCGATAATAATCCCGCCCATGGTGGACGAGGCGAACAGAGCATTTGCCGACATCAGTCCCTCTCGCCCCACGGCTAGGGGGACGGCTGCCGCTTCTGCAGGAGCAAAAAATTGCGTTACGGTAGAGATCAAAAACGTCATCGTCAACAAAACCACAAAAGCTTTGGGCAAAAACGGCAAAGCTACAATCAACGCGGCTCGAATCACGTTGCAGGCGACCAGCATTTGCTTTTTGGAAAAGCGGTCTACCACGATACCGGCTACGGAACCAAAGACGATCGCTGGCACGGTGTAGGCGATCATCACCGCTGACAGCATAGAATTTTCCGAATGTTGCCAAGAAACCGGCCAGGGTCGGTAGTCGCCGGTTTTCAGCAGAATAATCAGCAATACGTAAAAGATTTTATCCGCCACTTGGGCCAATAACTGGCCCGTCCACAAGGCGAGGAAGGGGCGATTTCTCAGTAGGGCATCAAGCCCGCTGCGGTCAGGGGGAGGGCTGGCTGGGTGCATAGGAATAGTTTAACTGACCGCCTCTGGCAATTATAGTTTTCAGCAATATGTGCAAATCTGACATAGCAAAGCGGAAACTCGGAAAACTCCTGTCTCCTGCGTTCTTTTTCTGTTTTAGCAGATCGGCGGGGGACGCCTGTTGCTGTCTTTCTTAACTCTACCGCGATCGGCCGGAGCCGAGAACCCGCGCCGCCGGAAAATCCGAGAAGATTGTTAAAGGTTGGCGTGCATTTCATCGCGAGTACAAGATACGGTAATATACTTGACAAAATACTTGCTGCTGGCAGTGATATTAAAAGATGTCACGCCGATTAAGTAATATAACGAAGGTACTAACTGTTAGGAGTGAGAAACTTGAAAAAGGTTGAAGCTATTATTCGCCCCTTTAAACTAGACGAAGTGAAAATCGCACTCGTCAATGCTGGTATTGTGGGGATGACTGTTTCTGAAGTTAGAGGTTTTGGCCGTCAGAAGGGTATGACAGAACGCTATCGTGGTTCTGAGTACACCGTTGAGTTCTTGCAAAAGCTCAAGGTGGAGATTGTTGTGGAAAACGATCAGGTTGACATGGTGGTTGATAAAATTATCGCGGCTTCCCGCACGGGCGAGATTGGCGACGGCAAGATTTTCATCTCTCCTGTAGAACAAATTATTCGGATTCGGACTGGGGAAAAGAACTTGGAGGCAATCTAAGATACTGGGGCATTGGGCATTGGGCATTGGCCAAACAGGGCATTGGGCATTGGTAACTGTCATTGCCAACGAAAAACCTCTTTCCTGTTTAGTTTTGATACCTAAGTGTCAATATCCAATGCCACAGTAACCCCATTTTTTAGCTTTTTTCTCATTATTGGTTGACAACGTTGGCCAATTGTGGTATGAGAGCATGGAAGGCTCGGCCGCGGTGAGAGTGCGATCGCTTGATATCCGCTGTCATTTCTGCAAAAGTCTGTTGCTGTGCGGGTACGTAGAAAATGGGGTCATATCCGAAACCTCCCTTACCGCGAGGAGTGTGCAGGATTTCGCCGCGGCAAATTCCTTCTAGTTGCAAGGCAATTGTACCGTCGGGACGGGCGATCGCGATCGCGCAAACAAATTGTGCTTCCCGGTTTTGTTCGCTACCCAATTCTTTGAGAAGTCGAGATATCCTGTCAGCATCGGTTTTCCCGTAGCGTGCGGAGTAAATCCCAGGTTGGCCGTCGAGTGCATCTACCATTAAACCAGAATCATCGGCGATCGACCATTTGCCCGTTGCTTTTGCCACTTCAGACGCCTTCAAGCAAGCATTAGCAATAAAAGTTTCGCCTGTTTCCTCAATTTCCAACTCTTCCGGTTTTAGTTCCAATTCCCATCCCAAATCCTGAAGATAAACTTGCATTTCCTTGAGTTTACCCGGATTGCCCGTAGCTGCAACTAGCAATTTGCGATCGATCATTATTTCAATTAAAACTTACGGCTTGATATTAACAAAAAAAACGTCGCACGATCGCAAATAAGTTATATTGTTTCTGGTTGGGAGTCGGTTACTTGTAGGCTGGGAAATAATGGGATTTTTTGACCGCAGATATCGGCGGATGAACACTGATTAACGCTGATAGTATTTGAGCTATTTTTATCTGCGTTTATCTGCGGTTGAAAACTCCGATTAATTATGCGCCCAACTCTTCGCCCAGTTTAAGTTTTGCATAACTTCTTTCAATGTCGCTGCTTCTGAGTACAGCCGCAACACGGGTTCTGTTCCGCTAAACCGAATTAACAGCCAACTTCCGTCGGCTAAACGGAATTTATATCCGTCAACTTTGTTGCAATCTACAACTGCTTTGCCGGCGATTTCTGTTAAGGGTTGATTTTGCAGCAGGGACAGCAAACGCGACCTTTCTTCCATGTTTGCTAGGTGCAAGTCGATTCTGTCATACGCTGAAGTAAAGCTGGTTTCTTGTTGCAGTCGGCTGTAAATTTCGCTTAAGTCTTCCCCGGATTTGACAACTGCTTCTAACAAGTACAGCGCTGACAGTAAAGCATCTCGTTCGGGGATGTGTGTACCGTAGCCAATTCCTCCCGATTCTTCGCCGCCGACTAAGACTTGAGTGGTTAACATTCGATCGGCTATATACTTGTAACCGATCGGCGTTTCAAATAATGGCAAGTTGTACAGCTTGGCAATTTTGGGAATTATGTCTGAACCGCTGACTGTTTTGATGACTTCCCCGGTCAAGCCGCGCCGTTTTGCTAAATGTTCGATTAATATGGGAACTAGGATTTGTGAACTGAGGAAGTTGCCGCTAGAGTCAACTGCTGCAATTCGATCGCTATCTCCGTCAAATACAAATCCGATTGACAAACCAGAACTTTTTCGCTGGTGAGTACGCATCACCCGAAATAACTGCGACAGGTAGCGCGGCAAAGGTTCCGGTGCACCGCCGCCAAACAGCGGATCTCGATCGCTGTTGACTTCATGTACCGTTTCTTCTAAAATTTGACCTAATCCTCCGGCGGCGGCACCGTGCATTACATCTACAAATACTGTAATTTTGCCGCTGGCGATCGCTTCTTTAATCGCATCAATATCTACCATTTCCCGCAAGGTTTTGCAGTAAGCCGGCCAAGGATTGAAATTCTCTAATTTGCCCGGAGTTGCTGAAATGGCCGCCGGATTTTCGAGTTTTGCTTCTATCTGTTGAGTAACTTCGGGCGAAACTGAACCGCCAAATCCGCCCTTGACTTTTAACCCTAAATATGCGCCGGGATTGTGGCTGGCTGTCAGGACGATCGCACCCAAAGCATTTAATTGTTTGGCAGCTAAACTGAAAGCTGGAGTGGGGGCGTAGGATTCGCTAAGTAGCACGTCAAATCCTGCGTTTTGGATGGCAATAGCCGCTGTTTGGGCAAATTCTTCAGCCAGAAATCGACGGTCGTGACCGACAATTACGGTACCGCTGCTGCCATCGCTACCACCAGTTTGTGCGAGAACTTGTGCCGCTAGGGGAGCGACTAACGCTACGCGATCGAATGTAAAATCGTCAGCAATGATACCGCGCCAGCCATCTGTACCGAATTTAATAGGATTCATTTAGTCACAAGTCATGAGTCACCCGTCTATTTTATGGGTTTATCAGTCGATCGTCATCTGATTTTAGATTTTAGATTTTAGATTGCGACTGCGGATGAATCTGGGGGCTAGTGACCAAATTGCTTAATTGCTAGCCACCACCCAAAAAGTGATTGACTAATGACTAATGACTAATGACTAAAAGAAAGCCGGTTGGTGGCGGATCAAATTCAGGAATTCTTCGCGAGTTTTCTGTTCTTCTTGAAACACGCCCAACATGGCACTCGTAACCGTCCAAGCACCGGGTTTTTGCACACCCCGCATCGTCATGCACATATGGCTGGCTTCCATTACTACAGCTACTCCCTGCGGTTCCAATATTGTCTCAACTGCTTCGGCAATTTGGCGCGTCAAACGTTCTTGTACCTGCAATCGGCGGCTGTACATCTCGGCAATTCGGGCTAATTTGCTCAGTCCCACTACTTTTTGGTTGGGAATGTAAGCGATGTGAACTCGGCCCATAAACGGCAGCATATGGTGTTCGCACATACTGAATACGCTGATGTCTCGCACCAGTACCATTTCGTTGTGACCTTCGTCAAAGATAGCGCCGTTAAGAAGTTCTTCGAGGGATTGACTGTAGCCGCTGGTGAGAAACCGCATTGCTTCTGCTACCCGCTTCGGGGTTTTGAGCAATCCTTCCCGTTCAGGATCTTCTCCTACTCCCAGCAGAATTGTCCGAACGGCGGCCATCATTTCTTCTTGGCCTACTTCTGAGGGTACGGGTATGTGAGATTCTTGACCGTGCGAGGAATTGCGATCGGGTCGAGTGGGGATGCGTGGGGAGTTGTTCTCTGCGGTTTGTAACAGTTTCATGCTGTCAGTCGAGAGTGAGTTCGAGCCATTGGAATCGGCGGAAGATGCAATTGTCATAACAAGTTGGTGTGAGGGTGAATCAATTTTCGATTGGGGGATATAGCTAGAGATTCAAAGATTGTTGAATTCGAGAAAAATCCAGCAGTCTAAAATCTCAAGTTCACAAAACTCCTGCGTTGGACATGAGGGTGATTTCTTCAACTACTGCACTTGCTGGCAACTGAACTGCGTGCAGAATTGATTGGGCGACGATTTCTGGGGTTAACATGGCGGTGCGATCGAAGTCGGCGTCTACGGTGTCTGTGTCCCACAGGGGAGTGTTGACAGAACCCGGACAGATTGCTGTTACGCGAATTCCGTGAGCTCGTTCTTCGGCGGCTAAGGTTTTAGACAAAGCCATGAGACCGAATTTGCTAACGCAGTAGGCTCCCCAGTTAGGGAAGGCTTGGGTGCCGGCGATCGAGGAAACGTTGATGATGATTCCCGATCGGCGATCGCGCATGGACGGCAAAACTCCTAGAATGCACTGCCAAACGCTAGTAAGATTGAGGTCTAGAACGTTCTGCCAGTCGGCTAGGGACGTTTCCGTTAAGGAGCCGGTGTAGCCCATACCAGCGCTGTTGACCAGGATATCTACGGAACCCAATTGAGCTGCGATCGCGCTGATGCTGCTTTGCACTTGCTCAATTTTTGCCAAGTCTAAGGGATAAGCTTCTGCTTTCACTCCGACTTCTCGGGCTGCTGCGGCAACGGCTTCTAAGTTTTCCGACTCTCGACTAACTAAGGCTAGATTTATGCCCTCGGCGGCGAACGCTAGAGCCGTCGCTTTGCCAATACCGCTGCTGGCTCCGGTAATCAGAGCCTGCTTTGTTGTTGGATGGTTCATTCAGTGTCCTAATACTTTCGCTCGGCCACTCCCTACAGCGTTGCAGCCTTCTGAGGCAAATTAGACAACTGTCTGCTGCGGGTGATAACAGTTAATTATGAGATGAACATTAAGAACTGTTAAGCCGGTGTCACCTGAGAAATTATAACACTGCTGACAGATCCGCAGAATAATGAGCTGTGAGTTATGAGTTTAAAGTTAAGAATTTTTAACTCATAACTGATAACTCTGAATCGATCGGCTCAAGCAGAAATTTCAGTGAATACACCGATGTGGCGAAACTTTTGATACCGGAGATCGCGTCGCTGTTGACCAGTAAGCTGTGTTAGTTCTGCTAAGTTTTCTAACAAAGCTTGTTTGAGTATGGACGCAGCTTTGAGGGGATTCGAGTGAGCGCCGCCGATCGGCTCTGGTACTATTTGATCGAGAACGCCGAGGTTTTTCAAATCCCAGGAAGTGATTTTCAGGGCTTCTGCGGCCAAGTTCGCTTTGCCAGAGTCTTTCCAGAGAATGGCCGCGCAAGCTTCGGGGGTGGCGACGGTGTAGACGGAATGTTCCAGCATCAACAGCCGCTCGCCGACACCGATACCCAATGCGCCCCCGGAACCGCCTTCGCCGATGACGGTGCAAATAATGGGAACGTCGAGGCGAAACATTTCTCGGAGGTTACAGGCGATCGCCTCTCCCTGTCCGAGCTGTTCTGCTTCTAAGCCCGCCCAAGCTCCCGGAGTGTCGATAAACGTGAAAATGGGCATTCCGAAGCGATCGGCGTGTTCCATCAACCGCAGGGCTTTGCGGTAGCCACCGGGAGCAGCCATGCCGAAGTTGCGGGCGATATTGTCTTTTGTGTCGCGCCCTTTTTGATGGCCGATGATGACGGTGGGAAGCCCGTCTATGCGGGCAATTCCGCCGACGAGGGCCGGGTCGTCTCCGCCGCGCCGATCGCCGTGAAGCTCGATCCACTCGTCGCTAATTGCCTGAATGTAATCGAGGGTGCTGGGGCGGCGCGGGTGACGGGCCAGTTGCAGCCGCTGCATGGGGGACAAGCTGCTGAAGATTTCTTGTCGCAGTTGGGCTGAGCGAGCTTCGAGTTTGCGAATTTCGTCGGTGACATCGACGCTGTTTTCTGCGGCGAGTTCGCGAATCTGGTGAATTCGGGTTTCGAGTTCGGCCAGGGGCTTTTCAAAATCTAAGAGTAAGGGTTTACGGTCTGGGTTTGGCACGCTGATAATTTCTATAAGGTTTTGTCAGGTTTTGTCGATCGACTATTTCCAGATCCTACCCTGTCAGGGGATGCTGAAAAAGAGGGGAAATTTGGAAGTTTTAAATTTTGAATTATGCTTGGCTTACTAAGCTTGTTGAAAACCAGAGGCTGGAGCCTCGTTTTTTGCTACACTATTTTTGCTTGCTGCTGATTTTTACGCCCCTCTTTCCCCGCGCCCCTGGGTTCCCCACCGCCACAAAAGGCCTAACCCTGCTGAACTGTTCCCCAGTCCAAAAAGCGACACCAGCGCGATCGAACTCACCCATTCGGAAGCTGTAACAGCCCTGTCTATATTACCTTTTGTCGCCCAAATTCAAATATCAGAAGAATTCAAGACAAACTATTGCCACTAATCACATCCGCTGGTTCCGAACTACAAACTACTTTTCTTCGGGTTGTGCGATCGGAGATAATGTTAATAGTTAACTATTAACCATTAACTGTACAAAAAAAGTTACTGGTTATTATTAGAAAAATTTTCCTCAATAACCAATAACCACAACAAATCACATCAAAATGACATTAAAGGTCTGAAACCGTGTTTGACAGAAATATGACCGATTTGCTCCATCTTTTCCACTGTAATTTGATTCCGTCCCCAAGAAAAATTGGTATACATTTTTTCAAATTCCAGCAGCATTGATTCAGCAAAACAGGCAAACAACTGTCGGCCCGGTACATCCATATTGACAATCTTCATAATTTTCCACTCAATATCGAGGGAATGTTCCACAATGCCGCCATTGAGTACGTAAATTTCTGGATGCTGAACCTGAGTTGCAAGATTTTTCGGATAGCCACCGTCAATCAATAAACATGGTTGCTTCAATGTCTTAGGGTCAATTTCTACTCCCTTAGGCATACTGGCTACCCACACTACAATATCCGCTTGGGGGAGGGCTTCTTCCAAGTCCATAATTTTGCCTCGCCCCAATTCCGATTGCAAATCTTGTAATCGTTCTTTGTCGCGGGCAATGAGCAACAATTCTGCTACATTTGTTTTAACATTGAGCCAGCGACACACAGCACTGCCAATATCGCCAGTAGCACCACAAACGGCTACCGTGGCTTTTGAAAGTTCAATCCCCAATTTAGGGGCTGCTTCTTCTACTTGGCGGCAGAGGATGTAAGCCGTATGAGTGTTACCGGTGGTGAAGCGTTCAAACTCCAACTTGAGATTGCGAATTTGCTTAATTTGCTGCAAGTTGAAAGTCTCAAAAATTATCGAAGAAAAGCCGCCTAAAGCAGTGATGTTAATCCCGTTTTTTTGAGCGTGTGCCATCGCATTAAGGATTTTGCGAGTGGCTGCTTTAATCCGGCGAGTGGCTAGCATTTCTGGCAGAAAACAGGACTCCACATAGCGGCCTTCTATTTTTTGTCCAGTGATGCTTGTTACCGTGATCTGATCAACTATTTGGGGCGGTGCGCTGCACCAAAAATCGAGACCTTGATCGGCATATTCTGGATAGCCCAGCTCGTTAGCTACTGATTGGGCGTGTTCTAAGCTGGTTAAGTGACCGATTAGACCAAACATTAAGTTGTCAAATGAAGGAAGATTGAAAATGGAGGAGAGAAGATGGAAGGTGGAAGATGGAAGATGGGAAGATTAAAAATTTATATTTTAAAATGAGGTATCCCATTTTTAATTTTTAATTTTTAATTTTTTTCCCATTCCTTATTTCCAAATTAACTAGGCTGCGAGGCCTTGTGCTGACATCCGCATGATATCACGGTTGTTAAAGCCTATGTTACCTAGGGCTTCGCCGTAGGCAATCATAAAGTCTTCGATTAAAGCGTCTTTTTCCATTCCCAAAACGCGGGCATCGTCTGCAACAGAGTTGAGCAGTCTCCAGATGATGGGCAGGTTTTGGCGGTTGGCAGCTTCGAGTTCGGCTTTGGATTCCTCAAAGTGAGCTTGCAGCCAGACTTCCCCAAAGTTGAGGTGGCTGTATTCTTCTTTGACGACGCCTTCGGTGATTTTGCGAGCAAAGTCATCGGCGACGGGGATGTAGATGTTGTAAGCTGCGATCGCAAAACACTCGATAATTAGCGATTGAATCAACAAGCAAGTTACAATCTGACCTTGGGCCGCGGCCGTCTGGAAGTTTTTGTGCAATTCCGAAAAGAACTGCTTGGCAAATGCCATGTCCGGCGTGACTTTAAGATTCCGGCCACAAGCTTGGAAGCCTTTCATGTGGCGGTTCTCCATCTTGGACAAGCCAACTAACTCTGCTTTTTTGTCAGCCAACAGTTCGGCCAGTGTCAGGTAATTGTCGTGAGCTTCTTGTTCGCCTTCAATCACAATGGCGTTGATGCGGCTGTAAGCATCTTTGTAAGTTTCGGTTTGAAAGTCAATTGTTGGGCTGGCCTCAAGCTGGGGCATAGATATGTAGTCTCCTTATATAAGCTTCCGGGATGTTTGGAAACCCCTTTAAAATGGGGGGTCAGTGACAGTACACTTTACCTATTTTGAACGCACCCCATCTAAATCACAGATTATAGCTGAGGATGCTTTCGACAAAGAACTTTTCTTTGACGTTCCGGGAAAAACTGGCGTCAAGCGTGCGTGTTTGGCGGACTTCTGCCGTCGAACACTCCAGAAAGACTATCGCTAGAATGCTATCTATTTACTAATTACTTGAATTAGTCGTTAGTCGATCTTTTGCCCGGAAATAGATGATAGAAATACGGTCTATGTCTCCACCTTTCAGGGTTTTACAGTACCAACTCTATCTATAACATTATATCCTAATCACAACTTCCTCCCTAGGTACTCCTTCTTTCCTTCTACGACTATTATGTTGTTGTATGGGAATCGGGGATGCGATCGGGTTGGAGAACCTCACAGGCTTATTATTTTAGGTTAATTCACAAATTTATGGGTAAATCCTTTGACAGGTCTCAAGCGCTGGAACTGCTGAGTTTTATTTTGTTGCTGGCGGGTGCTGCGCTGGTGCTGCTGCCACTGGCTGCTGTATTCTTGGTTTCAATATCACCATCGGGTGTCGGTGTCAAGGCCACAGGCCTGACTTTTGCGAACTATCAGGAGGCTTGGCGACGGGGCAATTTTTTGTTGGCATTCCTTAATTCTACTCTAGTGGCGATCGCAGTGACGGGTTTTCAGGTTGTGACTTCTGCTTTGGCCGGTTATGCTTTGGCCAGGCTGAAGTTTCGGGGGCGACAGGCCCTAGTTTTGGGGGTTTTGGCGACACTGGTAATTCCATTTCAGCTTTTGGTGATTCCCATTTTCTTGGTTTTGAAGTGGGGCCATCTGCTGAATACTTACGGGGCGCTGATTTTGCCTACGGCGGCTAACGGTTTTGGGATTTTTCTGCTGCGCCAGTATTTTATGACTATTCCGGTGGAGTTGGAGGAGGCGGCAATGCTGGATGGGGCTAACCGCTGGCAGGTTTTGTGGCAGGTGATGTTACCTTTGGCCCGCCCTGCTTTGGTGACGCTGTTTTTGTTTACGTTTATCGGGGAGTGGAACGATTTGTTTAAGCCGCTGGTGTTTACGACGCGGCCGGAGTTGCGGACTGTGCAGTTGGTTTTGGCCGAATTTCAGGAACAGTTTACTAGCAGTTGGCAGTTGTTGATGGCGGCGGTGGTAATTGGCACAGTGCCGGTGGTGTTGCTGTTTTTGGCCGGTCAGCGGCAGTTTATTCGGGGGATTGCGGCGACGGGGATTAAGAATTGAGTTGGAGAGGCTTGGCAATTATGTTTGTAGTCATAGGTTGAACCATTCTCAAGAACAGGCAAGATGCTTGTTCCACAAATACTAAATGTTCTTGTGGAACAGGCCGGAAAGCCTGTTGCTGACATTGGTGCAAGATGGGAGTTTGTAGTCACTCGGCGATTGAAATCGCTACTATACAAACGAAATCCACTTTAAGTGGACTAATAGATAAAGGGCATATCAAAGCTGTATTATGTGAATCTATGCGAAAGCTCGGTTTGTTCTTATTTATCGTATCTTTTCTACCGTGGTTAGCCGTCTTGTTTGTGGTGCCCTTCCTGCCGCTGGACATTACCCAAAAAGCAACTTTATCTGTCGTTCTGGCTGTTGGGGCCGAGGTTTGTTTTTGGATTAGCGTAGTGCTGTTGGGGAAAGAAGTAGTTACCAAATATCGGCGTTATTTGCATCCCCGATATCTTTGGAAAAAAATCAGAAATTTTAACCGCAGATGAACAGGGTTCGACGCCGATAATGAGCCGGGAGATTGGCGTTTATCTGCGGTCAAGGTTGAGCTATTCGCTGAAAATTTGCAAGCGAATAGAGCGTTCTCCGTCTCCAAAATCCACTTCAATCTTTTCTCCCGAAAGACTGTCCAAGCATCCCAAAAGCAACCGCAAATTGGGTGTGCTTGCTCCTGTATCCACATACAATCTATCTGCCAAACTGCCTAAACGCTTCCAAATTGTGTAGAGTTTGACTACTGTTTGTTCTAGCTGTGCCGCTTGTTTTACAACGTCGGCGGTGGTTCCCAAACAGCCGACTCGCAAAGATTCTTCTAAGGCCATTTCCATGTCTAAGTGAGACTGATTGAGAGCTTGCACTTGGGCGGCGGCGTCGAGATATTTTGATAAGTTCTTGGCGTCGGATGTTAGCTGTTTGACCGTATCTACGTCGGGATTTTCTGCTACTTCTTTTTGAATTTCGCTTTGGTGAGATGGGGAGAGTTTCTCCATTTCTTTGACTAAAGGAGCGAGGTAGCGGGAAGGTAGAGAACCGGTAGATGCTTTTTCTTTGACTTCTTCGGGCAATAAATCTGAGTTCATTGCCATCCATTCGTCGGAGAGTTGTTTGACTTCGCGGCGGGTGATGCGATCGCCACTTGCTGCGGCATCTGTTACCATTTGCTGCACTTCGGGAGATGCTTTGGCAGTTTCTACAAAGGCTCTTTTGCTGAAGTTTCTAATGGAATTTGGGTCTAAATCTCCTTGCTGGATCAGAGTATCGGCACTATTAGCTAATTCTATCAAAGAATAGGCTTGACTTTTGCCAATTTCTCTTTCTTTGAGCCAGTTCAAAAAGCCTGTTCCGCGTCCTTCGCCGCCTTTTTTTTCTCTGTCTCGGACTGTTCGGAGAATGCGTCCCCGCCAAATGTCGGTTTGCAAGTCGAAGCGATCGCACACTTTCCAGGCATTGTCAACCTGATTTTCAAAGTCAAAGTCTGGTAGTTGTTCGTCTTCGGGGTCTGGTAATTGGAAGTTAATGTCGGTAAAGCCGTTGAGGGCTTCTGCAAGTTCTGCGGGATTTAGGGGGACTTCAGCCATTAGGAAAAATTTGTGTAGTGCAACAGCCGGTTTAATTGGTAACTTGCACGGGTTGACAGTTGAGACGCTATATGTAGCGGTAAGGTAGGCAAGATTTACCTACTAATAGAGTTTTTGTGCAAGTCATATCATTATTGCACGATGAGGTGCGATCGGCGAAAAGATACCCAAAAAGACTCCGAGCACGCCCCTGATGGGACTTGAGGCGAGTGCTGGCTGTGGGGGGATTGAGTTAAAGTGAATTAGGAAATTAAAGGAAGTAATAAAAGGCTGGAAACTACCAAACGTTACGAGCGCTCTATCCCTTTGTTAGCCTAGAACTGAGAAAATAAGCTAAAGGAAAAGTGCCATGTCAAAACAAGACATCGCTAATATCCTTACGATCGAACCGGGAAAGCGTGGTGGTAAACCCTGTATTCGGGGCATAAAAATTACGGTTGATGACGTGTTGGAATATCTCGCTTCGGGGATGAGTTATGAAGAAATTTTAGATGATTTTCCCTATCTTACCCAAGAGGATATTTGGGCTTGTTTGAGTTGTTATTAAATAGTTATCATATTATATTTCGGTAATCGCTAATAATGATTCTGTAGTAAGAGCGTAAGGCTCGCGAGCTAGAAGCTCGCACTGTAGTCGTCATTAATTGACCGGACATAATATTATATCCCTGCGTGAAATCATGCCCAAAGACTTCTCCGGTAAAAATCTCCGAGGCCGCAATTTCAAAGGTCAAAACCTCACAGGTGCAAAATTCATCGGTGCAGACATCCGAGGCGCAAATTTTACAAATGCGATCCTCAGAGAAGCTGACTTCACCCGTGCCACGGC
This sequence comes from Microcoleus sp. T3_A4, assembly GCF_036700465.1. Taxonomy (NCBI): domain Bacteria; kingdom Bacillati; phylum Cyanobacteriota; class Cyanophyceae; order Oscillatoriales; family Microcoleaceae; genus Microcoleus; species Microcoleus sp. T3_A4. Next base: position 108,884 of record NZ_JAUBOY010000012.1, on the reverse strand, counting down.
AGGACTGCAACGCCACTGGACTATTTTTATAGTAACTATCTCGCTATTTCTATCGGCAATATCGGGATTAATGTCAGGCTTGACTACTGGTTGGGTAACATTGTTTTTCACTGCAGATAACATCAAACTGTACACCTTGATTCCAGGTGTCTTATTGCTGATTGTTTTGGCAATCTTCTTTATTGTTACCTGGCGCCAAGGTTTGGTGGCAGGTTTAGTGGCAGGGGCAGTGGCAGGGTCAGTGGCAGCGGTAGTTGCAGTGGCAGTTGCAGGGGCAGGGGCAGGGGCAGGGGCAGGGGCAGTTGCAGGGGCAGGGGCAGGGGCAGGGGTAGTTGCAGTGGCAGGGGCAGTTGCAGGTTTAGTTGCAGGGGCAGGGACATGGGCAGTTGCAGGGGCAGTTGCAGTTGCAGGGGCAGTTGCAGGGGCAGGGGCAGTGGCAGGGGCAGGGGCAGTTGCAGGGGCAGGGGCAGGGGCAGTTGCAGGACTAGGTATTTACAGTGCTTGGCGAGTTCTGGCTGGGGATGAGAAAGAGGCCTTGATTCGCACCATTGTCATTGCCTTTGCCGCTACAGGCGGCACAAGTTTTCGCAATGCCGATTTAACTGATGCCAATTTCACTGAGGCAACTCTCAAAAGTACAGATTTTAGAACAGCCAATCTCACTCGCACTTGCTTCCACAAAACAGAAAAGCTCGATCGCGCGCGAGTTGGTAATTCGATATTAGCTGATACCCGCATCCGAGAATTACTCATCACTCGCAATGGCTACAAAAAATCCTATGTTGGTGCGAATCTCCAAGGAGGAAACCTGACAGGCGTTAATCTAAACGAGGCTAATCTCAAGCAGGCTAATCTCAACGAAGCAACTTTGCATCAAGCTAATTTGGAATCGGCAAACCTCACTGACACTCAAGCCTTGGCAACAGATTTTACAGAAGCTTGTTTTACAGGTGCTTGTTTGGAAGCTTGGAACATTGACGCTAATACAAAGCTCGATCGCGTAGACTGTCGGTTTGTCTATCTTCTAGAATATCCCAAACCGGCAACTGACGATCGTGAACGTCGCCCCAGCAGTGGCGAATTTGCACCGAGAGAATTTACCAAACTGTTTGAGGAGGTTTTGAACACCATCGATCTAATTTTTCGTAACGGTATTGAGTGGAAAGCTTTTGTTGCTGCCTTCAAAAAAGTGCAAGTGGAAAATGAAGGAACGGAACTTACTATTCAGAGTATTGAAAATAAAGGCGATGGAGTCATTGTTGTCAAAGTTAGCGTACCACCTGATGCTAATAAGGAGCATATTCATCAAAATTTCACACAAATTTATGAACTAATGGTGGCACGATTGAAAGATAAAGACAAGCATATAACATTTCTGGAAGGAGTCGTTAATCAACTGGCTGCTAAACCTGTTACCATAGAAGTTAAAGCTACAGCAGAGAATAAAATCGGAAGCGACAACATCGACCAAAGTCGCAAAGTTGAAATTTCAGGAGGAACGATTAGCGCTACCGGTGCCGGCTCATTAAGTTTAGGAGATAATGGCGGTACAACAGCCAACACGATCGAGCAGTTGCCTGATTCTGCCGTTAGCGCAGCCCTCGAAGAGGATCGTCCTTAATCACAAAGTGAGTAATGCTATAATTTTAGTCAAACTCTGGTAACAGCGGAAATCAAAGCTATGAGCGTATCAGTAGGTTCAGAGAAACCGGAATTTAAAGAATTACTGCTGCAATTGCAAGCTGCCATTGCGAATGAAAATACAGAATTGTCAATCCAGAGTATAGAAAATTCCGAAAAGGGAGTAATTGCCATCTTTGTCAATGCTCTGAGAGATGATAAGCAAGCTATAATTTATCACGAGTTAAAGCAAAACTACGAACTACTGTTAAAGGCTATTGAAGATAAATATCAAGCTGAATTGCGAGCCAAAGATTGCGAGATTGCCATGTACCGTCAAGAGATAGCTATTTCCGAAGCAGTTTCTAAAAGTTTAACACAGCTTGAAACCGATGCTCATTCCAGTCAGGAAGATGAGTCGATCGCCGAATCAGAGGATGTGGAGTCACTAAGGGCGATCGCCCAAAAATACAAGGCAGAAGTAAATTATAAAGATGAGGAAATCGCTTTATATCGCCAGCAAATAGCTGAAATGAGAGAACTAACAGAGATGTTAGCTAAACAACCACTCTCGATTAATATTATTCAGGAGGATAAGTAAGCATAAACTCTGAGCCAAATCATGCAAAATGACGAAAGTCTTACTCGAATCATCCAGGCCTATGAGCAAATTATCAAAGATTTAGAAACCAAGCACAAATATGAACTGCAAGCTAAAGAGAGAGAAATAGCATTTTACCGTCAAAAAAGTTTTGAGCTGAATGAACTTCTAAAATTGTTGGCTACGCGACCTGTTAATGTTAAGATTACTAATAAACCTAAATCTACATCAGAGAGTAAAGCTATGAGTGACCAAATCGACCAAAGTCGTAAGATTGAAATTACAGGCGGAACCGTTAACGCTAGCGGCGCAGGAGCCTTAAGTTTAGGTGATATCAGCGGTACTGTTGCCAATACAATTAATCAATTATCTGATTCTGCTAAACCAGATGAACCTGGAATCAAAGAATTACTGACTGAGTTACAAACAGCGATCGAGGCTGAAACTGATTTATCTGATGATGATAAAGCAGAAGCTTTGGAACAGGTAAAAACTTTGGCAGAAGTAGGGAAAAATCCCCAAGAAAGTACAATGCAAAAGGCGGGGAAAACGGCAATGAAGATTTTGAAAGGGACTATTGCTGGTTTACCTAGTGCGGCGACATTGGTGGAAGCTTGCAGTAAATTGTTGCCCGCGATCGCAAGTCTCTTACTTTTACCCTGAAATCCAATATCAACGCCCAGTAAGTAATTGTATTTTTAGGGCGGGCGAGACGCCCACCCCACGAATATTCTTCGCTTCAATCAAAATGACAGCGCAGCTTACCGTCCAGATTTTCTCGGCGGTGTACCGTTAGCCCGCTTCCGGCGGATCAGCACGCTCATCACCTGCTTCGGATTAGCTGCACGTTGTACGGGGCTCCAATCGCCGACTTCGGCAAATCCCAGTCGGTACAAAGTGAGTATGGTTTCCCTGACACCCGATCGCGAACCGACAACCGTTAACAGCACGACTTCCTGTTCCGATACTGCTGCTGAGTCGTCATTTGGGCGATCGGACTTGTTGTCGTCAGGCACGAATTCCTGTGACATATTATGTTCTCCTGGTTTTGGGTTTTCTAGAAAAACCCAAAAACCCAGCCGCCCCGCAGTTCAACACATAGCAGGGCGGCTACAGAGGATGTTAAGATACTCCGTTAGCCTCCAGACTGCTCGTACCAGTTTGGCGGTTAGCTGTCCATTGCTGTTCGTAGCAGCTTTGGGCAGTGCAACTAGATTTTTGGGCGACGCGGGCTGCCTCCTCTACAAGCAAGCAACCTCTCACTTCAAAGCGTAGCCGCAGATGGGGGCCGCCGTCAATCGATTTTGGATTTTCGATTTTGGATTTTGGATTGAAGAATTGAGCCCCGGACTAATCTGGGGGCTTTGGGGGTTTTGATGCGGGATTGGCGGGTTTGGGGCGATCGCACCAATCCTACTCACAAAACGAATGCTGGTATTTTCAACTTACCAACTACAACGGCGATACTTTGTCGCGTTCCATCTCCTCGTGGGGAGTCGTTTTGCCGTTCAAAATTGTGCCATCATCGGGCAAATTTTCTAATCGATCGCGCTTCTTAAAGCGATCGCGAGCCGAGACAACCACCACATACAGAACCGGCACCATAAACAAACTCAAGACAGTAGAAACAACCATCCCCCCCGCGATCGCATTCCCTAGCGATCGGCGGCTCGCTGCACCCGCACCTTCTGGGTTAATCAGAGGAGAAATACCCAAAACGAAAGCCAGAGAAGTCATCAAAATCGGTCGTAAACGCTCTTGAGAAGCCTCAACTGCCGCCTTAGCAATTGAATATCCCTGCTCCCGTAACTGGTTCGCAAACTCCACGATTAAAATCGCATTTTTACTAGCCAATCCAATCAACATCACCAAACCAATCTGGCAATAAACATCATTCGCCAAACCCCGCAACGACTGAGCTAAAAGAGCACCTAAAATCGCCAGAGGCACCGATAGCAAAATAATGAAAGGATCCACATAATTTTCGTACTGAGCCGCCAACACCAAAAACACAAAAATCAGCCCCAAACCGAAAATAATCGGTGCTTGACCGCCCGATTCAATTTCTTCTAAAGAACTCCCCGACCATTCATAGCCAAAACCCGAGGGCAAAACTTGAGCCGACACCTTTTCCATCGATTTTAGCGCCTGTCCAGAACTCGCTCCCGGCGCAGGAGAGCCAGTAATTTCTATTGACCTATACAAATTGTAGTGGTTAACAGTTTGTGCTCCGACCACCGGAGTAATCTTCACCAAATTGCTCAAAGAAATCATTTCATTCTTTCCAGAGCGCACATACAATTTCCCAATATCTTCAGGGTTATCACGAAACTGTTTATCCGCCTGAACATACACCCGATAATTACGCTGCTGGAGGTTAAAATCGTTCACATACTGAGCACCCAGAGCCGTTTGTAACGTACTGAAAACATCATTAATGGGAATATCTAGAGCCTTAGCTCGATTGCGGTCAACCTCCACAATTAACTGAGGTGTATTCGCTGCAAACGTACTAAATACCGCTTGCAATCCCGGTGTCTGATTTGCCTGCTTCAAAATCCCGCCCATAGTCTGGACTAAGCCATCTAAACCGCTGTTACCTTTGCGGTCTTGCAATTGAAATTGGAAACCCCCAAATTGACCTAAACCTTGAATGGCAGGCGGATTGACTGGGAAAATTCTAGCTTCGGGAATCGAGAAAAACTTACCCCGCAACTTACCAATAATCGCTTGTACAGTTTGATCTTCTCCGTGACGTTCTTCCCAGGCTTTCAGCGTAGTAAATATAATCCCTTGATTAGAAGTGCTACCGCTAAAACCAAATCCACCCACTGAAAAAGTCCCGACAACTTCAGGAAGTTTGAGGATTTCTTGTTCTACTTGATCCATTACTTTCTGAGTGTATTGCAGCGAAACACCCTGGGGGCCTTGAATAATTGTCATAAAATAGCCCTGGTCTTCTTCCGGGATAAATGCTGTGGGGACTGATAAATAAAGCCAAGCTGTTACTCCCAGAGAAGCGATGAATACGAGGGTGACAATAGTCTTAATTCCTGTGAGAAATATTAAGGATTTGCGATATTGCCGCTGTACCCAATCGAGAACTGCATTAAACTTGTCAAAAACCCAACCCACCGGACCCCCAAACTTCGGACTTCGACGCAGTAATATTGCTGAAAGTGAGGGCGTAAGAGTAATAGCAATAAAGGTAGACAGCAATACTGAAAAAGCAATTGTCAGCGCAAATTGTTTATAAAGCGCTCCTGTAGTTCCGGGGAAAAATGCCACTGGTACGAACACTGCCATCAACACTAAAGAAGTCGCAATTACAGCGCTAAAAAGCTCCCGCATTGACTCAAAAGCCGCTTGGCGGGCATTCATACCTTGGCGGATCAGGCGGTCAATATTTTCTACTACAATGATAGCGTCATCAACCACTAATCCCGTTGCTAATGTCAGACCAAACAGTGATAAACTGTTAATCGTAAATCCGAAAACTTTGATAAAGGCAAACGTTCCAATCAAAGAAATTGGAATTGTGATGGTAGGAATAATAGTTGTGCGCCAGTCTTGCAAGAAAACAAAAATCACTATCACCACTAGCAAGACTGATTCAAATAAGGTCTTGACTACTTCTGCCATCGACTCTTCTACAAACAAAGTCGTGTCCAGCGCTACTCTATGTATCAACCCCGGCGGGAAAGCAACCGCTAGTTTTTCCATTTCTGTTTTGACGGCATGGGCAACATTCAAAGCATTACTTCCAGGCAGTTGGTAAATCCCTAAACCTACTGCATCATTGCCTCGAAATCGCAGAAATGAGCTGTAATTCTCTGCCCCTAGTTCTGCTCTCCCCACATCTTTTAATTTAACTAACGTTCCATTTGTCTCTGTTTTGAGGACGATATCTTCAAATTCTGCTGGTTCTTTGAGGCGACTTTCAGCACGCAAGTCAATTTGATACATTTGTCCCTGTGGAGCAGGTTCTTGGCCAACTCTCCCAGCACCAACTTGCAAGTTTTGTTCGTTGAGAGCCCTCGTTACATCTTGCATTGTGAGACGGCGAGCTGCTAGTTTATTGGGATCTATCCATAAACGCATTGCATAACGTCTTTCCCCAAAAATTCGCACGTCGCCCACACCTTTTACCCGTTTTAAAGCATCTGCTAAATATAGGTCAGCGTAGTTGCTTAAAAATATGGTGTCGTATTCTTTATTTTCTGTAAATAAGCCGATCGCTAATAGGAGACTGGTAGATTGTTTGGTAACTGTAACTCCTGTGCGTTGTACGGCATCTGGTAGCTGGGGTTGAGCAACTGCAACTCGATTTTGAACATCGACGCCGGCAATGTCTTTGTTGCGCGAGGAGTCAAAGGTAGCTGTAATGGTGCTAGTGCCATCGTTACTACTACTGGAAGTTAGATATTTTAGTCCTTCAACGCCGTTGATTTGCCTTTCTAGGATGTTGGTAACTGCATTTTCGACAATTTCAGCACTCGCCCCGCTATAGTTAGCTGTGACGTTGATTTGGGTAGGGCTGATGTCGGGGAAGCGCTCGATCGGCAATGTGGGAATGCTGATTGCGCCTACCAAAACAATAATTAAGGCGCAGACGCTAGCAAATACTGGTCGTTTAATAAAGAAATCTGCAAACATTATTTGGGTAATGGGTAGTTGTTAGTTGATAATTGCTAATTCCTAATTGCAGGCACTTCAGTCAAAAATTAAAATAGCCCCCTTTTTTATAGCGGAGCAATCAATTAGTTTCACGTAAGGTACATAGTTGCGCTTGAGCGCTCTTAATTACCATCTTAAGAGCGCTCAAGCGCAACAACATACCTTATTTTTTGCTTTCTACTGGTAATTTTTCTCCTGAGCCTTTTCCTTCCTCTTGAGCCATAATCGGAACACCGTCTGTCAGGTTAAGGATGCCTGCGGTAACAATTTTTTCCCCGGCTTTCAAACCTTCGATAACTTGATAATTATTCCCCTCAATGGCTCCCAATTTCACGGATTTTTGCCGCGCTACTAAAGGTGGCATTCCAGGTTTTGCCTGTTCCGGCTTTTGAGCTGTGAAGACAAATGTTTCCCCACCTAAGCGAGTGACTGCTGTGACTGGAACTAAAATTCCGGGGTTCTGTTTCCAGATGACTTTAGCTTTTACAAACTGGAGATTAAGCAGTTCGCCGGTGGGGTTGGGAAAGGTGGCTTTAGCTAAAATTGTTTGGGAATTGGCGCTGACGTTGGGGGAGATAAAACTGATTTGACCTTGGGCGATCGCCTTACCTTGAGCGTCGAGCATTTGTACTGGCAGCCCTAAGCGTAATTGAGGCTGCCGTTCCAAAGGAATTGATAACCGCAAGTCTAGCAATTGGTTCTCAGTCAGGGTGGCAATGGCATCACCTTTTTGCAAGAAATCACCTACTTTCACTGGTATGTCGCCGATGACTCCTGCGAAGGGCGCGATGACCGCAGTTTCTTGTAGTTGTACTTCAAAGCCGCGCACTTGAGCGGCGGCCTCGGCAACTTGCGCTTCAGCTTGATCGAGCTGTTCTTGGCGAGTGCCGTTGGCTAACTGCGCTAATCTGCTCTTGGCTTGTGCGACTTCTGCTTCGGCTTTGGCTATTTCCTCTGGGCGCGAACCGTTTTGCAGTTGCCGCAAAGCTTGCCGCTGTTGTTGCAAGGCGGCTGTCCGGCGCTCGATCTCGGCTTGTCTGTTCTTTTGTCGCTGCTCAAACCGCCTTTGAGCTTCTCTGAGGTTGGCTTTGGCGCTGCCTTCTTTTTGGGTGTATTGCTCAAGGGTGTTGGCGGATTCTGCACCTTCTTTTGCCAATGCCTGATATCTGGCAAGCTGCTGGCTGGCTAACTTTGCTTCGGCTGTGCTTGCTTCTATTTGCGCTCTGGCTTGAGCGATGTCTTCTAAGAGGCTACCTGTTTGGGCGTCGGCGAGGTCGGCTTCAGCTTGGGAAACGCGGGCTTGGGCTTGACCAATTTCTTCTGGCCGAGAGCCCGATCGCAGTTGGGCGAGGTTGGCTTGGGCTTGGGCGACTTGGGCTTGAGCTTGGGCGATTTCTTCGGGCCTGGCTCCTGCTTGCAATTCGGCTAAATGGGATTGAGCGCGGATCAGGTTGGCTTGGGATTGCCTCAAGTCAGCTTGGGCGCTCTCGCTTTTCATGCGGGCGATGGCTTGCCCTTTGTTTATGAAGTCCCCGGATTTGACAAAAATCTCCGTGACTAGCCCTTCTACTTCGGGTTTGATTTCTACCGAACGCTTGGCTTCTAAGCTGCTGACAAATTCCGAGGAATCTTGGACTGAGCTGGTTTGTACGGCTGCCAGCTTGACTGGTATGCCTGGGGGTTGGGCTGCTGCTGCCGGTTGCTGTGCGCGATTCTGACCCGATTGCCACGAGTACCAGCCGAAACCTGCTGCGCCTGTGGCGATCGCGATCACGGCAATTAGGGGCCAGCGCGATCGTGATTTAGCAACAGGTTGGGGGCGATCGAGAACGGTTGCAGAATCCTGCAGTTGATCGCTGTCTGCATCGGTTGGGTGCTGTTCGGGTTTAGCAACAGGTTCGGGGCGATCGGCAACGGCTGCCAAATCCTGCGGTCGATCACTGTCGGCATCGGTTGGGTGCAGTTCCGGTGTGGGAGATTTTTGCTTTTCAGCTTCAACGACGGATTCTGGGGATTTAGAATAACTCATTGGCAGCACCACTTAGATTTTTTTTAACTTCTGACTGAGACTTGGGCGAAATCTTTGATTTTCCGGCGTTCCTCTCAAACATGGGGGAATAAGGACAAGGGATTTTAAACAGGATGGAATCGGGAAAGTCTCTTTTTAATGGGGTTGGGGTTTGTGCAGGGCTTTAGTCCCATCGCAGTTAGCAAAGCCAGGGAGTGATTATTTTTAGGAAAGCTTCTTGTTATCTCTCAAAAGTTACGATGGCAGGCAAGATTACACATCCTTCTTATGACTCACCTGAGTGGGTGAGTTGGAAGGATTTTTCCTTGGAGTCGGCGGATTCAGCGAAGGTTGGGGAGTCACGCACTCCGGCGATCGCCCTTTTTTCCTTGGCTAGTTGCTCGGTTAACCACTCTATCTCTGACGCCAGCACTGACTTGCAGCGATCGCGAGAGGCAAATTGATAGTCGTCGGTTAGTGGATATTCGCTCTTGAGGCTTTCGATGTAGTCTTGCCGGGTGTAACAGGCTCGCAAGCGGTGTTCCAATAGCTTCAGCCGTTCTGCTGGTTCTAAGTCGCCAAAAAAGAAAAACTTGATTTGGAACCGGGAACCACTGTTAACCCAGCTTTCTTGAGGGTGTTCGAGCATTTTTTGCCGCCAGAGTTCGCGCCCTTGGGCGGTAATTCCGTAGATTTTGCGCGGACAACCTGCATCTCCGGCTTCTTCGGCAATTACCGAAATCTCCCCTCGCTCTTCCAAGCGCTTCAACAGCGGGTAAATCGCTCCGTAGTTGACGCTGATGCAACTGCTCATAAACAGCTCCAGTTTTTGCTTTAACCGATAGCCGTGCAGGGGTTGCAACTGTAGCAGCCCAAGGGCTGATAATTCAAGCATTTATATCAATTTGATATTATAGTCTGGATTATATCACTATATCGGACTCAAGGGCGATCGGGTCAATAGCTAGTTTCCAAGAAAATCGAGATTTAAGTACACATTTAATGAGTTTTGTCAATACCCTTAAGATATACTTTTCAGAACCCAGAGTGAATTTTTTTGTGGAACAGGCATCTGGCCTGTTCTTGAGAATGGTGCAAGATCTCAGATTTCTGCCACATATCTCTTCTTGGCAAGAGAATCAGAACTTTTATTGGTAGGAGTTGGTTGAATTTTTCAACCCTGACACACTTTAGTATTTATTGAAGATTGATTGCAGCCACTGTTTTTTTTGTAGCTAATACTCGTATTATTTTTCTCAAGTATTGCAGTAAAAAAAGTGTTGGGTTTGTTTCCACTCGCCCTGTTTGTAATGTACGGATCTGTGAGATTTTAGCTCTTTGTTGAGGCATAAAAAAAAGCAACGCACCATACGGGTCGTTAAAGCCAGATGTTTTTCCATGCCCGTAATCATCCTCAAGGATGATTTTTTAGGAAAACTTTCCCCGATTATCTGCTATTAATATGACACAAAGAGAGTGATTTATCTTGCTCATCAAACCCCAATTAACGCCCTGTAATTACTTGAAAGAGCCATCCAAAAAGCATCACACTCAAGAAAATCACGCCTCCGACAATTAATATCAAACCCAACAGCAACGCCGCCACAAATAGCCAATCGGCTTTTTTGCCTTGTTCAGGGGAACCTAAATGAGCATCCAGCAATTCTATATTTTTGACATTAGCTTTCCAAGCAACATCCACCAAATCTCCGGCTACCGGTACAGTACCAGCCACTGTATCAAATACGATATTAGCTGCCATTTTTACTAAGGTCTCTTGAGGCACTCCCATTTGAGCGGATTTGAAGACAACATATCCTGCAAAAATTGAACTGATTACATCGCCGCCGCCCGGTATCAGTCCCAATATCGGATCGAGTCCGATGCGGTACTTTGTGCCGGGAATCGGAATTGCATTGTCTAGTAAATGGCTGATCCGGCGCAGTCGGCGCAAGGATGCTACATGAGATGGGCTGGGGTTATTTGGGGAGGAATTTTGTATAGGAGAACGTGACATTTAATGGCTCTCGATTGCGATATTACTGCTAGTTTATGATATTTATTGAAGCATATTCAATTTTTTTCACTATGCCTCAAGCAGATTTTTACTGATTTTGGGCGATCGCCTTTTGTTTGTTTTTGAATGCACAGAAACCCGGTTTCTGTTCAAAACCGGGTTTCTTGCTTCTAGCTGGGGGCTTTTAATTTAGCCTGTTATTTGTTGCCTTCAGTGAAGTCGGCGTCAATCACGTCGTCGCCGCCTGTCGGGCCACCGTCTCCGTAGCCGCCGGGGCCACCAGGGCCGTCAGTTGGGCCGCCTGCTTGCTGGTACAGGTTGCTGCTGACAGCGTAGAATGCTTGCTGCAACTCTGTTGTTAGGGTTTTGATGCGATCGTCATCTTCGCTCTCGATCGCGGATCGCAAGTCTTTAAGCAACCCTTCAATCTTAGTTTTGTCATCAGCGGGAACTTTATCGCCCAATTCTGCTAACTGCTTCTCGATTTGATAGGCTTGAGAATCAGCTTGGTTTTTGCGATCGATCCTTTCGCGACGTTCCTTGTCAGCAGCCGCATTCGCCTCGGCTTCCTTGACCATTTTCTCGACTTCATTGCTGGGCAAAGTAGAAGCACCAGTAATGCTAATCGATTGCTCCTTGCCAGTACCTTTATCCTTAGCAGCTACATTCAAAATACCGTTAGCGTCGATATCGAAAGTAACTTCAATTTGAGGTACGCCACGGGGGGCTGGAGGAACTCCATCTAAGCGGAAGGTTCCCAAATCCTTGTTATCATTCGCCATTTCCCGTTCGCCTTGCAAAACGTGAATTTCCACGTTTGTTTGGCCGTCTACAGCAGTCGAGAAAGTTTCCGACTTCTTGGTAGGAATAGTGGTGTTGCGGGGAATGATTTTGGTCATCACGCCACCCAAGGTTTCGACGCCGAGAGACAGCGGAGTAACGTCGAGCAACAGAATGTCTTTGACTTCGCCGGAAAGTACGCCGGCTTGAATTGCTGCACCGACTGCGACCACTTCGTCCGGGTTTACCGTTTGGTTGGGGTCTTTGCCAAGGAGTTTTTTAACCAGTTCTTGCACCGCAGGAATGCGCGTAGAACCACCAACTAAGACGACTTCATTAATTGCAGATTTGTCTAATTTGGCGTCGCGGATCGCATTTTCTACGGGGATGCGGGAGCGATCGATCAAATCCGAGCACAGTTCTTCAAACTTGCCCCGCGTCAAAGTCGTGTCCAAGTGTTTTGGCCCGTCTTGAGTCGCGGTAATAAACGGCAGGTTGATTTCTGCTTGGGTAACGCTTGAAAGCTCAATCTTGGCTTTTTCTGCTGCTTCCGTCAGGCGTTGCAGTGCTTGTTTGTCTTTGCGAAGGTCAATGCCTTCGGCTCTTTGGAATTCATTAGCGATGAAATCAACAATTTTTTTATCGAAATCGTCACCGCCGAGGTGAGTGTCTCCAGAAGTTGCTAACACTTCAAACACGCCGTCGCCTACTTCGAGAATAGATACGTCGAAAGTACCGCCACCTAAGTCAAATACGAGGATGGTTTCGTTGCTCTTTTTATCTAACCCGTAAGCTAAAGCTGCTGCTGTAGGTTCGTTAATAATCCGCAGCACTTCTATACCGGCAATTTTTCCCGCGTCTTTCGTAGCTTGGCGCTGGGAGTCGTTAAAGTAAGCGGGAACAGTAATTACCGCTTGGGTAACAGTTTCGCCGAGGTATTTGCTGGCGTCTTCTACGAGTTTGCGGAGAACTTGTGCAGAAATTTCTTCTGGGGCAAATTGCTTGCCACGGGCGGGACAGTCTAGTTTGAGGCTGTTGCCGACTTTGAGAACTTTGTAGGAAACTTCAGTGGTTTCGTGGGTTACTTCATCAACCCGACGCCCGATAAACCGTTTTACTGAGTAAAAGGTGTTTTCGGCATTCATCACGGCTTGACGCTTGGCGATTTGTCCGACAAGTTGATCCCCATTTTTAGCGTATGCTACTACAGAAGGTGTGGTGCGACCCCCTTCGGCGTTGGCTATGACGGTGGGTTTGCCGCCTTCCATAACTGCGACGCAGGAGTTTGTCGTACCTAAGTCAATTCCAACTACTTTTCCCATAGGGGTGTTCCGGCTCCAATCTCTACAAAATTTTGGTTTTCTATCTGTGTGATAGTCTGGTTATTCAGGACTGCGATTTCACCTGTGGGGGGTGTACGGATAGTGAGTCCTGCTTTAATACAGTCTTAGATAGGTGCTTATCTCTATACTGCGGGTGGTTAGACCAGGCGATGAAGGCGTGTTTACCGAACCTTTTGGGGGACGGTTGCATTCATGAGGTTTGCACCGCTACAGTTGTTGACTGCTTTTCTTTACTCTTCCTAATGTACGGGGTTGGAGCGATTCGGGTATTGTGGCAAACCGTATACGTTGTGTTGTATTTGCCGTCTTTGTTGTATAAATTTTGTTTGGTTGGTAGGGGCGATCCGTTTTTTGGCTTCAAATCAGGTTTAATATCATTTCCGGTTACACTCATACATGATGTTGACGGTTGACGGTTGACAGTGGACAGTGAACAGTCAACAGTGAACAGCGAACTTGAATTTACTATTCCGATGCTAACGGATTTGATATAACATCAATTCTAAAAAGGGATAGGGCAATGCCGTGTCCCTAGCCGTTTACTTCCAGGCTGTGCCGGGGAAGGAATATTTTATTGAGGGAGAGCCTCAAGTCCGCCTCCTGGGAATCTCGGAAAATTAGTGAATTTTCCAGCTTTTCATTGCTATTTTTTACCGATCAGCAGAGCTGCCGGAAAGTAACTGAGAGCGTCACCAATTGCCAACGTACCGTTACTTTCTACCGCCTGATTTGTAATTGCATCTTTCCAAACCGACGGCATTTGCTCGGATAATTTCAAATTAGTATCTTTCCAGACTTGTTTGCCGATCGGCATTTCTTCCGGTTTGACAATTCCCGTCAAAAACCGGGGAGCAATGACAATAACTGTAGTCTCTCCAAAGCTTCTGGCAAAGGCAACAACATTATCTTTAAACGTGCCAACTGCTTCCAGGGGCAGATAATCGCCAGATTGAAAAACTTGCAAGTATTTTTTTCTCGCTTCTAGCGCTCTTGCCGTCAAAAACAACTTAATTCTCGCGTCTTCTCGCGTCGCAATCAAATCTTCAACCAGTTGCAAAATATCCGTCTGAGCTTGCTCTTTAATTTCCCCCAAAACCTCGATTCTGCGCTCAAAATCCACGGGACGGCGGTTATCCGGATCGACGTGGCTTAAATCCCAGAATTCCGTCCCTTGATAAATGTCGGGAACGCCCGGGGACGTGATTTTCAGCAGCGTTTGAGATAAAGAATTGAAAATTCCGTAATTAGCTACTTTTTTACAGAAAGGTGTAAATTTGTTGAGAAACTGATTTTGTTCCGAAGGTTCGAGAACGGTATCGACAAAGGTCATAAAACCAGCTTCGTAATCGTTATCCGGTCTCAGCCAAGCCGTATAAACTTTGGCTTCACGGACAGCTTTAATCACATAATCTTTCAGGCGATGGACATAATCAGTGTTTTCAATTCCCTCAAAGGGAAAACTGCCGAGCAGAGTTTGGTACAGGAAGTATTCGTCATTAGTATCGGGAACCATTCGATTCGCAAAGTTGACTTTCTTAGAAGAGTTTACCTCTCTCCAAGACCTGACTTGCTGTTCCCATTCATCGGGAATTTCTGACAAAACGTTTATTCTGGCTCGCACATCTTCGCCACGTTTGGTATCGTGGGTAGCTGTAGCATTCATTTTGTGCGGCCAAGCGACTTGCTGTTGTTTGTTGAACTCGTGAAAATCTCCCAGCGACACGCCGAACTGACTGGGATTTCCTCCCACTTCGTTGAGGGATAAAAGCCGATAGTAGACGTATAAAAGCGTGTCTTCAACGCCTTTTGCCATTAATGGGCCCGTCAACTGCTGGAGTTTCATTACAAAGTGCCGACGCTGCTCTTTTTGTTCTGGTGTTAGAGTTTCTTCTTCTTCCAGTAACAGCACCGTTTCGATAAATTTAAGTTCCTTGAGGAGTCTGGGTGCTTGTTGTTTGGCATGGGCGATCGCATATTGTACGTAAGTGCGATCGGACTCTCTCAAACCGTCTTGATTGATGTAAGTTCGGTAGACTGGAAAAATCGTCAAAACCGCCGCCAATGCTTTTTCCAAACCGGGACGAGTAAAGTCGTTTCCCTGTCTGGATTGACCCGAGATATTCTTCAAAAGTTGAGCTAGATTGTCTACATCTCCCGCCAAGTTTTTCTCAACAATCAGCCCTTTTTTATCTAAAAACAACTGTTCATAGGGAACATTCAAGCGAGTAAATCTCTGATATATTTCGCTAAATTGCTGTTCGCGATCGCAACGACAAAAAACGCCGTTTACGTAATTCAAAAAGTCGTAGCCGCTCGTTCCCTCAATCGGCCAATATGACGGCAAATCTTCTTCGTGTTCCAGAATTTTTTCAACAGTAATGTAAGTATCTCCGACTTTCTCCCGGAGTCGTTTCAAATATTCTGTGGGGTCGTAAAGTCCGTCGATGTGGTCGATTCTCAATCCGGTAAACTTTCCCTCATCAACCATGTCGAATATCAGAGCATGGTTTTTGTGAAAAACTTTAATCTCTTCAACTTTTACCGAAATAAGTTCGTTGACCGTAAAAAACCTTCGGTAGTTAATTTCTTCTGCCCCCACTTTCCAGAAAGACAGACGGTAAAACTGCTCGGAAAGCAAATCGTCTAGCAGATTAAAGCTTTCGGCATTTCCCTTTTCTCCGTTAAAAACTTTGATATTTTCATCAATGAATTCCTGTACAAGGGGATTTTGGTTGTAGAGTTCCCACAGCAGTCCTTTAACAAAAGCTATCTGATCGTATCGGGTTTTACCTTTAGTTTCTGAAGGTGTATTTTTAATCAAATAAAGAATTCCTAAAAACTTGATAAAATCTGGATGGCGTCTGCCTAATTCTCTGGCTAAATGCCCCAAATTATGACTAATAAATTTAGCATAAGATTCAATTCTTACGGGCAATTGTAAGCTATAATAATTGATGCTCAGCCCATTTTCGCTGTATTTGAGTTGAATCTCGCCATTTTCCAAACACTCTCCATAAAAATTGCCCAGCAGCGGAGCCAGCACTCGACCTCTGAGATGTTCGTAAGCATGATTCCATTCAATATCAAAGTAATCGAAATAGTCGGAATCGGGCCCGTGTTCCAATACGTCTAACAGCAGCAAATTTTGAGTGTCGTAAGCCATGTGATTCGGGACAATATCTTGCAGCCATCCCATGTTCCGTTTCTTGATTTCGTATGTGAGGGCTTCAAAATTTTCTGAGGTTCCCAATTCGGGATTGAGCTGATTTGAGTCAACGACATCGTATCCGTGAGAGCTGCCTTTTCTGGCTTTAAATATCGGTGAAGCGTAAAGGTCAGTAATTCCTAAATCTTCTAGATAGCTAAGGATTTGTTTGGCGGCTTCAAAGTTAAAACCTCCATGAAATTGAATCCGATAAGTTGTTGTGGGAATTCTCATCATGTTAATTTTACTCCTGCTTGTTTAGGGTTTTCTTTTTTAATATTATGAGGCAGAGCCTCCTCTACTGCATTCCCCGGCAGAGGCTGGGAACGAGAGAGGATCTGCCTCCCGTTTATTGTGGGACTCGATTCTGCGGCATAGCCTGAGAACAAACGAGAGAGGTTCTGTCTCCTGTTTCTTCTTCCTGGGTTCTGCCTGGGAACGCCTGTATTGGAGGCTTTGCTTCCCGTTTTAATTACTTTACTTTAATTCATAGAGTGCGAAACTCTGCGGTTTAACGGTCAATTTTTGCTCTGAATTTATCTTTTCAGGCAAGCTAGAACCTGAACCCATCCATTTTTCATCAGCAGAGTCTAAAATTTTGTGACCTTTGCCCTGGGGAAGTGCAGCCGTAAAAGCTACCTCTTGCCTGTTGAAGTTTAGAATGCAGAATATCTGGCTGTCATCTGTCCATCGACGTAGAAATAAGATTTTTTCCGCTTCAATGCTGGACACTTCTAAACTGTTTTTGTCTAGTTTTTTAAGGGCTGGTATTGTCCGCCGCAGTTGAATCAAATGTTGGTGCCATTCCCAAAGGATTTTGTGTTTGCCTTGGGTTTGTTTTTCCCAGTTTAACTTACACTTATCGAAAGTCTCAGGACTCTGGGGATCGTGAAACTCGCCTCGGCTTTCAAAGATTTTAAATTCTTGTTGTTTGTCTTTGCGGATAGCTTCAATTAAGTTTTCATCCGAGTGGGAAACGAAGTAAAAAAACGGTGCTTCTTCTCCGTATTCTTCTCCCATAAAAAAGAAGGGAATGTAGGGAGAAATTAAGACTGTGCCGGCTGCAAGTTTTAATCCTTCCAAGTCAACTATTTTGGATAGTCTGTCTCCCAAAATGCGGTTGCCGATTTGGTCGTGGGTTTGGGCAAACACCAAAAATTTATGACCCGGTTCATCCTTAACAGAATTGCCGTGTTTCCGCTTTCTGTGGGGGGCGTACTGGCCGGAGTAAACAAAGCTTTCTTTGAATGCTTTTTCTAAGTGTTCGCACTTGCCGAAATCTTGGTAGTATCGGTCGTTTTCTCCGGTGAGCAAGGCGTGCAGTGCGTGGTGGAAATCATCGCACCATTGGGCGTCTAATCCGAAGCCACCAAGTTCTTTAGGACGTATAGTGCGGACATCATTTAAGTCACTTTCGGCTATTAAGTAAAGTTGCCGTCCTAGTTCTTGGGAAATATCGGCTGTGGCATCGGATAGTTCTTGTAAAAAAGGTCTGGCACCTACTTCAAATATTGCTTGAATTGCATCTAATCTCAGGGCATCGATGTGATAGTCTCGAAACCAGTAGAGGGCGTTTTCAATAAAGTAGTTGCGTACGCCGTCGCTGTAGGCATCGTCGAAGTTGAGGGGGTCTCCCCAAATTGAGCCGTATTTTGAGGTAAAGTAGGGGCCGAAGTCCCTGAGATAATTTCCTTCGGGGCCGAGGTGGTTGTAAACTACATCGAGAATTACTGAAATGCCGTGTTTGTGGCAGGCGTTGACGAGTGTTTTGAAGCCTTCGGGGCCGCCGTAGGAGTTTTGAACGGCGTAGGGATATACGCCGTCATATCCCCAGTTGCGCTCGCCAGGAAATTGGGCTACTGGCATTATTTCGATGGCGTTGATTCCCAATTCTTTAAGTTGTTTTAGCTGGGGAATTATTGCTTCAAATGTTCCGGCTTGGGTGAATGTGCCGACGTGCAGTTCGTAAATAATCATTTCGGCTAGCGGCACGCCTTGCCAATTTGTGTCTGTCCAAGTAAAAATATTTTCATCTATTACTTGCGACGGAGCGTGTACGCCTTGGGGTTGATATTTTGAGGCTGGGTCTGGTCGCTCAGTTTTTCCTTCGATTTGGTAAGTGTAAAGGGTTCCTGGTTCGATGTCTGTAGCTGTGGTTTGCCAATAACCTTCTGCCGATTGTTGCAGGGGTATCAGGCGTTGTTTTGGGGAAACAATTTGGACTGCCATTTGTTTGAGGGTGGGCGCCCAAACGGTAAATTCACATTGGTTATTGCCGAGGTAATTTGCTCCTATCTTCACTTTGAGCTGTTCTCCTTATAAAATAGGTTTGTAGTTCGATCGCCCGACGCGCTATCAAATGCTTGCCCTTAACGTTCAGCGCCTGTTTAGACGGTAATATTACTTAATATAACAAACAACTAACTTTAGACAGAGGCATCAAAAGCTAAAATCGTGTAAGGGGCAGTAGCAGTTAGTTATGTCTAAATTAGAGCATGAATCCGCACGGGGGCGATCGCCAAATTAACGGTCTGGAAGCGTTAATATTTCTGGTTGATATCATGTCGAAAATCTACCTAAAGATAGGTCAAAAATCAGCGCGAGTGTGGATTTTATGGTTATGGCTTTTGGACGGGAAATCTGCTGCAATCTCGACTCGGCGGAGTCTCGCGAGTGGTTGGTCACAAACGGGATCGGCGGTTACGCTAGCGGGACGATCGCAAATCTCCTCACCCGCCGCTATCACGGCTTGCTGGTAGCCGCCCTCAAACCCCCGCTGGGACGCACTTTGATGCTCGCCAAGCTGGACGAGACGGCTGTGTATCACGATCGCGCATATCCGCTTTATACAAACCGCTGGGCCGACGCGACGATGGAACCCCACGGCTACAAATACATCGAAAGCTTTCACCTCGAAGGCACGACGCCTGTTTGGAGGTTTGCTCTCGCCGACGCTATCCTGGAAAAGCGGATTTGGATGCAGCAAGGTGCTAACACAACATATATTCAATACCGCTTGCACCGCGCCTCACAACCGATCGCCCTCGCTGTCAAAGCCCTAGTCAACTATCGCGACTACCACCACACAACGAGCGCCGGCGACTGGCAGATGAGCCTAGAAACCTTGGAAAGCGGTGTTTGCGTGACGGCATTTCCCAAGGCGGCACCCCTGTACCTGCTGACAGATGCCGCACCAGAGGCCAACTTTCGAGTCTCTGCGCCCTTATACAATTGGCATTACGGATTGGATCTAGCAGCGGAAAAGCGGCGCGGATTGGATTACTGCGAGGATCACTTGCACGGGGCGACTTTTCACATGACGATCGCACCGGGAAGTTCTCTCACATTGATAGCCAGCACCGAGAAAAATACCGAACTCAACGGCGGTACAGCTTTAGAAGTGCGTCGCACTTATGACCAACAACTGCTGCAAAACTGGTCAAAAGTGAGCGAATCTCCCGACTGGATCAATCACTTAGTGCTAGCCGCCGACCAATTTATCGTCAGCCGCTCGCTACCGGAGGAACCCGAAGGCAAAACGATTATCGCCGGATATCCCTGGTTCAGCGACTGGGGGCGCGATACGACGATCGCCCTGCCAGGCCTCACAATCTGTACCGGGCGATGGGAAATTGCGCGATCGATTTTGCGGACATTTGCGCGGTATGTCGATCGAGGAATGCTGCCGAACCGCTTCCCGGATGCGGGCGGCGAACCGGAATACAACACCGCAGACGCCACCCTGTGGTACTTTGAGGCAATTCGCGCTTATATTGATGCCACGGGAGACGACGAACTTTTGACCGAACTCTGGCCGGTGTTATGTGAGATTGTTGACTGGCACTTGCAGGGTACTCGGTATAACATCCGCGTCGATCCCGATGACGGTTTAATCTACGCGGGCGAGAAGGGTGTGCAACTGACTTGGATGGACGCGAAAATCGGGGATTGGGTGGTGACACCCCGGATTGGTAAGCCGATCGAACTCAGCGCGCTTTGGTACAATGCTATACAAGCTATGGCAAGTTTTGCTCGAAAACTGGGCAAGCCTCACAATGAATACCAGCAATTGGGCGATCGAACAGCCGCCGGATTTCCTCGCTTCTGGAACGCCTCAACCGGTTACTGTTACGACGTTCTCGACGGTTTAGACGGACACGATGCCTCGCTGCGGCCCAACCAAATATTCGCCGTATCCTTGCCCCTAGACTCGATTCCTCCTCACTCCGCCAACTCCTTGTCAGCGGGGATGCGCCAGGAAACCCGCTATACACCGTTACTGACGCCCATCCAGCAGCGTGGCGTGGTGGACGCCTGCGCTCAACAGCTTCTAACTTCTGTCGGCCTCCGCAGCCTCTCGCCGCAGCACCCGCAATATCGCGGCACATACGGAGGCGACCAATTGCAGCGCGACAGCGCCTACCACCAGGGCACAGTTTGGGGCTGGCTGATTGGCCCCTTTGTCTTAGCGCACTTACACGTATACAAAGATCCAGCACAAGCGAGCGAATTCCTCGAACCGATGGCACATCATATAAGGGGCGGCGGAGTTGGCAGTCTGGGCGAAATTTTTGAGGGCGATGCCCCTCACTCGCCGCGAGGCTGCACGGCTCAAGCTTGGACTGTGGCTGAGGTGCTGCGGGCTTGGTTGGCAATTAATACTGTGGGTGTTTAAATGGGGAATGTTATCTTTGGTGGAAAAAGAGATTTATGGCATTATTATTAGCGGGCGATATTGGCGGAACTAAGACAATTTTGCGGTTAGTGGAAAGGACTGTTAACGGTGAAATGAACGCTCTTTACGAGTTTCGATATCCGAGCGGGGAGTTTCCCGATTTAGTGCCGATGGTGCAGCAGTTTTTGACGGAAGCTGCTACGAAATTGGATTTTGCGCCATTGCCTGAAAAAGCTTGTTTTGCGATCGCAGGCCCGGTGGTTAACAACACTGCAAAACTGACTAATTTGCCTTGGAGGCTAGATGCGAAGCGTCTGGAACAAGAATTAGGAATATCCCGCGTCACTTTAATTAATGATTTTGTTGCGGTTGGCTACGGGGTGTGGGGTTTGGATGCTAAAGATTTGCACATTTTGCAAGTCGGAAAACCCCGCCAACACGATCCAATTGCTGTTATTGGTGCGGGGACTGGTTTGGGAAATTGTTTTGCCGTTCCCGATGCAAATGGCATCAAGGTTTTTTCTTCGGAAGGGGGACACGGTGACTTTGCTCCTCGTTCGGAGTTGGAGTTTGAATTGCTGAAATATTTGTTAGCAAAACACGACATTCAAAGAATATCGATCGAGCGTGTAGTTTCGGGACAAGGGATTGTTTCAATTTACCAGTTTTTGCGGGACAGAAAGTTTGCTCCTGAATCGCCGGAGGTAGGGGAAGTTATCAAAAAATGGGAGTCAGAAATAGGGAAAACTGAAAAAACTGTCGATCCGGGGGCGACAATTGCACAGGCGGCACTCAAAAAGTGCGATCGGCTTTCGGAACAAACTATGCAAATGTTTGTAGAAGCTTACGGTGCAGTGGCGGGAAATCTGGCTGTGACACTGTTACCTTACGGCGGTTTGTACGTAGCTGGCGGCATCGCTGCTAAGATTTTGCCGCTGATTCTAGAAGGGGGTTTTATGCGAGCGTTTACGCACAAAGGCCGGATGGATTCGCTGTTAGAAATGATGCCAGTTCGATTGGTTTTGAATCCCAATGTAGGGTTAATTGGTGCGGCTGTTTGTGCGGCCGGTCTTTAGTTAATAATTGTAGGGTGCGTCAGCTTTAAGCTTATAAATCTTTGAAAAAATAATGCTCTGCTGACGCACCCTACTTAGCTATAGTTATGTCATCTTCAAAATCTTCTCAGCAGCACCTTCAGACACCGGCATCACCGATAACCGATTGCCTTTCCTCACCAGCAAAATCTCATCAGCGCTAAACTTTTGTTTCAGTTCCTCCAAGGATATTAACTTAGCAAATTCCTCAACAAACTCAACTCTCACAGTTTGCCAGCGAGGTGCATCAAACTGCGATTTAGCATCATAATATTCGCTATTTATATCGAACTGAGTCGGGTCAGCAATTCCAGTTTCAACGACGCGCACTAAGCCAACAATTCCCGGTATTTTAGTATTAGAATGGTAAAAAAATACTAAATCTCCCCGACTCATTTCTCGCATAAAATTGCGGGCTTGATAGTTGCGAACGCCATCCCAAATGGAAGTGCGATCGTGCTTCAAATTCGCAATACTATAAACATCCGGTTCCGACTTCATTAGCCAATAATTCATACAATCTCTTCGCTGGGGTTAGCCAAATATTCTTGAATTTTATCTAAACACTGCTGCATAGCTTTTTGCATAAAAACCTGAACTATCAACAACCCAACGGGATAGAATACCGGAGAAGTCAGCATAAAATAAAACTCCCAATCAATCCGAGTTCCCTTTGCTGTAGCAGTGAAATTCCAATCTCCGCCACCAGACTCAATGAGTAGAGAAATCGGAAACTTAAACCCTCTAACCAGTCGGTAGGTTTGTCTTTCTGGCTTTTTGAAAGTAATGATTTCTTCATCAATCACCGAAGTGTCGGAATTTTCTATCCACCGCACGCCGCCTTCACGCATTTCTCCACCATCTGCCATCTCAGCTTTAATAATTGCTGGAATTGGGCCGTATCCGCGAAAGACTTTGGGCAGATTTGACAGGGATGTAACAAAATCAAAGACTACTTCAGGCGATGCAGCAATTTCTACTAATGCGTTGGTTTTAACTAACATTTATTCCCCCATCTGATTTCATAATGAACTGTGAGTTAAAAGTGCGTAATTTAAATTATAAAATATCCTTCCGCTTCTGTAACCACAGAGTCAACATCAAATAAACGAAAATATGCACGCACAAAATACCCCAATTTAAACTCAAATTCTCCCAGGTTGGAGCGTAAACAGGAGTAGGCTCAAACGGCTGAGGAAGCGTACTCCCGTCCGGTAATGTAGTAGGCGCGGGAACCATCCCATTCACATTAACTAAAGAGCCGTAAGCACCCACAGACCAGCGGCTTAACATCAGCCAAGAAAACTTGCTCGCCGCACCTTCCATCTTAAACAAAACGCCAGAAAAAATAATCTGAGGCAGCAATAATAGAGGTAAAGCGCTATTAGCTTGAGAGCTATTTTTAACAATCGCGGAAACCACTAATCCGAGACTTATGCAGCTCATCAAAGTTAGGAATGTGGTAATACTTGCCCCCATCGCCCAGGAAATCAAACTCGGTTCGGGGGATTTAAAAGCAATCAGAATAACTCCTACCATTAACAGTGTTTGCAATACTGCCAAACCAGAAAGTATAAAAAGTTTTGAACCTAAATAAGCAAACAATCCTAAATTTACCAAACGTTCTCGCAAATAAATAGCAGATTCTTTGACAATTTCTTGCAGAGAAGTTGCCAGTCCTACCCAAATAGCCGCGCAGGTAAATACAAATAAAACTCTGAGCGCTAAAGGTGCTAAAGTTGCCTCCGGTGCGCCAATTAATGGGTCTTTATCTCTGACGGCTAGCCGCAGCAAACTAATGCCGATCGGAGCCGTTAAAAGAGCTAAACTCAAGTTAACTAAGTCGCGGGAAACGAGTTGAAAATAGCGCTGCGCGAGCAAAACGAGTTGTTTTACAAAAGATTGAGATTTTGGTGCAGAAGGTGCAGAAGGTATTTTTGCATTAGCCTTACCTGTGCTGAAGTGGTTGACAATATAGCGCTGATAGTAGGGAGATTTATTAAACTTTTCTGCCCAGCTTTGAACGTTATTTTCTCCTGTTTCTAATTCGTTGTAAATGTCAGCAAAGTCGCCCGTTTTGACATCGAAAAAATCGAGCGCTTCCCTAGGTGGGCCGAAGTAACAAAGGCGTCCGCCGCGACCCATAAACACAATACGATCGCACATCGTGATATTTGCCGTCGCGTGAGTCACCAGAATCACCGTCCGGCCTTGATTTGCCAACTTTCGCAGCAGTTGCATCATCTTCTTATCCAAACCCGGATCGAGTCCTGAAGTCGGTTCGTCTAAAAAGAAAAGTTTCGGGTCTGCTAACAGTTCAACTCCGATGCTGACCCGCTTCCGCTGTCCGCCGCTAAGCTGTTTTACCAAAGCCTTGCGGCGGTGAGTCATTTCAATATCTTCTAAAGTTTTTGCGACTACCTGCTTGACATCTGTATCGGGAGGTAAGCGCAATTTAGCTGCATAACTCAAGACTTCTTCTACAGTCAAATCTGCGTGCACAATATCATCTTGAGGCACGTAACCGATTTGATTGCGGTAAATATTGAAGTTTTGGCGCAGGTTGTCACCGTTGAGAAACACAGCGCCGTTAGTAGTTTTTTCAATGCCTAAAAGCGTCCGCATTAAAGTAGATTTACCCGCACCGCTACCGCCGACTAAAGCCACAAACTGGCCCGGTTCGATCGCCAAAGTGATGTTATCCAAACGCTTCGGAATCACCAGACTGTCAGCATCCAAACGAATTTGATGGCCGGAGTCTTGCATCTGCAACTCACCGCTGCGGTAAGTTAGAGTAAACGGACCGATCCGAATGGCATCTCCCTCGGACAATTGTATAGAATTTGTGACTCGCTGACCGTTAACAAAAACCCCATTAACGCTGTAGTCTCGCAAAATATAATTGCCGCGACTGTCTTGGTCGATTGTGGCGTGGCGTCTAGAAACAAGCGGCGCATCTAATTGCAGCGAAGCGTTTGGATCGCGGCCCAACAAAACCGACCGATTTTTAAGAAGAATTGACTGCTGGCTAGGGACAGCAACCTGATTCGCCAGCGGATTAAAATAACTCAGCAAAACTTGATTTTGAGGATCGAGACCGATTTTAATTTCTGTGCCGTTTTTCAGACAATAACCGTCATGGGGAGTGATGCGAGTGCGATCGACAAATAAGCCATTAGTGCTAGGCCGCTGCCCGTCACCGTCGTAAATCCAGTAATTATCCCCAATTTGGCGCAAAACACCGTGAACGCCAGAAACTGCGCGCCAGGGTTCGGGAATGACTAAATCAGCACGAGTGCGATCGCGCCCCAATACGTGCTGCTGCTGTTTTAACTCTAACTGTAAAACCTCGCCTTGATTGCTTAATACTATATAAGGTCGATCGCTTAAAGCAGTCAGTTGTCCTATATTGCCTGTCATACTTCAATCGCGGTTTTTGCACTCACTTTTGTCAGCATATCAAAAAGTCATTAGTCATTAGTCAACAGTCATTAGTCATTAGTCAACAGTCAATAGTCATTTTGGCAACAACGGACAAACTGCGAAGCCGATTAATTGCTGCCGCTAATTCAAACCGCCGAAACATGGCAAAATCCCCTTCCGGAAAAGGCGATAAAATATCCATCCCCTGCGCCTCAATATCCGCCATCACCAAATCTATGATTTCTGACAAAGTGCGTTTCCCGTCCATGTATTGCTGCTTAGCATAAACCATTGCCGCAGCGATCGCCCTTAACTGTCCGCTGTCCACAATTTGCTCAACAGCACCCAAATCAATATCCTCAGTTCCGAAAGCCAATTCATCAACATCCCGCACCTTCACCCGCACATCTCGCCGTCCCCGACTCGGATCTAAACTAGCAGGAATCGGCACTCTTTGAGTCATCTTACCAAAATTTTCTCCCCCTTCAGCAGCGCGGCTAATCGAGTAATTTTTAGCAATCTCTTTAGCTTTTTCCGTCACATTATATGCTTGAAAATTCTCCATTGCAATCACAGTATCGGCCACATCAAAATAATCGCCGCTTCCGCCCATTACTAAAATAGTCGATACGCCGCAATCTGCGTATAACTGTTTAACTTTATCAATAAACGGCGTAATCGGTTCTTTATCCTTAGCGATGAGTTCCTGCATTCTGCGATCGCGAATCATAAAATTCGTCGCCGCCGTATCCTCATCAAGCAATAAAACAGGCACTAAATCCTTTTCTGAAGAAGCGACTAATTCCAAAGCCTCAATAATATTAGCAGCTTGCGACGTGCTCCCGCTCGCATTTTCAGTATAAAATTGTGCAGTATCTCTACCTTGTGGCAAGTGGTTAATAAAAGCCGAAATATCAACTCCTGCCACACTTCTGCCATCTTCCGCTCTAATTTTCACCGCCGCCGGATTAGTCACCACAAATTCCCGACCATCTCCCGAAATTCGGTTGTAAACTCCCAACTCAATCGCCCTGAGTAAAGTTGATTTGCCGTGATAGCCGCCGCCAACAATCAAAGTAATGCCAGCGGGAATACCCATACCGGAAATCAAACCGCGATTCGGACAATTAAACTCAACTTTTAACGACGGGGGCGACTGAAAAGCCACAGCATTATTTAACAAAGGACTGTTGTCAACACCGCTGCGGCGGGGTAAAATAGAACCGTCAGCAACAAACGCAACTAATCCTTTTTCAGCTAACTGCTGCCGCAGCCAGTCAGCATCTTCTACAGTGTCAATGTGACGGCGACATTCAGCAGCATTTAAGTTAGCATACTTCAGAGATTTGCTGACCATTTCCGGGATATCTTCGCACAGCATTTCAGCAGCTTGTCGCCCTAAAATACTACGTCCGCCCGCTGGAAGTCCGACGGCAAATCGCAGTTCAACTCCTCCTAAATCTTCAATATCGGATGTATGTGAGGAAATGATAAATGCGGAAGTTCGCTCTAAAACTTCTTGTCCGAAGCCAGTCACTGCAATCATACCACTTTTCCCAGTGCCGCGTTTGCTGCTGATGCTGTGTGCTGCTCGGTCAAACTGGCGAGTTAGGTAATCTCGCAAGGCTATTTCTCGACTGCGAGAATTGAAAACTTCGCGGGGAATTCGAGCAATGTTTGGCGGAACTATGACTCTAAATTTACTGGGAGAAGCAAACGGATCTCCCTGCACGTAATCAATAATTAATGTGAATTCAGAAAAGTCGTAGTTACCTTGAATTTCTTTGTAGGCTTTGTAGCCTCGATTGTCGAGTTGCAGTAAATGCCGTTGCAGGCTTTCTTTGTTAGTCATTAGTCATTAGTTATTAGTTGGCAGTTGGCAGTTGGCAGTTGGCAGTATCAACAACTGTCATCATGCCCAATGCCCGATGCCCGATGTCCCATCCCCAATTCCCAATTCCCCATGCTCAATTCCCAATTACTAATTACCTAATTCCAATAATTTAGCCACGGCATTGACAACAATTTGAGCAGAACCGGCGAAAAAAGGTCGATCAATAGTTGCTAATGTATCGCTAGATTGGTGATAGTGGGGCGATC
Source organism: Microcoleus sp. T3_A4 (assembly GCF_036700465.1). NCBI lineage: Bacteria > Bacillati > Cyanobacteriota > Cyanophyceae > Oscillatoriales > Microcoleaceae > Microcoleus > Microcoleus sp. T3_A4. The sequence continues at coordinate 81,341 of NZ_JAUBOY010000012.1, read as the reverse complement.
GCAAATTTGCAGTATCCGTCACCAACACAGCACCAATTCCTTTATACCAGAAAGGCGCGTGGTCGCTCCGCAAAACATCGGGAGTCAGCAACCCTTTCAGGGGAACCGGCAGCGCCACCACCGGCGGCAAATCGGCTTTTCCAGACTCCGCAAAACTTTTCAATAGCAGCGGATGTTCCGCATCCCCAATCACAGCGATAAACTCGCCTTTGTCGGGAGAATTTACCCCCGATGCTTCTAGAAAAGGTTGCGCTGTCAATCCTTCGGGATATTGCTGGCATCCGGGCGTGCGGCAGGCATAACCTACCATATCTAGGACGATCGCTCCCTGCAAATTTTTTAACCGCGCGTCGCTACCTGTAAATGCTAAACTGCCTAAAAGTCCCATTTCTTCCCTATCGAAAAATGCTACTTGCAATGTCCGAGGCGTGGGACGAGAACCCAGCAATCTTGCTACTTCTAAAACTACAGCAACTCCCGTCGCATTGTCGTCAGCCCCAGGCGAGTTTGGTACAGTATCGTAGTGTGCTGCCACTAAAATTGCACCCGCGTTTGAGTCAGTGCCTTTTCTCTCAGCGAAGACGTTGATTCCGCGATCGAACGGCTGCAAATCTGGGGAAAATCCTAAAGTTTGCAGTTGTTTAGAAATGTAATCTCTAGTAAAAGAGCGAGATCGTTCTCCATCCCGTTCTCCTGCTAAACTATCGACGTGTTTCCACAAACGAGACGGGTCAATTTGGGGCTGAAAAAAAGTATTTTTTTCAGCAGGAAGCGGTAAAGGAGACGGGTTTTGGGAAGTGTGGATATTGCGATCGATCCCTAATTCGGGTACACCCGAAAACCGCTGCAACGAGTCAGAACGCCAACCCACAGCCGTCACCGCAACCAGAATAAATAGCGCTATCCAAATCAATTGTTTCATTAGTAAGTCTATTTGAGATTTTAGACCGAGCTTACGCACTCCTCGCTTTCATCAACCGGGTGTTTTAGCGGAAGCGAGGGCTGCAACAAAGTCTTTTCGTAAAACCCGGTTGATGCGTCCAGAACAGTTATATTTTAGATTTTAGATTGACACCAGAGTTAAAAATAAACCTGTTTCAAAAAAAGAAACTAAAAAATCTTAAACTTAGCTGCGCCAGAGGCAGTTTTGTATTTTTTATCTAGAAAAGCAGGAAAAAGCCTTGCAATGTTGCCGTCGAATCCGTCTTGCTTATTAGATGGTTCGGCGGCGACATTCCAATCACTAATTTACCTTTAAAATTTACAAATTAAAACTATTTTTTTCCCATTCAATCTCCTTATTTTCTAATATCAAACCGCTGCTGCTTGGAACAGCATAAGGAATAGTTGTTGCCGAAAATTTGACTATTTGAGTTGGTTGTTGAAACCACTCGGAATAACTCGGATTTAGTTGATCGTACAGTGCTTTCAAAGCTTGAATTTCTACCTCTAGCTGCGCTGCGACTTGATTGATTCTGCGAGCTTGTGCTTGCAAGCGCTTTTCCCCGGTTTGAACAGTGTTTTCTACTTCTTGCCAGTGTTCTCCTGCCAGCAATTTTTCTAGTTCACCTTGCTTGTAATTGAGTAAAGCCTGTTTTTGTTGCAGTTGCTTTTCAATATTTTTAGTCTCTCGGTCAATTTCCTGGATTTGCTGCAACCACTGCTCCCCAAAAGCAGCAGTTTGCTGGTGGAACTCGGCAATGGCTTCAGGAGTATTATTTTTGGGAAAACTGACTGCCACTCGGCACTCAGAGCGCTGTACGCCAAGTTTTTCCCGCCACTCTTGCAGGGCGGTAACTTCTGCTTGCAGCGTGCGGACTTCTTTTTGGAGTTCTGGGATGGTCTGACTCATGGGTTCAATTAGTGGACCTCTGCATCGATTTTAAGCTAATTGTTTATTTTTATAACAAATCCCGGTCGCCTCCTTGCGGGAATTATCTAATCTTAGCGCGCTTCCACCCGGTGTCTAGGCAGAATGGCGGATAATTTGTGGCACAATGGCTGATGACACATTTTAAATTAAGATTAAAATTGTAATTAGTTATAAAGCTAAGTTATTAGCTTGGTAAAATTTAATTTACAAATCCACATAAATTCAGGGTGGCTGCGTTTTCCTATTGTACAGAAAGTTCTGCTAAACTTTTTGAGATTTATGATTGCTAAAAAGATATTTAAAATTAGGAAATAGAGCCAATGAGAAGAATTTTTCAATTAATGTTGGGATATTTCGCGGTTGCTGTTTTTGGTGTGGAATGTGACATAAATCCAAAAATATTACCGACAAGTCTAGGAGATGAACCTGGCAGTCGCCCTGTAGCAGGGATTTTGGTTCGGTCTCAGAAACATAGCTATTTGCGATCGGCAGCTCGCCCCCTTACTTCTGCAAGCGCCCCATTATTTTTGGATAAGTTATCCCAAATTGAGTCAGTAAAATTACCGAATTACAATTATATAGAATCTCAGGAAACTCCTAGAAAAGAAGCTACTTTTAGATTAAAAACAATCGCTTATTACCTGATTTTTATTTGTGTAGTAATCTCATCATTATTAATCAGGTGTAAAACAGTAAATAGCTTATCCAAGACGATCAGGTTAATCAAGCCGAAGTCTGAAACAGAGAATGACAAGCTACCAAAAGGAGAAAAAGTGTTGTATCCAAAAAAAGAACAGGATATCTGGCATACTATTGCCCAAATGACCCAAGATTTGCAGCAAACTGCCGAATATGCCCTGGATATTTGCGAGGAAATGAACGTCTCGATAATTGCGACTACCCCCGGCGGTCATATCCTGTCGTTAAACCAAGCTACCTGTCAACTTTTGGGATACTCTAAAAAAGAGTTGTTAGGCAAACCAATAGCCGGACTTTTTAAGAAAAGTGAATCACCAGCCCCGGAGTTAGATTTAGGAAGTTTAACAGCCGAAGGTTCTGTCCACAACGTGGAAAAAGTCTACCTTTCTAAACAGCAAAAAAAAATAATTATACTGCTTTCTATTTCAATTATTCGCGACAGTCAAGGCAAGGTCAGCGGCAAGTTATACATAGCACAAGATATTACTGATAGCAAGCGGGCTGAAAGAAATTTGCGGCGCAGTGAAAAAAAGTTTCGCCAACTGATAGAAACTGTGAATGCTGTTGCATTTATCTATCACCGCAGACAGTTCCGCTATGTCAATGCTCAGACAGAAGCTCTGACAGGATATACTCGCGAAGAATTACTAGCATTGGATTTATACGACTTAATTCATCTAGATTTTATAGAAATAGTTAAAAAATGGGGTAAATCCAGCCATGCGCGCTCAACTGCAGGCTCTAAATATGAATTAGTAATAGTCACGAAAACTGGAGAAATGCGCTGGATTGAAGCAACTGTAGATATTATAAAATTTGAAAAAAAAGCCTCAATATTAATCACAGCATTTGACATCAGCGATCGCAAATTAGCAGAGTTAGAACTAGAAACATCTCTTTCGTTGCTTCAAGCAACCATTGAATCTACGGCTGACGGTATTCTGGCGGTTGACAGTGAAGGAAAAGTTGTTAGCTTTAACCGTAAATTTGCCGAAATGTGGCATTTGCCAGATTTGCTGGTGGATTCGAGAGATAATAACCAAATTTTGGGTTTTGAAATCAACCAGTTAAAATACCCGGAAATATTTCTCAACCGTGCTAAAGAATTGTCCGATCGCCCTGCAGCAGAAAGTTACGATCTCATCGAGTTGACAGATGGCAGAATCTTCGAGCGCTACTCGTTGCCCCAGCGCACGGGAGGCAAAATTACTGGTCGAGTATTTAGCTTTCGGGATGTAACGGAACGGGTGCAATCCGAAGAAAAACTCCGCAAAAGTGAAGAACGTTTTCACCTGCTGACGCGGGCGACAAATGACGCCGTATGGGATTTTGATTTGTTAAAAAATGAGTATTGGTTGAGCGCAGAATTTGAAAAAGTTTTTGGATACAAACTCAACGAAACTCAGACTATAGAGTTAGAATCATGGTGGCTAAATATTCATCCCGAAGAACGGGAAAGAGTGATGTTAAGCTTCAACCAAACAATGAACTCAGACGCTCAATGTTGGTCGGAAGAATACAGCTTTCACCGTGCAGATGGGGGATATGTTTTTGTGCTAGATCGCGGCTATATCATCCGCAATGAAAGTGGCCAAGCAGTCAGGGCGATCGGCACGATGATGGATATCACTCAGCGCAAGCAAGCTGAAGAAATTATTCGCTATCAAGCTGTTTATGACCAACTCACCGGTTTACCGAACCGGATACTTTTTAACGAGCGGCTGGTGGCGTCCTTAAAACAAGCTAAACAAACAAAAAAAATGCTTGCTGTGATGTTTTTAGACTTGGACAGGTTCAAAAAGATTAATGATACATTAGGTCACGCTGCGGGCGATCGCCTGTTAGAAGGTTTTGCCGGACGCATTAGTGACACTTTGCGATCGAGTGACACGGTTGCCCGCTGGGGAGGCGACGAATTTACCATACTGCTTCCCGACATCAATTGCTTAGAAGATGCAGTTAAAACAGCTCAAAGAATACTCAACAATTTAAAGCCAGCATTTAAACTAGAAGGACAACCGTTTCATGTCAGCAGCAGCATCGGCATTGCCCTTTATCCCGATGATGGTGAAGATGCCGAAACATTAGTCAAAAATGCCGATGCTGCCTTGTACTACGCTAAAGAAATGGGAAGAAATAACTATCAGTTATATACTTCAACACTTAATCCCCATGGCAGCCATTTACTAACTATAGAACACAGACTGCACGAAGCTTTAGAACAGGGAGAATTTGAGGTTTTTTACCAGCCCAAAGTCAACATCACTACTTGGCAAATTCAGGGCATGGAAGCTCTGCTACGCTGGCAACATCCACAATTAGGTTTAGTTACTCCCGCTACATTTATTCCGATCGCCGAAGAGAACGGACTCATTGTACCTATTGGGGAATGGGTGCTGCAAACAGCCTGCACTCAAAATAAAGCTTGGCAGGATGCTTTGCAGCCAGATTTGCGGGTAGCAGTCAACGTTTCGGCTCGGCAGTTCCAGCAATTTAATTTATTAGAAATGGTAGCGAAATGCTTGGAAAAAAGCGGTTTAGCACCCAAGTATTTAGAGTTAGAAATTACCGAGACGACAGCTATGCAAGATGTGGATTATACCACAAAAGTTCTCAGGGAGTTGCAGAATATGGGAGTGCAAATTGCGCTGGACGATTTCGGCACGGGTTATTGTTCTCTAAATTATCTCAAAAAGTTTCCCTTGAATATCCTAAAAATAGATAAATCCTTTGTCAGCGGATTGACTACTGATCCCTGCGAACGGGCGATCGCCAAGGCTGTAGCGACCCTGGGGCGAGATTTGAACTTGAGCGTGGTAGCCGAAGGAGTAGAAACTAAAGAGCAGTTGGAGTGTTTGCGGGAACTCCACTGTCAAGAAATTCAGGGCCACTATTTCAGCCCTGCCCTCTCGGCTGGTGAGGCTAGCAAACTTTTGGTAAATTCTCATTTGCGACAAGTGCAAATTGCTTAATTGGGTCGCGACTTACGACTGCGTGAGGTTGTAACGCTGCGTGCAAGTCCTGCGAACGTTACACGTAAAAAGTCGTGCGACCACCGCCGAAACCCGCATAGGTCCCGCCGCAACAGCCGTCGCACGAGCAGCCACTGTAGGAAAACTCGTTGCCGCACTCAAGACAGATCGCCGTCCAGTCGTGATGGTCTGGTGGCGAGGCCTTCTTGCGACAGTTATCGCAGCCGAAAACGGCTAATTCGCTCACATCGAACGACCTGCGCTTCCGTTTCGTCTGCTTGATGGCATCGTGCATGAACTGGTTAAAACTTAAAATAGTGTGCAGAATAACGGACTTGTACCTAAAGACAGAGGAAAATATCGCTACCCCAACATAAAGGCTTTGTCTATGCAGCCAATTCGCACATTTAACGTTTCCCCGTCGCTACCGACAATTCTCGAACCCCTACGCAGGCTTGCCTACAACTTGCACTGGGACTGGAACGTCGATACCAAAGACCTCTTCCGCCGCCTCGATCGAGACCTGTGGGACTCCAGCAACCAAAACCCGGTGCTGATGCTCGGAACCATATCTCAAGAGCGGCTGCAAGAAATGGCAGAAGACGAAGGCTTCATTGCCCAAATGAACCGAGCAGCCCAGCAGTTAGACGATTATCTCAAAAATCGCGCCTGGTACCGCAAACAGCGCGGCACCGAGCAGCAGGAATGCTACGCTTACTTTTCGATGGAATTCGGCTTAGTTAAAGCCCTACCCATCTATTCAGGCGGTTTGGGCGTGCTCGCAGGCGACCACCTCAAATCAGCTAGTGATTTGGGCTTGCCCTTAGTCGGTGTCGGCCTACTCTACCAAGAAGGTTATTTTTCGCAGTATCTCAACGCCGACGGCTGGCAACAAGAACGCTATCCGCTCAACGATTTCTACAATATGCCGCTGCACCCAGAACGCAATCCCGACGGTTCGGAATTGCGGATTGAGGTAGACTATCCCGGCCGCAAGGTGTATGCCCGGATTTGGCGGGTACAAGTGGGAACGGTTCCTTTGTACCTAATGGATACAAATATTGAACCTAATAGTCGCTACGACCAAGATATTACCGACCAACTGTATGGCGGTGATAAAACTCTGCGGATGCACCAAGAAATCATGCTGGGCATCGGCGGCGTGAAAATGCTCAAGGCATTGGGGCTGACAGTTACGGCTTATCACATGAATGAAGGCCACGCGGCTTTCATGGCTTTGGAACGCATTCGGATGCTGATGGAGGAATATCACCTGAGTTTCGTGGAAGCGGAACAGGTGGTGGTTTCGAGCAGTATGTTTACGACTCACACGCCGGTACCTGCTGGATTTGACTTGTTCGAGCCGGATATGGTGATGCACTATCTGAGTCACTATCCCAAGATATTTGGCTTGTCGCAAGATGAGTTTTTGGGATTGGGCCGGGAGAATACTGGCGATTTGTCCGCACCTCTGAATATGGCAATTTTGGCTATTAAAATGTCGAGTTTTGTCAACGGGGTGGCGGCTTTGCACGGGGTGGTGTCGCGCCCGATGTTTCAGGGTTTGTGGCCGGGTTTGCCCCAGGAAGAAGTACCGATTACTTCGATTACCAACGGGGTGCACGCTCGCAGTTGTGTGGCGAAGTCTACTCAGGAGTTGTACGATCGATACCTTGGCCCGGACTGGGAAATGACCGGTAAGGACGATCGTCTCTGGGACAGGCTTTCGTCGATTCCTGATGAGGAACTATGGCGCAATCACGAACGCTGTCGATCGGAGTTGGTGGTGTTCGCGCGGGAGTGGCTGCAAAAGACTTTGCGTGAACGCGGTGCGGCCCAAACGGAAATCGAACACGCGCGGGAAGCTCTCAATCCCAAGGTGCTGACGATCGGGTTTGCCCGCCGCTTTGCTACTTACAAGCGGGCGACGCTGTTTTTGCGCGATGTCGATCGAATCATGCGGATCATGCGGGATCAAAATCGCCCGGTGCAGTTTGTGATTGCTGGGAAGGCTCACCCGATGGATATTCCGGGTAAGGAATTGATTCGGGATATCGTTCACTTCATCCGCGAGCACGAGACGATGAGCTCGATGGTGTTTTTACCGAACTACGACATTAACGTTGCTCGGATGATGGTGTCTGGCTGCGATGTGTGGCTGAATACGCCACGCCGCCCGCGTGAGGCTTCGGGTACTTCCGGGATGAAAGCTTCGATGAATGGTTTGCCGAATCTGAGCATTCTTGACGGATGGTGGGATGAGGCTGATTATGTTCGTACCGGTTGGCCGATCGGACATGGGGAGTTTTACGAAGATACTAAGTATCAGGATGAGGTCGAGGCTAATGCTTTGTACGACTTAATGGAAAAAGAAGTTGTACCGCTGTTTTACAACCGGGATGCTGATGGCATTCCCCGCGGTTGGACGGAGAAAATGAAGGATTCTATTCGCTTGAATTGTCCTTTGTTCAATACTGCTCGGATGGTGAAAGATTACGCGCGACGGGCATATTTCCCGGTGAGCGATCGCTACCACACTATGACTTCGGATAATTGCGCTCCGGCCAAGGAGTTGTCTCACTGGAAGAAGCACGTTCTCGCGAAATGGCACGATATTAAGATTGAGGCTGTTGATATTTCGCAGGATAAAGAAGTTAAGGTCAATCAGTCGATATCTGTTAAATCTCGGATTAATCTGATGGGATTGACGCCTGCAGACGTGCAAGTTGAACTTTATCAAGGCTCGGTTGATGCTAACGGCGATATCATTGGTGGCGTGCCGGTGGTGATGGAGTATTTGGGAGAAGATTCTCACAATGCTAGCCTTTATACGGCTGACATTACTTATACTTCTAGCGGTTTGCAAGGTTTGTCGTTGCGTGTTTTGCCCAAGCACGATAATCTCAGCAGTCCTTATGAAGCTGGTGTGATTCTCTGGGCACATTAGTCAGCAGTCAGCAGTCAGTAGTCAGTAGTCAGGAGAATAAAGGAAGATTTTCCTAATTCTCCCTCTCTCCGACTCTCCCACTGTTGTTATCGAAGTTGGGGAATGACTATTTAGCCGATTGTGCAATGATCGCCCAATACCACATTCCGCTCTATTCCCCACTACCACCGGTGACCGCATATATAAGCGTATAGCAAGGCATCTGGCTGTTCTTCTAAGGCTTTGAGGGGGGCAAAGCTGGTGGGGATTTCGGGGATGTTTGAACCACCGATGAACGCTAATTCTTATGCAGGATGTTTGCGAAATTCAGAGTTGGTTCGAGGATTGATCAATATCTACAATATACTGGCAGAAGTTCATCAGTTAGAGTTGACATTCTGCCAGTTTTCCATTTTTGTGGCGTTGCTGAATACAGGTATCAATTCCCGATTTCGGAGTTTTTATAAGCCAAGTCGGGTGAGTTTTGTAAATTCCGATAAAAGTTGATTCATACCGTGACTCAGCAAAACCCAGAATATCTATCCATCAATATGAAAGCCGCTAAACCAAATAGTGGTGCCACAATAGCCACACTTTTTCATACTGTTATAGGAATACTCGCATCATTTGTGAATTTCTTACTCCCTCCCCTTGATAAGGGGAGGGTTGGGGTGGGGTAAAAAGTTTACGACTCCTGCAAGGATTGCTATATTTCATAAAATTGAAGGAAGCCTTGAGACACCTCTAGTGTAAATTATTTACCTACACCCGCTGGCTGCTGACGGTTTCGCACTTCCAGAAAAATCAACAAAGCATTAACATCAGCCGGATTCACCCCGCCAATTCTCGCCGCTTGGCCAATCGTCAGCGGTTTCACCTTAGCCAACTTTTCCCGCGACTCTTTCGAGAGAGTTGTAATTGCCATGTAATCCAAATCCGCAGGCAATTGTCGGCGTTCATGTCTGACAATTTCATCAATTTGATTTTGCTGTTTTTGCAGATAGCCAGAATATTTAATGTCAATTTCCGCACCCTCTTTCTCAGCCAACTTCAGACTAGAATTTCCTAAATTGTAGCGTTCCAAATCCACATAATGAAAACCAGGACGACGCAACAAATCAGCAAGAATAATCGAACCTTTAATCGCTTGTTGAGTGCCCGCAAAAATTGCCTTGCCAACTTCCTCGTGCTCTTTCACCCGCGTCGAGTACAAGCGTTCCTTCTCTGCCACAATATTAGCTTTTTTCCGCTCAAATAACTCCCACCGGCGATCGTCAATCAAACCAATTTCCCGTCCCAGCGGCGTCAAGCGTTGGTCAGCATTGTCCGATCGCAATAATAGCCGATATTCCGATCGCGAAGTCAACATCCGGTAAGGTTCCCGCAAATCCTTCGTACACAAATCATCTATCAGAGTCCCGAGATAACTTTGCTCGCGAGGAAACACAATCATCTCCTGATTTTTCGCAAACCTGGCCGCATTAATTCCCGCCACGACCCCCTGTGCAGCAGCCTCCTCATATCCAGTTGTACCGTTCACCTGACCCGCGCAAAATAGCCCTTCAATCTTCTTAGTCATCAGCGTCGGAAAGCACTGAGTTGCAGGCAAATAATCATACTCCACAGCATAAGCAGGGCGCATCATCTCGCACTTTTCCAAACCCGGAAGAGTCCGCAGCATTTGCAATTGCAAATTTTCCGGTAAACCAGTCGAAAAACCTTGGATATAAAGTTCAGGAATATCTCTACCTTCCGGTTCAATAAAAATCTGGTGACTTTCCTTATCCGCAAACCGCACAATCTTATCTTCAATACTCGGACAATAGCGCGGCCCCTTCGCATCAACCCAGCCGCCGTAGACTGGAGAAAGGTGCAAATTGTCTCTAATTAACTGATGAGTAGCTGGTGTAGTTCGAGTTAAATAACAAGGCATTTGTTCCCGTTCGATCCAAACTTCTGGATCGAAACTAAACCAGCGAACCTCTGCATCTCCCGGCTGCGGTTCCAGGTTGGTGTAATCGAGAGTACGTTTGTCAACTCTTGCGGGAGTTCCAGTTTTCAACCTGCCTGTTTCAAAGCCCAAACGGTTGAGAGTTTCCGTCAAGCCAACGGCGGCAAATTCTCCCGCACGTCCGGCGGGCATCGACTTATTGCCTACCCAAATCGTGCCACCTAAAAAAGTGCCTGTGGTCAGAATTACTGCTTTGCATTCAAAAGCGACGCCGAAGTATGTTTCAACTCCGATAACTTCTTCGTTTTTTCCCAAAACTAAGTCTGTCACCATCGCTTCCCGGATGGTCAAATTCTCTTGGTTTTCGACAATATTATTCATTACAGCGGCGTATTCCCGCTTGTCAGTTTGTGCCCTCAGCGCCCACACTGCGGGGCCTCGCGAAGAGTTGAGGATGCGTTTTTGTAGGTAGGTGCGATCGGCCATTTTGCCAATTTCCCCGCCTAACGCATCAACTTCGTTAGTGAGTTGGGTTTTAGCCGGGCCACCGACAGCAGGATTGCAAGGTTGCCACGCAATTTTGTCGAGGTTGAGGGTGAGGAGAAGGGTGCGACAGCCGAGGCGAGAAGTGGCGAGGGCTGCTTCGCAGCCGGAGTGTCCGCCACCTACTACGATGATGTCGAAACTGTCTTGGAATTCTACTGGTGTTTGTGCGGTCATTCGATTTTAGATTTTAGATTTTAGATTTTAGATTTTAGATTTTAGATTGAAGAATAGACATCTGGCAAAATTAGGTTTTAGTTTCCTCAATTAAAACTCTTCCTCTCCATTAGTGTAGCTGCTTTCTTCAAACATCGATGTTAATCCAGTAATTTTTACGGGGGGTCGATCTTTGAATTCTACGACAAATGACAACTCCCCACCCATTGCCGCGATATAACTTTGCAAAGTAGATACCAACAAATCCGCACGGCGTTCGAGTCGCGACACATTTTTTTGACGCATTTTTAATAATTCTGCCATGCGAATCTGAGTAAATTTCCTTGCTTTTCGTAAGTTTTGCAAGGTCATTTCTTCAGCCATCAACTCAATCGATCGCTTTTCGACTATTGCTCGTTGTTCGGGAGGCAAATTCTCCATAATAGTCTTCAGGCTAATTGTCATCTGTTTCTTGCTCGATTAACTTATTCTAATGATCTGTAAATCTACTATCTGCACATAGCATATTATAGGCAATAGTCGATCGAATAACCATATTTAATATGCACGCTTCGCGCCTTCGCGGTTCAATAATTCCGTAATCAGGCAGTTTTGCGCTATGTTAGACAAAAAAATCTCAACAAGCGTACACAAGTGAAATACTTCTTCTTATCCGACGGCTGGAAAGTTGGGCGCGTCTGGGGCGTAGGCGGCGAGTGGAGTCACGCCGCCTGGAGGCGGCCGCCGGACATCCAACAGCTCAACCTCTGTCTTTCCGATCGCAACGAAAAAATGTGGCTCTACCGCGTAGAAGACGCCGTACTCATGGTAGAAGTCCAACCAGCAGTCCGTCCCGATCCCGCCGATCCCGCCAAAAATATCGGCAACGTCACCCTCACCAGACTGATCGATGCCGAGCAAGTCCTCGAACGCCTCGGGACGATCGCCGCCCGCTGCGAAATGGGCAATCCGCAACTAATGTAATGCTCAACATATTGCAATCGGTTCTAACACTCGATACACTTCTTTAAATAACTTTCATTTTTATGCCTCCACCTTTGAAGGTAGATGGCAGTCGGCAAAAGGCAGAGTTTTAAACCCTACAGGTAACTGCTGGGGATTCAGAATCTGATTTTTCCGTAAAAATAGACATCATCACTTACACCTTGGAGAACCGCAGTCAATGGGACTACCCTGGTATCGCGTACACACAGTCGTCTTAAATGACCCAGGCCGATTGATTTCTGTACACTTAATGCACACTGCCCTCGTGGCAGGTTGGGCCGGCTCAATGGCCCTTTATGAACTAGCAGTTTTTGATCCCACAGACCCAGTTCTCAACCCAATGTGGCGTCAAGGGATGTTCGTGTTGCCCTTCATGACTCGCTTGGGAGTTACGGGTTCTTGGGGCGGTTGGAGCATCACTGGCGAAGGTAACGTCGATCCGGGCTTCTGGTCCTTTGAAGGCGTCGCCGTCGCTCACATCGTTCTATCGGGCCTGCTGTTCTTAGCAGCAGTTTGGCACTGGGTATTTTGGGACTTAGAACTTTTCAGAGACCCTCGCACCGGTGAACCAGCCCTTGACTTGCCAAAAATGTTTGGCATTCACCTGTTCCTCTCCGGCTTGCTTTGCTTCGGCTTCGGCGCATTTCACCTTTCGGGACTTTTTGGCCCGGGAATGTGGGTTTCCGACCCCTACGGCCTGACCGGTCACGTCCAGCCAGTGGCACCTGCTTGGGGCCCTGAAGGCTTTGACCCGTATAATCCGGGAGGCATCGTGGCTCACCACATTGCAGCGGGCGTAGTCGGCGTAATTGCCGGTTTGTTCCACTTGACAGTGCGGCCGCCGGAACGTCTTTACAAAGCCCTGCGGATGGGGAATATCGAAACTGTACTTTCTAGCAGTATCGCTGCCGTGTTCTTCGCAGCCTTTGTGGTTGCGGGTACGATGTGGTACGGTTCTGCTGCGACTCCGATCGAACTTTTTGGCCCGACTCGCTATCAGTGGGACAGTGGCTATTTCCAACAAGAAATCGATCGCAGAGCTCAAGCTAGCTTGGCCGGTGGTCAAGGCTTCCAAGAAGCTTACGAACAAATTCCTGAAAAATTGGCTTTCTACGACTACGTGGGCAACTCTCCTGCTAAAGGCGGTTTGTTCCGGGCCGGCGCGATGGTCAATGGCGACGGTATTGCGAAAAGCTGGCTGGGCCATCCAGTATTTACTGACAGCGAAGGTCGGGTATTGTCGGTTCGCCGCCTCCCCAACTTCTTTGAAACTTTCCCAGTAATTTTGACGGACAAAGATGGGGTCGTTCGCGCTGACATCCCCTTCCGCCGTGCTGAATCAAAATACAGCTTTGAACAAAGCGGAGTTACCGTCAGCTTCTACGGCGGCGAACTTAACGGTCAAACCTTTAATAATCCTCTAGATGTTAAGAAGTTTGCTCGCGCTGCTCAAAAGGGTGAAGTATTTGAGTTCGATCGCGAAACCTTGAACTCTGACGGCGTTTTCCGCACTTCGACTCGCGGTTGGTTCACTTTCGGACACGTTTGCTTTGCTTTGCTGTTCTTCTTCGGCCATATCTGGCACGGTTCTCGGACTATTTTCCGCGACGTGTTTGCTGGAGTTGAGGCTGACTTGGAAGAACAAGTCGAGTGGGGCCTGTTCCAAAAACTGGGCGACGTGACCACCAGAAGAGAAGAACCTCTCTAAATTTCGCCAGCCTCTGGCTAGCCGGGAAACATCCCCGGTGTAAAAAAACCCGGTTTCTTGAAGAAACCGGGTTTTTTTAGTTAATAATAAAACCAACAATTAAGATAAGATAATACGGCAAGGGAAGATAGGGAAAATTTAACATGGAAAGCGTTGCTTACATTTTGATTCTGGCTTTAGCCATAGGCGTACTATTTTTTGCGATCGCCTTTCGGGAACCTCCCCGGATTGGCAAATAATTAGCTATACGCCTCCAGCAAGTCCAAAATATCTTGAACCGGACTGCGGTTAGCCCGCATCATAGTGATCTAATTTGGTGCGGGACTATTTCACCGCTGTGTGCTAAGTGATTTTTTCTAGTCCAGCCATTCATCAGACCCCAGGCGGTTAGATGAATGGCCATTTGCTGGCCATGCCTTTTAAAATCAGCAATCATGCGCTGTTCCTCCTGCCAACACACAAATAGTCGCGTTTTAGAATCGCGTTCAGCCGAATCAGGTCAAAGCATCCGTCGGCGGCGTGAGTGTTTGAACTGCCAGCACCGCTTCACAACTTACGAACGCATAGAATTTGTGCCGATTACGGTGATCAAGCGGGACGGCAAGCGCGAATCTTTTGACAGGTCAAAATTAGTTAGGGGATTGATTCGGGCCTGCGAAAAAACCGGTTTGTCTTCGGGGCATCTCGAAACTCTGGCAGAAGAAATTGAGGCCCAACTCCAAGGTCGATCGCTCCGAGAGATCGCCAGTTCAGAAATAGGGGAACTGGTGCTGTTGCACCTGCGGCCGCTCAGCGAAGTCGCTTATGTCCGTTTTGCCTCCGTATATCGTCAATTTCGAGGCATCCGAGATTTTGTAGATACCCTAAATCACCTTCAGAATCCCCTCAACGAAGCTGAAGATACAGAAACAAAGACAAATTTTGACGCAGATTTGCCGGATTCCGAAGCAGTCGATCGAGAAAGCCCAGCATCCTGCGCTACTCCCAGCTAAGCTCGCTTAAATTAATTTATCGATATATTCTGGGAGATTGAAAACCGTGTCGCGAGGAAGGCCGGGAGGAATAGCGACTCAAGGGACTCTCATTCGATCGAGTGTTCTTTTTTCTCAGTAAGAGTCCTGGGTGTGATATGATCGTCATCGGTCTAAAATAGAGTATAACTAGACAACGTAAAAACTTAACTGGATTAGTTGAGTGCGTAGTCACACCTAACGGTGTTGCAGTTTAGGAAAGCTCGCATTTGAACAAAACCTAACTAAAGATCGGTGACTAATTAAATACGGTAGGGCATACCGAAATTTACGCTTCTGGAGAAACCGACCTCTACTTAGACTGGAGTAATCCTGTCGCCAGCAAGTCGGCTCGTTGAATGAAGAATCTCAGTTTATTTATACCTGAGAGTGTCAAAATAGTCTACTTGACTCGGAATGTTAAGATGCAACGTTTTAACACAGAGTATGGAGTAACAGTAATGGCAAGCGCTGGTGTGCAGTTGCACCCGGCAAAAGTTAGCGAAAACTGACTTTAGTAAAAGATTTTGAAAAAAGTTAATCGCTTTTTCACCAAAATCTCTAATATCTGCCGGCACAAACGAAAAACATGAAGGAGAGAAATCCTAGGAAACTATTCGCATGGTCAATCTCAAAACCACAGTCAAAGACATCGGCTTTACTCACGAAGATTTTGCAGCCCTACTTGATAA
Organism: Microcoleus sp. T3_A4; assembly: GCF_036700465.1. Lineage (NCBI taxonomy): Bacteria > Bacillati > Cyanobacteriota > Cyanophyceae > Oscillatoriales > Microcoleaceae > Microcoleus > Microcoleus sp. T3_A4. Next base: position 65,806 of record NZ_JAUBOY010000012.1, on the reverse strand, counting down.
ATATGACTATCACTTTAGCCCGGGCGATGTAGTAGCGGGTACAGTTTTTAGTATAGAACCCAGGGGCGCTCTGATTGATATCGGTGCTAAAACAGCAGCGTACATTCCCATTCAGGAAATGTCCATCAATCGAGTGGAAAGCCCTGAAGAGGTATTGCAATCGAACGAAACCAGAGAATTTTTCATTCTAACCGATGAAAATGAAGACGGACAATTAACCCTGTCCATCCGGCGCATCGAGTATATGCGGGCGTGGGAAAGAGTGCGACAACTGCAAGCAGAAGATGCCACAGTACGATCGCAAGTATTTGCCACCAACCGCGGCGGCGCACTCGTGAGAATAGAAGGCTTGCGAGGCTTTATTCCCGGTTCTCACATCAGTACCCGCAAACCGAAGGAAGAATTAGTCGCCGAAGAATTACCATTAAAATTCTTAGAGGTAGACGAAGACCGCAACCGCCTAGTGTTGAGTCATCGTCGCGCCTTAGTTGAGCGCAAGATGAACCGCCTCGAAGTTGGGGAAGTCGTCATCGGTACAGTACGCGGTATCAAGCCTTACGGTGCCTTTATCGACATCGGCGGCGTCAGCGGCTTGCTGCACATCTCGGAAATTTCACACGATCACATCGATACGCCTCATAGCGTCTTCAATGTCAACGACGAAGTGAAAGTGATGATCATTGACTTGGATGCCGAGAGGGGCCGGATTTCTCTCTCCACCAAGCAGTTGGAACCGGAACCGGGCGCGATGGTCAAAAATCGCGAATTGGTATACGAAAAAGCTGAGGAAATGGCAGCTAAGTTCCGCGAGAAAATGCTGGCTCAAAAGCAAGCTAAAGCAGGCATAGACATTCCTGTAGACTCAACTGATGCTGATGACTTCTCCGACGAACTCGAAGATGTACCCTCAGCAATGGAAGAGGATCTGCCGGAAGTAGCACCCGAAGCAGCACCCGAAGCAGCACCCGAAGCAGCACCCGAAGCAGCACCCGAAGCAGCACCCGAAGCAGCACCCGAAGCAGCACCCGAAGCAGTATTAGATGTAGAGGAAGAAATCCCTCCTGCGACAGAAGAATAACATCACAGTTAGTGTGATTAAAAGAGGGAATTTTCCCTCTTTTTTTTTGAGTTAGTC
>NZ_JAUBOY010000012.1:0-64571 GCF_036700465.1 Microcoleus sp. T3_A4 | reverse complement strand
ATTAGTCATTAGTCATTAGTCATTAGTCATTAGTCATTAGTCATTAGTCATTAGTCATTAGTCATTAGTCATTAGTCATTAGTCGCTGCTCGGTGGTTGACAATTCCCAATTGCCAATTCCCCATTCTTAATTACCGAGATTTAACCTATTTCTGTAGACCGATGCAGCGATCGCACTTTGAATCAAAAAAAGTGGCAGCGCGATCAATCTGCCTAAATAAACCTAGCCTTTACGCTGCTAAGGAATGAAAAATCAATAACTTGCACAATTAAACCCCAGAAGCCTTGATCCAAGGTAAACTATTGCTCTATTAGTCACCTTATTTATTTTTCATTCCTAATTTGTTAAGATTTACAAACATCAGGGACCTCCGCACAAGTGCAAACTCATCAGCATTGTCAGGCAAAAACAAACTAGACAAGCAAATTACACAAAATAATACTTAGAAATTTCTTGCCCTGACGCTCAAAGGCAAGTGGATCATGAACATCGAACTATTAAAAGAAAAATTAGAACAGCTAAAAAAACGTCCCAATTCGAGCAAAGGAACGATCGACCAAATCGAAAACTGGTTAACCGGTTCCCACATTTTGCAGAGATTGAGAATTAATCCTTACTACGTAGCAGGCGATACAGTCAAGAATGTTAAAAAAATTACTTCCGAATTTCTGCACGGAGTGAAAGCCGGCGTCTTCGACTTGCACTGGGATATTCACTGCCCCCACTGCAACATGATTACAGAAGAATTTAAAGATTTGGCAGACACATCAGAAATGTCTTTTTGCCCGATGTGCGATCGCGAGTTTAAAATTGATTTGCTCGATCGCGTCGAAGTTACTTTTTCCCTGAACAAAGAAATCGAAGACCCGCAACTGCGGCCCGTCTGCGCTCCCCCTCCCGTACTCCAGAGCAAACTGCAACTGGTAACGCCTTTATACTGCACCGAATCAGAGATTGTCACCTTAGAAGAAGGTAGATACCGCTACTGCTGTCCCCTAACTTTAGCTAAAGGGATTTTAAAGGTTGAAGGCGAAGAAACAGAAGCCATACAAGAAATTAAACTCCAGCAGTTAGCCGGCCCAGATTTTGACAAAAAAGAGCTCGCCGTGCGTCCGGGAAAAGTTAAGCTTGAATTAACTAATACCGAACACAATTTGTCCGGGCTGATTTTGCATTCAGATCAATTGCCCGATGAACTGACATTAGAACAACTGCCCCTGCGGCTGTCAGGAATGCAACTGCTTCATCACCCGGATTATAAGCGTTTGTTTGGCGATCAAGTAATATCGGAAAGAGAGCGAGTCAAGATTCGGGCGATTACTATTATGTTTACTGATATTACCGGTTCTACCAGAATGTACGAAACACTGGGAGATACCAAAGCTTACAATATTGTCCGCGATCATTTTGAAATTTTCTTTGAGTCGATCGAGAAATTTGGCGGAAAAGTAATTAAAACCATCGGCGATGCCGTCATGGCTTCTTTTATCAGCAACGAACAAGCAATTATGACAGCCACCGATGCTGTGGCTAGTTTCAGGAAATACAATTCAACTCGCCAACAAGCAGAGTGGATTCAAGTCAGAATTGGTATTCACCGAGGTACGGCTTTGCTCGTAAATCTCAATAATTCGATCGACTATTTTGGCTCCACAGTCAACAAAGCTGCCAGGATTCAAAATCTTTCTAAAAGTGACGAAGTTTCGTTTTCCGAAGAAGTTTATCATGACCAAGCATTTTTAAGTGGATTAAAAACTGCTGGAGTCTCCGAAATTCAAAAACGAGTTGAAGATTTAAAAGGAATACAAGGCGCACAAGTCACTTATACTGCTAGAATAAACACGGAATCAGTAATCCCGCTGTCTGCTACACTTGTCGCTAAAAAAAGCTAAGTAGGTAAACAAATATAAGTAGTTATTGCTAGCCTCTCGTTGCGATCGCCCCAACAGCAGATAGAGTTGTTCGATCGCGCTCAGATCATGGCTCCAACAGTATACTTACTCATTAAATGAGTTGAATAATACCTATAACTTAAGGTATACTTAAGTATAGTACGGGTTCTTCAGCGGCATCTTGCGAGAACTGTAGGTTGCTGAATAGCTGAAGTCCTCGACTTCATAGCATGACTTCTCATCAGGCCTCTCCAGAAAATACACTCGAATCGATCGCACCAGCCGCCCTCGACAGCGAACAATTAACCGAAACCGATGCCCCCTTTCCCATTGTTGGGATTGCCGCCTCAGCAGGAGGGTTGGAAGCATTCACGCAGTTACTCAGCCATTTACCGGCCGATACGGGTATGGCGTTTGTGCTGATTCAACATTTAGACCCCAATCACAAAAGTCTGCTTAGCGAGATTCTTGCGCGAACCACGCAAATGCCTGTGAATGAGGTAGAAGACGGCGTAGCTGTAGAGCCCAATCAAGTCTACGTTATTCCGCCCAACACCAAGATGGTGGTATGTAAAGGCGTGCTGCAACTCTCACCGCGCGAGAAGATTTATGGCAAATATATGCCGGGAGATGCGTTTTTTACCTCATTGGCGATCGATCGCGGGCACAAAGCAATCGCCGTAGTTTTATCCGGGGGAGACGGAGACGGTTCACTCGGGCTCAAGGCAATCAAAGCAGCCGGAGGCATGACTTTTGCTCAATGTCAAGACACAGCAAAATTCGATAGTATGCCGAATACCGCTGTTGCCACAGGAAATGTCGATTTCGTTCTGCCACCGGAAAAAATTGCCGAGGAACTGGCAAACTATAGTCACAATCCCCTTCTGACTGGCCCGCTTGCCATGACAAAAGTTGAGGAATCGCCCGAACAGGGAGATGCCCTGGCTACTATTTTTGCCCTGCTAAAATCCACGACAGGCGTTGATTTTAGCCACTACAAACCCAAGACGATCGCTCGACGCATCCAGCGACGGATGGTTTTGTACAAGCTGGAAAGCTTGAATGATTACGCCCAACATCTTCGACACAATTCGGCTGAAGTCACAGCTTTGTATGAAGAAATCCTGATCCACGTTACCAGTTTTTTCCGCGATCCCGAAGCCTTTGAAAAGTTAACAGAACTGGTTTTCCCCACGATTACCCAAAATAAATCGGCCGAAACTCCGATTCGGATTTGGGTGGCGGGATGTTCGACAGGTGAAGAAGTTTATTCGATCGCGATTTGCTTGTTAGAGTTTTTGAGCGATCGAGTCATCCAACCAGCGATCCAGATTTTTGCCACGGACATTGGCGAACACGCAATTGGCAAAGCGAGGTCTGGCGTCTACTCAGAAAACCAGATGGTAGATGTTTCACCAGAACGACGTACTCGCTTCTTTATTGCCGAAGCAACAGGTAGCTATAGAATCACCAAGGCAGTCCGTGAACTCTGTGTATTTGCCCGACAAGACTTAGGCAGCGACCCGCCTTTTTCCAATCTCGATTTAGTTAGCTGTCGCAATGTGCTGATCTACTTGGGAGAGTCATTGCAAAAAAAAGTGATGCCGATTTTCCATTACAGTCTTAAGCCAACGGGCTTTCTCCTGTTAGGCACTTCTGAGAGTACCGGAGAATTTTCCTACTTGTTTACTTCAGTGGATAAAAAGTCTAAAATTTATGCCAAAAAGTTGACTGGGACTCGTCCCCATTTTTCGTTTACGCCGAGTTCCTATCCCGTCGCTAAAGCACGTGAACGGCAGGAAGTGAAGGAGAATTTGACGAATAGCTTGGATTTACAACAAGAAACTGACCAACTGATTTTAAATCGATATGCCCCAGCCAGTGTGGTTGTCAACGAGCAGATGAAAATCCTGCAAGTGCGGGGAGACATCGATCCTTACTTGAGAGTGGTAGCCGGAACGCCCGACTTAAACTTGCTGGCAATGGCAAGGGCAGGCTTGCTGGTTGAGCTTCGCACCGCGATTTATCAGGCACAAACGCAGAACGTAACCATTAGGAGAGAAAGGGTTTTGCTTGAATCGGGCGGACGATCGAGTATCGTCAATTTTGAGGTGATTCCGTTCCAGCCACAGGCGGCCGAAGGACGCTACTTTTTAGTGGTATTTGAAGAGGCTGCACCCCGCGTACTTAACTTCAGCACTCTCCCTTCTGAAAACTTCGAGCAACCTGATTTAGTGCGCGAAATTGAGCTGCTGAGGCAGCAACTTGCAGCCGCTAACCAAGAAAAAACTGCGGCTCAAGCCCAACTGCAAGCGGTGATCCAGGATCAGGAAAGTCTCAACCAAGACCTCAAAGTTGCGAACGAAGAAATCCTATCCAGCAACGAGGAGTTGCAAAGCACCAATGAGGAGTTAGAAACTGCCAAAGAAGAGATTCAAGCCACTAATGAGGAACTCACTACCACTAATGATGAACTTCGCAGCCGCAATATTGAACAAAGCCTGGTCAATAACGATCTGATAAATTTGCTTTCCAGTATCAATATCCCTATCTTAATGCTGACAAACGATTTACAGATTCGACGCTTTACGCCAACGGCACAGCAAATTTTTAGTGTGATTCCTACAGATGTTGGACGACCCTTTAGCGACATTCGCTCAACTCTGAACGTTCCTAACTTGGAACAGATGATTTTGGAGGTGATTGATACTCTCCAGACGAAAGAACAAGAAATTCAAACTTTATCGGGATATTGGTACAACCTCCGCATTCGTCCTTACCGGACAACGGAAAATCAGATTGACGGTGTGGTGATGGTTTTGCTCGATATTGATGCTCTTAAACGCAGTGCCAGAACCTTGGAGGAGGCCCGAAATTATGCTGAAACCATTGTGGAAACTGTGCAAACGCCTTTAGTCGTCCTAGATGCTGATTTCCGAGTGAATAAAGCAAATCGATCGTTTTATGAAATGTTTCAGGTTTCACCGTCAGAAACAGCAAAATCTTCGCTATTTGAGCTAGGCAACGGGCAGTGGAATATCCCCCAAGTGCGATGGATTCTGGAAGATATTCTGGTTAGTGATGTTCAGCTTGAAAACTTTGAGTTGGATCACCTGTTTGATAAGATCGGGCCCAAAACCATGCTGCTGAATGCTTGTAAACTTGAACGAGAAGATCAAGCTTTAATGATTCTGTTGTCGATCGAGGATATCACGCAGCGCAAGCAGTTGGAAACTGTACGATCGCAGTTATTACAGCAGGAACAGTTGGCCCGCCACCAGGCAGAAACCGCCAACCGTAGTAAAGATGAATTTCTGGCGAATCTCTCCCACGAATTACGCAATCCTTTGACTCCGATCCTGGGCTGGTCACAAATTCTGCGTTCCGGGAAATTAAAGGAACCAGCCGTTACTAAGGCTTTAGAGGTGATCGAGCGCAGCGCGAGGGCGCAATCTCAGTTAATCGAAGATATCCTGGATATTTCCCGGATTACGAGTGGCAAGCTTCAACTGTGCATTTGTCCGATCGATCTGCGGTTAGTGGTGCAAGCTGCGCTGGAGGGGGTGCAATTATCCGCCGAAGCCAAAAACATTCAAATTGTTTCGCAGTTGATTCCTACGACTGTTTTAGGGGATATCAATCGCTTGCAGCAAGTTGTGTGGAATCTTCTGTCTAACTCGATTAAGTTTACTCCGGCGGGGGGACGAGTGGAAATCCTGCTATCGACGATCGAGAATCATGCTCAACTTCGAGTCAGCGATACGGGAAAAGGCATTGGGGCACAATTTTTGCGGTATATTTTCGATCGTTTCCATCAAGGCGATTCCAGCAGCGTTAAAGGGAATCAAGGGCTGGGATTGGGTTTGTCGATCGTGCGTCACCTGGTTGAATTGCACGGGGGAACGGTGCAAGCCGAAAGTCCGGGTGAAGAACAAGGAACTACAATGACTGTGAGATTGCCGTTGCGATCGCTGCCTCAAGAGTTGACATCGGCGATCGATTTAAAGTCAACTGCTTTGGTAGGGCCTTTAAACGCCTCTAGCGATCGCGTCCCCTCTCTAGAAGGCTTGCACATCTTAGCCGTAGACGATCAGATCGATACCCGCGACTTTTTACAATTTGTGCTTGAAGGCTACGGGGCTGAGGTTTTGGCAGTTGCATCTGCCAGAAGTGCGATCGCTGCTTTGACTGAAAATCCGGGCAGATATGATTTGCTAATCTCCGATATCGGAATGCCAGAGGAAGATGGGTATTTCTTAATTCGAGAAGTGCGAGCTCTTGCTGCGGAAGCCGGAGGAGAAATCCCAGCCGCGGCGCTGACTGCCTATGCGAGCGATAAAGAACGCGATCGGGCGATCGAAGCTGGTTTTCAAAGGCATATGATTAAGCCGATCAAGCCGGTTGTATTAGGATTAATGGTGGCTAATTTAGTAGGACGATTTTAAATATTTTGGAGTGTTGATTTATGATGTTTGAGATTAGATTAGGCAGTTAAACTCTTGTCCCCCGGAGATCCCCCTAAATCCCCCTTAAGAAGGGGGACTTTGAGTGCTTCATGTCCCCCCCTTCTTAAGGGGGGTTAGGGGGGATCGATCCGAGATTAGGAGGATGATGACCAAATTAAACGACTCGAATTTCCACCTACCTTACAACCCAAAACTCATCCCTATCGCCAAGGAACTTCGGAAAAATCCAACTCCAGCCGAAAAGAAACTTTGGGAAGATTTTCTGAGAAATTTCCCTTTTAGAGTTTTGAGACAGCGGCCGATCGACAATTTTATTGTAGATTTTTATTGTGCTGCTTTAAGATTGGTAATTGAGGTTGATGGCGAGAGTCAATCGATTTTAGATTTTAGATTTTAGATTTTAGAGGCGACCCCACCGATAAATGCGGGGGCTTGAGGATTTTCGATTTGGGATTGATTCCACGGATAAATCACGTGGCGGGTACCATCAAGAAATTCGCTTGTCATTTTAGCGAACAGGGGAAACAACATGATGCGGAAAGAACAGGGATTTTCGAGGGGTATGGACTGCAAGTTGTTAGGTTTACGAATGTTGATGTGTTGCAGTGTTTTGAGGGAGTTTGTCAGGAGTTTTTGGGTGCGTGCGATCGTCATTCTTAGCGCCAGATCCCCCCTAACCTCTTTTAATAAGGGGGGGACAAGAGTGCGATCGGGCATCTCGTAATAGTTAAGGCCAGATCCCCCCTAGCCCCCCTTAATAAGGGGGGGACAAGAGTACGATCAATCTCGTAATAGTTAAGGCCAGATCCCCCCTAGCCCCCCTTAGTAAGGGGGGGACAAGAGAGTTATGTGGCGCTAAAAACAATTGCTAAAAATAGGACAATATGAGACCATACAAAAAATATAAATATTACGGAGTTCAGATTCTTGGTAACTATTAAATGTCGGGGCATTACCTTCTCGAATATCCAAGCCGTAATTTTTGACAAAGACGGCACTCTAGAGGATTCTCAAGAATTTTTGAGACTATTGGGGATGAAGCGAGCGCGCCTCGCAGATGCTCAAATTCCGGGCGTTGGAGAGCCTTTACAAATGGCTTTCGGCATCGAAAGCGGCAGCATTGACCCCACGGGCTTGCTAGCAGTCGGGAGTCGCAGGGAAAATGAGATTGTGGCGGCGGGATACATCGCCGAAACCGGCAGGGGATGGCTGGAATCTTTAACTATTGCGCGCCGCGCTTTTGACGAAGCTGACGAAATGTTTAAAAATAGTGCTGTTTCTCCTCTATTTGTCGGCAGTTTGGAAGTGCTGAAATATCTTTCGGAAGCGGGTTTAAAACTGGGAATTCTTTCTGCTGCTACAACAGAATCGGTGCAAAAATTTGTGAAACACCACGCATTAGCCGAGTGGATTCAGTTAGAAATGGGAGTGGATTCAACGCTTCATAAACCAGATCCGAAATTGTTTTTGCAAGCTTGTGAGAAACTGGGAGTAAATCCCGCAGCAACTTTGATGGTGGGAGATTCAGCGGGCGATATTCAGATGGGTAAAAATGCGGGCGCGGCTGGCTGTATCGGGATTTGTTGGGGGAAGGCGGAGGTTAGTCATTTGGAAAATGCTGATGTGGCGATCGCATCTTTGGATGAAATTACAATTTTAGCAGATTGAGCAAACATCAGAGCCTGGAAAATCTCGCTTCTACCGTAGTCTCGATCCCCCTAAATCCCCCTTAAAAAGGGGGACTTTGAGCGCTTCCTGTCCCCCCCTTCTTAAGGGGGGCTAGGGGGGATCGAGGCCTAATCGTCAAACAGCAGACCGGTATTACGTTTGACCTTAAGTTGACACCAATTGGCATTGCCGTTTCCCTACAGACAACGCAAACCGAGAATTACGACATCTCTTTCAAAGCCGTCAAGTTCGGCAACTTGTGGCAGATATCCCCACTGCTGAAAGCCAAATTTCTCAAACAATCTTACACTCGGCTGATTGTGAGCAAAAATTATGCCCATGAGAGTTTTAAGCTTCAATTCAGGACTCCGCACAATTGCCGATTGCAATAATTTTTGTCCGATTCCGCAGCGTTGGCGATCGGGTGCGACGTAGATGCTAACTTCTGCTGTATGCTGATAGGCAGCGCGTCCGTAGAAAAGCTGAAAACTCAGCCAACCAACAATATTTTGTTCTGATTCCATTACCCAAATCGGCCAGGAATTGGGGGAGTGTTCTCTGTACCACGGGAGGCGGCTTTCGACTGAGACTGGTTTTAAATCTGCTGTGGCCATTCTGCCCGGTATTGCTGCGTTATATATTTGAACAATTGCTGGCAAATCGCTTTCTTCTGCGTCGCGGATTTTCATCGTTTGGTTGACTGTTGACTGTTGACTAATGACTGTTAACTAATGACTAATGACTAATAACTAATGACTCTTGTACAGTTCCATAATATCGCTGACAGCCATCCGCGAATTTGCTCCCAAAGTCAGCGGTGATGTGTGTCCTCGCTGCAAGTGTTCGGCCGCCGCACAGCCAATCATGGCTGCGTTGTCTGTACAATATTTTAATGGCGGAAACAATACCCGCAAGTTGTGTTTTCCTGCTGCTGCTTGTAAGTGTTTTCGCAGTCCGCTGTTTGCTGCAACTCCCCCACCGACTACAATAGTGGTAAGCCCGAAATTTACGGCACAGTCGATCGCTCTTTTTGTTAAACCCTTGGCTACTGTTTCCTGAAAGCTGGCCGCAATATCATTAATTGTAGAGGCAGTCAAGATGCCTTCCTCACCCACATTGTTATTTTGTTTTTTGAGTTTCTGCACTAATTGCAAAACTGCGGTTTTCAACCCGCTAAAACTACTGTCGTAAGGATGGTAGCCGCCACCAGGTAAGGAAATTCTGCCTTCTGGTAGAGGGTATGCTTGGGGATTGCCAAGGGCGGCTAATTTGTCAATCAGCGGCCCGCCGGGATATCCTAGCTGTAACAATCTCGCGACTTTATCAAAAGCTTCGCCGGCGGCGTCATCGCGTGTTTGTCCTACTGTTTCATAAACGCCGCAATCTTTGACGTAAATAAAGCTAGTATGTCCCCCGGAAACTAACAAACACAAAAACGGTGGCTGCAAGTCGGGTTCGGTAAGGTAAGAAGCGTAGATGTGCCCTTCGAGGTGGTGGACGCCTAAAAAAGGTTTTTGATGGACTATTGCCAAGCTTTTCGCCGCTGTCAGCCCAACTAACAATGCACCTACTAAACCAGGGGCACAAGTCGCTGCAATGCCGTCAATTTCTGACCAACTCAGGTTTGCTTCACCGAGACACTGGGCAATTACCTGATTGAGCATTTCTAGGTGACTCCGCGAAGCCACTTCGGGCACTACCCCACCAAACTGCTCGTGGATTTTAATTTGCGATGCTACAACATTGCTGCAAACTTGACGATTCTTAACAATTGCTGCTGCTGTTTCGTCACAACTTGTTTCGATTGCGAAAATGGTTGCCATTAACTGGTAATTTTATTTGATAGGTTAGTTATTGCTAGCTTAACTAATTCGGCGCAAGTCCCTCGCTATACCTGTACTCAGGTTATTGTTAAGGGATTTTTGCCCGATCGACAGGTAAGACCATCATCGGATGCAAAGAAGGAATATCCTCACGGTATTGCTAGCTCAGCATTGACCTATGAAAACGCTAATCCCTCATTCTATTGGGATTTGCCGCATCAATGATGGATACTTTACACTGTCAACAAACACGGTAATCTGGATTCCAGATCGGCAAGTTGAAATGCTTGTACAAAAACTTATTGTTTTGTAACAAAAGGAAACAATTCCATGCGACGATTGTTTGCTGCAATTTTAGTGTTGAGTGTCTGGATCAGTTTTGCTCCAGTTGCTTCGGCTTACAATTTAGTGCCGTGCAAGGACTCTCCCGAATTCAAGGAACTGGCTAAAAATGCCCGTTCTACGAATGGCGACCCCGCATCTGCAAAAGCAAGATTCGATCGCTATTCTCAAGCTATGTGCGGCCCGGAAGGATACCCGCACTTAATCGTAGACGGCAATTTGAGCAAAGCCGGAGACTTTTTGATTCCCAGCGTGCTGTTCTTGTATATTGCTGGTTGGATTGGTTGGGTAGGCCGTTCTTATCTGCAAGCAGCCAAAAAATCTGGCTCTCCTGAGGAAAAAGAGATTATTATCGATGTTCCAAAGGCAGTCCCATTGATGCTGAGTGGCTTTTTGTGGCCTCTAGCAGCTCTCAAAGAAATCACCACTGGTGAAATGTTTGCGAAGGACGACGAAATTACTGTTTCGCCGCGCTAGCAATTTGGGATTTTAGATTTTAGATTTTAGTTGGTTTACAAATTCCCAGCCTAAAATCCTTAATCTAAAATCGGTTCGCATAATTTAAGTTGTCTCGACTTTTGAGGAGCAGTATTCATGCAATACTTTCTGAAGTATCTTTCGACCGCACCAGTATTGGCAGCAGCTTGGATGGTGATAACGGCGGGAATTTTAATTGAATTCAACCGTTTTTTCCCAGACTTGCTTTTCCATCCGATGCCATAAAAAATCAGTGGATTTAGGTTCCTAAACCTAGAAAAAAAGTTGAGAGTTTTGAAGTTGGAGCGGTGATTTATCAAGTTATTTCAAAGCTCAAATATCAAAACTCTCAAACCGGAGCATTGAGTAGAAAACCAGCACCTAAATGGGTGAAAACCAAGGATCTAAACTACTTAGTTATCAAATTAGTTCCCAATGACTAATGACTAATGGCTAATGATTAATGATTAATGACTAATGACTAATATTGTGAATCGATGAAGTCTTATCTCGCCGCAGCAATTCAAATGACTAGCTTGCCTGACCTGCAAAAAAATTTGGTTCAGGCAGAGGAATTAATCGACCTGGCAGTGCGTCGGGGTGCGGAGTTAGTTTCCTTACCAGAAAATTTCTCGTTTATGGGAGAAGAGGAGGAAAAGATTGCTTCTTCAGAGGCGATCGGCATCCAAAGCGAAAAATTCCTCAAAACGATGGCCCAGCGATTCCAGGTAACGATTCTGGGTGGCGGATTTCCAGTGCCGACGGAGGGGGGGAAGGTATACAATACTTGTTTGCTGGTAGACCCAAACGGCACTGAAGTGGCAAGGTACAGAAAGGTACATTTGTTCGATGTGAATGTGCCAGACGGTATTACTTACAGGGAATCGAACACTGTGAAAGCTGGTGAAGATTTGCCGTCGGTTTATGTGTCGCCGGAGTTGGGGACGCTGGGACTTTCGGTGTGCTATGACGTGCGGTTCCCGGAAGTGTACAGGCATTTGTCGTACAAGGGGGCTGATATTTTGTTCGTGCCGGCGGCGTTTACTGCTTACACTGGCAAGGATCACTGGAAGGTTTTGTTGCAAGCTAGGGCGATCGAGAATACTTGTTATATGATTGCCCCCGCACAAACTGGCCGCCACTACGGCCGCCGTCAAACTCACGGTCACGCGATGATTGTAGACCCTTGGGGTGTGGTTTTGGCGGATGCTGGAGACGAACCGGGTGTGGCAATTGCAGAAATTAATCCCGATCGACTAGAACAAGTCCGCCGCCAGATGCCATCTCTGCAACACCGGGTTTTTCTGTGAAGGAATTTTGAGACCCATTGGGTCTCAAAATTTCAGTCCTACTGGGCCAACCGACGTGAAAACTTTTTATTCGATCAAGTAATTGTGTAGGTTCGTACACACAATTACTTAGATCATGTGCGTGCGATCGACAACAATAAGCGGGTGGGGGCGGATTTACGCTGATCTATGAGTGATATTGTCGATCGGAGGTGACTCTGGCCCCGACAGCTTATATGATATTGTTTTTTCCTGCAGATGAACGGCTAATAACTCGCGATAAAATGTCTAAGGCAGGTTCAATGGGCGTGCACTTCTGCTAAAAGGCGAATTAGCGAAAGTAGAATTGCACGAAATGCGTCTTTTTGGAGAAATGAAACACACTCTTTCGGTTTTAGTTGAAGATGAAGCGGGTGTCCTCACTCGAATTGCTGGTTTATTTGCCCGTAGGGGTTTTAATATTGAAAGTCTGGCCGTTGGCCCGGCGGAACAAGGGGGAGTGTCTCGGATTACGATGGTTGTACCCGGAGATGACCAAATTATCGAACAGTTGACAAAGCAACTGTACAAGTTGATTAACGTGCTTAAAGTTCAGGATATAACGGAAATTCCCTGTGTGGAACGGGAGTTGATGTTGCTGAAAGTTAATGCTGCTAGCGGGACGCGATCGGAGATCATTGAGTTAGCTCAAATTTTTAGAGCGCGAGTGGTGGATATTGGTGATGATACGCTGACATTGGAAGTTGTGGGAGATCCCGGTAAAATGGTGGCGATCGTCCAGGTTCTGAATAGATTTGGGATTAAGGAAATTGCTCGTACTGGGAAAATTGCCCTGACGCGGGAGTCGGGGGTAAATACTGAGTTTCTCAAGTCTTTGGAAGCGAAAGTTTAAGGAAGTTGACGGTTGACGGTTGACGGTTGACTGTTGACTGTTGACTGTTGACTGTTAACCTTGAATTAAAGACACTTTTTATTATTATAAGGTCTAAAAGTTTATGGCAGTTCCTAATGAAGTTATAATTTTAGTCCCTGGTCTAAATACTCAAGAAAAAAATGAGTTTCTGGAAATTTTTTGTAGCTCTTTAAGCGAGCAACTAGAGAGTTTTACTGTTCAAGAAAACGGTGAAATAAAAATAGCAGGACATACAGGAAAAAGATTTTCTATTTATAACAAACAAGAGTTGTACAAAACAATTGACATTTATGAAGCTTATTACATGGATGTATTTGCTAGTAATAAACTGAGTCAAAAAGATGAAAAAACTAAATTTATTAGAGGTGGTGAAGTCTTGATATATTGGTTGATTTCTCCTATTTGGTTGTCCGTTAAAGAATCTCCTTCTTTATTTATATATTTTATTATTTCGGCTATTTTATTTATAGGTTGGTATTACGGAATTTTAGCTGCAGTTTTGATAGCTATAGGACAAACAAATAGTTTGTTTGGCGGGGCAATTCCGCTGGAGATGGCAAAAAAGATTGGATTTTTTGGTGAATCAATGAAAGGATGGTCTTTTTGGTTTTTTATTAGTGTTTTATCAAGCTTTTTACCCATCAGTTCACTTATTGATATCTGTGAATTCTCCGCAGCCTATTTAGGGGAAGATACAGAGGGTAGTACAATGAGATCAAAGACTCGTGGTAGAGTATCAAATCTTCTGGAAGACGTATTGAAGAGCGATAATTATGATAGAGCAACTATATTAGCTTATAGCTTTGGTGTTGCTGTGGCGACAGATACTCTGGCTGATTATCACAGAGAAAACTTTTTTCGATACATTACTTTAGGGGGAAATTTAAAGGTTTTATCTTATAAATCTAATTGGGGAGAGAGAGAAATAAATAAATGCTTAAACAATGCAACAATAAATACCTGGATTGACTGCTATTCTAATCAAGACTGGGTGGCGGCTAAGACTCCGTTACCTAAAGGAAGTTCTTCAGATAAAATGATTTACAAAAAAGTTTCGGCAAAATCTTCTTCTTTCCTCCAACGTTTTTTAGGAAAAACTCACGTTTGTTATTTTTATGACTCTACCGTTTGGGAGACTATTATTCGGTAAAATTTATAAATTCTGCAAGTTTATCATACTAAATCCGGGTTGTCCACCTCCTTTATCATTCGGCGGTTGAACCGCAAAGAGACTCAAACGAAGTATGCCGACGCAGGCTAAGAGATAAAGGGGGTATTGAAGCCGGACTTGGTATCAGACTCACTTCCAAAGACAACTAGCCCGCTCTCTGTTTTTATTTCTAGAAACAGCAAACAGCCAACAGTCAACCGTTAACTAACAAATTACCATTTGGGTTGACTTTCTATTAAAAGTGTGGCTGCAATGCTGTCTATCGGCTTTGAGAAAAAGTATCCTTGTCCGTATTCGCATTGCAGCGCTCTAAGTAAATTAAGCTGTTCGCTGGTTTCGATTCCTTCAGCAATTACATCCATACCTAAATGACTGGCTAAAATTAAAATAGTCTGTACAATCGCTTCGTTGCCTTCATCTTCAGTCATGCGGCTGACAAAAGCTCGATCGATTTTTAAAGCATCAGTTGGAAAGGTGTGTAGGCGGCTCAAAGAAGAATAGCCAGTGCCGAAATCGTCAATATATAATTGAATTTCTAAATTTTTCAATTCCGCGAGGATAGCGACTGCTGATTCAGCATTCTCCATGATGACGCCTTCAGTAATTTCTACCTTTAAAGTGCGGGGGTCAAGCTGAGTTTCTTGTAAAATTTCGCGAATGCGATCGATTAAATCCGGTTGTTTAAATTGTTGGTTAGAAAGGTTGACGCTGACAGTCAACGGCGGATTTTCTGGGAATTTTTGGTGCCACTGGTGGATCTGATGGCAAGCCGATCGCATCATCCACCAGCCAATAGGTATAATCAATCTAGTTTCTTCTGCTACTAAAATAAACTCGCCAGGAGCTACGACACCCCGCTGCGGGTGATACCACCGCAGCAGCGCTTCAAAACCGCTGATTCTACCAGTAACTAGAGAGACGATGGGCTGATAGTAGAGCTGAAATTCTTGGGAGTCTAAAGCGCGTCGCAGGTCGTTTTCCAGTTGCAAAAGGGCGACGGCGCGAGTGTGCATACTTAAGTCAAAAACTTCGTGGCGAGCTTTGCCCAATCCCTTAGCATGATACATGGCAGCATCTGCATCTCGGAGCAGTTCTTCAGGTCGATCGTACAACATGGGGAACGGGACATTGGGAACAGGAGAGTCGGAAGATAAGCAAGACAAAGAAGTTTCCCGATCGATATTTCCCAGATGTTCGGGACTCGACAGTTTGCTGGTTTCCCTTGAATACCGAGGCAAACCAGAACAAACAATCCCTATGCTAGCACTGGTAAAAACTTGATATTCGTTAAGGTAAAAAGGCTCTGCCAGTTCCGCTTGCACTCGTTCGGCAATCTGGATCGCATCCTCGGTGCTTTTGATATTTTCCAGCAAAATAGCGAATTCGTCGCCGCCAAGACGCGCAACGGTATCTCCAGCGCGCAAACAGATTCCCAGGCGCTGCGCGATCGCGATTAGCAACCGATCGCCCACTAAATGCCCCAAACTATCGTTAACAACCTTAAAGCGATCGAGATCGATAAACAGCACCGCAAACAAAATTTCGGGGCGGCGTTTTGAAAGATTGATCGCGTGCCCCAAGCGATCCATAAATAAAGCTCGGTTGGGCAAACCGGTTAGCATATCGTGCAAAGCATCGTGTACCAACTTATCTTCTGCTATTTTGCGGAGGGTAATATCTTCGACAGTGCCTTCGTAGTAAAGTAAATTTCCATCAGGGTCGCGAACTGCCCGGCCGTTCTCGGAAACCCAGATAGTAGTGCCGTCAGCGCGGTAAACTTGAGACTCGAACTCAGACACAAAACCTTGTTTTTCGATCGCACGCAAAAACTCGACGCGGCGGTTGGGATCGAGGTAAAGTTGGCGGTCGATGTTGCGTATGTTCGCGATCAATTCGGCAGCCGAGGAGTAGCCGTAAATTCTCGCCAAAGCAGGGTTAGCGCTGAGGTAGCGCCCGTCAGGCGTTATCTGGAAAATGCCTTCGATCGCATTTTCAAAGATACTGCGGTATTTCTCTTCCGCCTGTTGCAGCGCGAATTCTGCCTGCTTGCGATCGCTGATATCGGTCAACGTGCCGAGATAGCCTAGAACTTCCCCGCTTTTCGTCATTTCTGGCACTGCTTGCCAAAATACCCAGGTTGTGAAGTCACCGTTGCAAAAACGGTACTCTAACTTACAGGGCAACTTATCTGTGACAGCGCGATACCACTGGCTCAAAACACGATCGCGGTCTTCGGGATGCAAACTTTGCGCCCAACCTTCGCCTAGTGCCTTTGGTGCAGTCAGTCCCGCCATCTCCAAAAATCGCTCATTGACGTACAAGCAATCTCCAGCAGCGTCGGCGCGGAAAATCCCGACCGGCAGTATTTTTGCCAAGGTGTAATAGCGGTATTCGCTTTCTAGCAGTGCGCTGGCAGCTACTTTAGTCTCGGTGATATCAAACATGGCGCCTTGAAGGATGACAGATTTGCTTGCTTCATCGCGAACTGCGGTCGCTTGATCGCGGAACCAGACTACTCGACCGTTGCGGGCGATCGCGCGGTATTCTGAAACCAGCGACCCCTCGCAGAAGATATCTTCTCCATCGGTGAATTTCTGTGTAGCGTTTTCAACTAACACGCGGTCACGGTCTTCTGGGTGAACGAGTTTCAGCCACAGGTCGGGATCGGCTCTCCATTCAGCTACAGAATAACCTAGAAAAGTCTCGATTTGCGGGCTGATGTAAAGTTTGGCAGCCGTGCGGTTGAGGGGAGAAATGTAGGTGACAGCCGGCATTTGTTCTACCAGGGCGCAGTATTTCGCTTCTACAGTGGACAGTGCTGCTTCTAGGCGCTGCCGCTCTAATTCGGCGGCGGCCCGTCCGGCAAAGATGCTGAGAATTAATCGGAATTTGGCAAGATGTGCTTCCACCAGGGGGCGATCGTGGAAAATACAGATAATGCCTAAAGGTTCGCCGTAAGAGTTTTTCAGCAAGACTCCCACGAAACTGCGCGCACCTGTAACTACCGGTCTGCGGTCTTCTGGAAAGGTTTCCCAGAGGTTGTCTGGACAGGAATACATTCCCGCCTCCAGCACCCGCGCTTCGGGAGTATTGGCGGTGTCGCACTCAAAGTTTGGCTGCTGCTGTCCGTCGCTCCAAAAACTGATAACTTGCAATCTATCGGCAGCAGCATCAGTGCGTGCCTTCGACTTAATCGATTTGGCAGCGACGGCGGTGCGAACTCCGAGTGCTGAGGCTAAGTGGCAAACTAAGGCATCAAAGAATTCTGCTCCCCCCGGCGAATCAGTACCTGCTAGGATTTCGCCCAGCAAATCTTCCTCTAATTGCGCGAAAGCATTAACTTTGGGAGGATTCTCGGCATTCGGGCGATCGAGATTTTCCCCCATCGAACCCGAAATGCTCAGACTTAGGGTTTTGCTAGTTCCAGGCCCCACAATAGGTGAAGAATTCACTGTTAGGCGCTGTTGCTTGGGCAAGAATACAGCGCGGCCCACACCTAAAACTTTACCCAAGAAGCTGTCAGTTGCCGGCCACCGATTTGAGTTCGGGAAAATCACAAAGTTTTTCCGCATTTTCAATCCTGCAGATAAATCGTCCGGCTTTAAGTCGGCCAACTGCCGTTGCTCTTTGGCTAGCGGTAGACTGGAAGACCTTCGGTGCCACTTGAGACAAATCGCGGGCACCAAGGCTAAAGTCGCCGATAATCCCAGAAAATATGCAAGAATCTCAAAGTAAAAAAATAAATCTAGATCGAACATCGATTAGCACCGCTCGACAATTGTTGTAGTTATCTGAAGCCAATCTATTTAAAAATAACTAAGTATCGTCACGGATGGGTAACGAATACAAGGTCAGATCGCCGTGAAGGCGACAAGAGAGTTAACAGTTCACAAAAAACCTGGCAATACTTGACATTACCGAACTTTTTGTGGTTTTTTTCGTACAGGCTGAACCCGTACAGGTGAAATTGTAAACACATATATACGATTGTGGCACTCTTCTAAGGCGGTGAGTTTACGTTGACTTTTCTAATTATATTTAACGCTGCATTCACATCAGCATTAATTCGACTTTCATTCCAAGACCGAAACCACTCGCGTTTACCGATCTTACCCTGGTAAGACTCTTGCTTACCGACAGGCTCTACATCCCCAAAGCTGCACTTATTTGTATAAGCTGCTTGTGGAACTATTACCTTGATACCGACTAATTCAGTTTTGCAAGTAAGAAATTTTATGGGCTGGGTATGAGTAATTACGCCAAAAATATGATGGTTTTTTTGTAATTTTATATTCTGTTTATTCCTCACCTTTGTACCAATAATTAACTGGATTTTTTTCTCATCCTCCAACCGCTTGACAATCAAAATCTTGGTCTGATGAAGGTAGTTTTCTAATGTCTTGTTTCGATTAAATGTGATTTGCTGGATTTGGCGCGTGGTAGATTTTTCCTGGTCGATTTTTGACAGTAAAAATGCTCTGCGTTGATTGAAACCTTGATTAATTGATTTGAGATGTTTTTTATCATAAATAGTTGGAGTAAATGTTGGCTTATTAGATGCCAAAGCGACGAAGTGAGCAATCCCTAAATCTATACCTGCTCTGAGGTGGTAATTTAAATCCACCAACGTTACAGGCTTTTGATTAGCAACCTCAAAAAAGTAGAGCGCTGTTGCAGGAACGACCCTTACCTTGATGACATTTTGGGATTTTGTATAAAATATTATGTCACTTTGAGATAAATGAAGTAGTCCCTGATTGGGGTTTATCCCCCTTTTTTTTATGGATTGGTTATCAGAACTGAACAAGTTACGTGTACAAATTTTATGTTGGTATTGGGGGATGCTAGGTAGGAATGAAAATCGAGGTATATCTGGATCATAAGCTATTCTTGAATTTTGGCAATCCTCCCCATCGTGAACAACTTGTTTGAGACCTTTATTTCTAATTTTAGCAGTGAATGATTGAGATATGTGTCTAGGTTTTAAGATGGCAAATAACTGTCTGATAGTTCTAGTGCTACCAACTTGATATCCCGAACTAAAAAAGTGTTTTATCATAAATAATTACCACGATCGTAGAAAATTTTGGACAGAAATGATAAGTCATCAAACTGTTTATAAAACTGATGCTGACGATCTAAGTAATGCCTTTCAACAACAATCATAAACTTTGGGATAAACAAAAAGTTTTTTGTTGCTTCGCTAAGCAATATACAATAAAGTCTAGGGATTATCTGATCTAGTGTAACACCCATGATGAAAGCGATTGTTTTTCAAACCCCCGGAAGCCCGTCCGTATTGAAACTGCAAGATATCCCCGCTCCTACTATACAAACAGAAACTGAAGTTTTGGTGCGGTTGCGAGCGGCGGGTATCAATCCGATAGATACTAAGTTGCGATCGCGCGGCACTTTTTACCCCGATAAAGCTCCTCACGTTTTGGGGTGCGACGGTGCTGGAGTCGTAGAGGCTGTCGGTGCTGGTGTGCAAAGTTTCCAAGTGGGAGACGAGGTTTTTTTCTGCAATGGCGGTTTGGGCGGGTCGATCGGTACTTATGCTGAGTTTGCCGTTGTAGACCAACGCTTTCTCGCCCTCAAGCCTGCTGCTTTAAGTTTTGCTGAGGCGGCGGCGGCACCGTTAGTTTTAATTACAGCTTGGGAATCGCTGTACGATCGAGGGCGCTTGCAAGCCGGCCAAAAAGTGCTGGTTCAAGCTGGTGCAGGCGGTGTCGGCCACGTCGCGGTACAGTTGGCGAAGTTGCAGGGGGCAGAGGTTTGCACGACTGTTAGTTCTGCGGAAAAAGCCAATTTTGTCAAGAACTTAGGTGCAGATTCAGTTATTTTATACAAAAATACCAATGTTGTCGATGAGGTTTTGACTTGGACTCAAGGACAAGGAGTTGATTTGGCTTTCGATACAGTCGGGGGAGAAACTTTTTACCAAACTATTCCAGCGGTGAAGATTTATGGAGATTTGGTAACAATTTTGGAACCCGATCCAGCTTTGGGCAATTTGAAAACAGCGAGAATGCGGAATCTGAGAATTAGTCTGGAATTAATGTTAACACCAATGCTGGAAGGTTTGGTGGAGGAACAGGAACAGCAGGCTCATATTTTGCAGAAGTGTGCTCGTTTGTGCGATCGCAACTTGCTAAAAATTCACGTCAGCAAAACTTTCCCTCTCGAAGAAGCGCCAGCCGCTCACGAACTGTTAGAAACAGGCTCAGTAACCGGTAAAATAGTGCTTGAAATTGCGGGTGGTTAAAAATGCGGATGGTTAAATAAGAAATTCACAACTGATATCATGTCCGGTCGA
This sequence comes from Microcoleus sp. T3_A4, assembly GCF_036700465.1. Lineage (NCBI taxonomy): Bacteria > Bacillati > Cyanobacteriota > Cyanophyceae > Oscillatoriales > Microcoleaceae > Microcoleus > Microcoleus sp. T3_A4. The sequence goes on along the minus strand of NZ_JAUBOY010000012.1, from coordinate 44,213 downwards.
AAAACGGCGATTTTTGTAGGGCGGGTTCACCAAGAATACCTGCCAATAACTGACAATCTCAAAAACTCACCCCGACCGCGATATTATGCTTAATCGATCGGACATGATATGAAATTCTTGGATAGAAAGGTGCAAACTCCTGGTTAATAACTTTGAGAGAGTTCTGGCTAATTGCACGACCTAGATAAATCTTTGTTTTCTATCAAATCCATTGGTCTCGGAATGATCCATCTGTCTCTTCCCTTTCTCTGTATCCTCTGCGCCCTCTGCGGTTTAATCATTCCAATACAACCGGAATTCATATTATTAGGCTGATGATTAAAAGGCTGACCGCCTAAAAAATGTCAACTGGGTGCTATAAACAAGAGCGAAAACCGCATAGGAAAAATGCCGCTGTCGATCGAGAAACTTGGGGGTCAAGTGCTTAAATTGACACGACGAAAAGCACGGCGCCGTGTCCTAATTTTGCATAACTAACGGCGATTCACTTGTAACCAAATTTCCAGCGTCACCAGCAGCCACAGCTTCAGCCCATAGCGGGGAAAAACTTCGCCACGATAGTTTAGCCACTCGCGGATTAGTGTTCGATCGAGGTAAGGCGCGATCGCCGCATGACGATTCAGCAGCAACGATCGCGCTTGCCGCTGCCAATCCCTCAAAAACCACTGCTGCATCGACATCACCATCCCGCTTTTCGGACGGTTGACAATGACATCGGGCAGCAAATCCGCCACAGCAGCCTTGAGAACCGCTTTTTCCTGCGCGCCCGAAAGCTTATATTCTGGCGGAATTTGCAAACTCAGCGCCACCATCCGCGCATCGAATAGGGGCGATCGAGCTTTTAGTCCCGCCGCAGCCGTGAGATTATTCACCTTGGTCAAAATGTAATCGGCTCCTTTAAACTCAATGTTGAGTCGCATCAGCCGATTCAAAAACGTCGTTTCTGTCTGTTGCAATTCCTCAGCAAAGACGGAAGGCGCATTCTTCACCTTTTCCCAAACCTGCGGCTTCAGCAAACGTGGCAAATCCACATAGCATTTTTGAAACGAAGTCAAGTAAGCTGCGATCGGATCTGGTTTACCCTGAATCGAACCATACAAACTATTCAGCAGCATCGGCTTATTTTTCGGCCCGCCAAAGCACGGATCGCCACCTTCGCCATTGAGTACCACGTCTGCGAATTGCTTTGCCGATCGCCCCAACAGCAAATTTGGAACCGTCAAGCCTTCCCCCACCGGATCATCCATCGCCGCCAGCGTTTCCGGTAGCAACTCCCAAATTTGCTTTGGCGAAACTTCTAAAATATGGTGCTCAGTGCCACAATGTGCTGCGACGATGTTGGCAAATTCAATCTCGCTGGGATATTGATCGCCAAAGTGCATCGAAAAAGTGTGTACCGGACGATCGTGCAGCCTCGCCGCGATCGCCGTGACGCAGCTTGAATCAATCCCGCCCGAAAGATATGCTGCGACTGGTTCTCCCGCTGGTAGCCCTTCCTGCACCAGTTGTTCCAAAAGCGATCGCACTTGTTGACTATGCCATTCCAAAGGGCGATCGGCGTTAGTAATTTGCTCCTGTGGCTGCCAGTATCTCTGCACCTCAACATCCGGTAAGTACAGGTAGCTACCGGGCCGCAACTCTCGCACGGCTTCCCACAGCGTTTGTGCTCCGGGTACAAACGCACAGCACAAATAGTCGCGCAAAGCAACTAAATCAAGTTCTCGATCGTGATACGGATTGAGTGATCGCAGTCGAGGCGCAATCCAGCGAGTCGTTCCTGTACGGGTGTAATAGAGGGTTTTGGCTCCAACGCGATCGCGCCCCAGACACAAGGTTTGCTCGTCTCTCTCCCACACGGCAAGGGCAAAGTGTCCTGACAGTAAGCTCAGTGTTTTAGTACCGTACTGCTCCCATAGCCGCCCGACAATCGCCAAATCGGTCAATCCATCTGTGTCAATCTGTTGTTTGAGCGTGGGGGTGCGATCGAAGCAGCAGTCACCTACCAGCACAAATCGCTGATTGGGGCTGAAGGTGGGTTGAGCTCCGATTATGGCAAAACCGGAAGTTTCCCAAGTTGCAGGGTGCGATCGGGCTTCTGGGCCCCAAGCAATGACCCAATTAGGGTAGATAGACTTCTGAGTCTGCATTTTAAATTAAACATATCCCATAATTATTATTGTGAAACAGGCCGGAAAGCCTGTTCAAAACCGGCTTTTCTGGAGATGACTATTACATTAAAAAACGTTTGAAAGCAGCTTATAAATCAGGCGAAAAATAGCTGTGCCAGCGATCGCACCCAAAGCACCCAACCATCCCACAAACAACACGCCAGTGATCGGAGAATTCGGATAAATCGCAAGTGCCGCCGTCTGTAAAACCGGGAAAAACCACAGCAAAGCCACAGTACCTGCACCAATAATCAACATCTCAGTTTGTTCGATCGCCCTGCGGTACTGGCCGTAAATCAAACCCGCCACAATCATCCCCAACAATCCGATACTCAAGCCAGGAGAGGGCAGCAAACTCGTCAGGGCGATCGCCAGCACCCCCGCCTCAAAACCTGTAAACGCCGCCCCCGACAAAACCTCCCAAATCGAAAAAGTCGATCTCTGCGAAGGTTGTAGCCCTCCCGGATGTGTTGCAGGAACCCGTACAGGAGGAGGCAGAGTCGGTTGAAGAGGTATCGGAGGCGGCGCCACCACGACTGTAGGTGGTTGAGAATGTTGTTGAGGGCCAGACATCAGAGCCGCTTCCACCTCCCTCGCAGATTGAAAACGCTGGCTGGGAGCTGATAATAACATTCGATCGAGAACGTGAGCCAAGCGCGAACTTACCTGCACCCGCGACTGCCAATTCCACTCGTTTCTGTAACTATCAAACAACTCCGTCGGCTGCAAACCGCTCAGCAAAGTAATGCAAGTCACAGCCAAAGCATACAAATCCGTTGCCGGATAAACTTCTTGCCCGCTCATCTGTTCTGGCGGAGCGTAACCCAAAGAATAAATACCAGTCGAAGCTTTTGCACTCCCAACACTTTGTGTTACTTGTTTAACAGCCCCAAAATCTAATAAATAAAGCCGACCGTTTTTACCCCGCATAATATTAGCAGGTTTAATATCTCGGTGAATCGAACCGCGAGAGTGTACAAAATCGAGAACCTTCAAAATTTCCCGCAGCACCTCCACCATTTCCGCCTCCGAAAACCTGCCTTTAACAGCTAGTTCATCCTCCAAATTTTTACCGTCAATAAATTCTTGAACCAGATAGAAAAACTGATCGTTTTTTCCCGGCTGCAAACTCGTAACAGTCAGCTCAAAAAAAGCCAGCAAACTCGGAATTTGGGAATGTTCGTTTCCCAGTTCTTCTAGCACCGCCGCTTCCCGTTCAAACAGAGTTTGAGCGATTTTTAGCTGAGGCGGAGTCAGACTTACCGAGGGCTGCAAAAGTTTAGCAACGCACTGCCGCATCGCCGGAGTATAGCGGTCTCTCGCCAAAAATGCCGCCCCAAAACCGCCTTGACCCAACAACCTGACGGGCAAATAGCGCCCGCCCAAAATTAGGGGCATCCCGCAAGTCGTGCAAAACTTTTGCTGCACGGTTTTCAGCAGCGAACTGTCATCGAGGTCGGGAAAATAGTTTTGAGGGCGCGGGCAGCCCGGGCGGGTGCAGTAAACTTCCATTTTGGTTTGCTAAGAAGAGGGAAGAGGGAAGAGGGAAGAGGGAAGAGGCAATAGGGAAGAAAAAGCGATTGTTAAATCAGATTTCGATTTCTCAACTAACCGCGAACTGCTAACTGCCAGCGACCTAAGAGATTAACTTCCCGCCGAGTTGGGAGTTCCTATTTCTATGAATCCCAAATCGAGCGCCGGGGGTTCTTTCTTCTCCAGGATGGTCGAATAAGTAGCAAACTGGGGCAAAATTTCATTGCTGAAAGCCTCTGCTGCTTTAGAACGGTAGCGGTTGGGGTTGTAAATCAGCGACAAAATGCGAGTTACCAAAACTTCGTCCATTTGAGATTTGTGCAAGACGCCCATGAGCAACTCTTTTTCGATCGCCGAAACCGAGACAAAAGCTGCCCCCAGCCCCGACTGAACGGCATTTTTAATGGCTTCGATCGAATTTAGTTCCATCTCTATTTTCAAGCGGCGCGTGTCTATGCCGCAGCGAGTCAGTACCTGATCGATTACTTTGCGGATCGTAGACTGCGAATCGAGGGAAATAAACTGCAATTTGTAAAGGTCTTCTTTTTGGATAGTTTCTTGTTGTACCATCGGGTGAGATGGAGGAAGAATCAAAGCCAGTTCGTCCTCAGCGTAAGGAACAATTTCTAAAGCTTCTACAAGTTCGGTAGGAATTTCTCCGCCAACAATTGCCAAATCGATTTGCCCGTTGGCCACACTCCACGCCGTGCGGCGGGTCGAGTGAACGTGAAGTTGTACCGCTACATCCGGGTACTTTTGGCGAAACATCCCAATCATCCGGGGCAGCAAATAGGTTCCCGTTGTTTGAGAAGCGCCGACGATCAAAGTACCGCCTTGGAGATTTTGCAAGTCTTCCAGAGCTCGACAAGTTTCTTGGCAAAGCGATAAAATTTTCTCGCCGTAACTCAGCAGCAGGTGTCCGGCTTCGGTCAGTTGAGCCCGCCGCCCCCCCCGGTCAAACAGCGGCACGTCCAATTGTCTCTCTAAGTTTTGCACCTGCAAGCTAACTGCTGGCTGGGATACATAGAGGCTGTCCGCGGCGCGTTTGAAGCTTCCTTCAGAGGCGATCGCCTTGAGAATGCGTAACTGGTCTAAAGTGAAAGGAAGGTCAGACATATATCTAAATTGTCAGTTGTCAGTTGTCAGTTGTCAGTTGACGGTTGACGGTTGACTGTAGGCAGCGAACAGCAAACAGCGAACAGTCAACAGCGAACAGTCAACAGCGAACAGCGAACAGTCAACAGTCAACAGCGAACAGTGAACAGTTAACTGACTGATAACCGCTGAATGCTCCCATAGATACTTTGTGACACAAATTGGCCGAGAATCAATAACTTTTCTTAATATTTGCAATGACGATCGACTTGGCGCTCGACTCCCACTTAGTTATTCTGGGCCTGTTACTGGTTTTTGCGATCGCCCACAGCGGTTTAGCAGCCCTCCGGCCCAAAGGTGAAAAGCTGATCGGGCCGAGACTTTATCGCGTTTTGTTTGCCCTTGTCAGTTTGCCGCTAGCCGTCATTCTGATTGTCTACTTTTTCAACCACCGCTACGACGGCGTACAGCTTTGGCAGTTACAGGGATTACCCGGAGTTAAACCAGCAGTTTGGATACTTTCGGCAATTTCCTTTCTGTTTCTGTACCCAGCAACTTTCAACCTCCTAGAAATTGCCGCCGTCCAAAAGCCCCAAGTTCACCTCTACGAAACTGGCATCATTCGCATCACCCGTCACCCGCAAATGGTGGGACAGGTGATTTGGTGCGTGGCCCATACCCTGTGGATTGGCACTAGCTTTACCCTCGTCACTTCCATCGGTTTGGTACTTCACCACCTGTTCGGAGTGTGGCACGGCGACAGGCGACTTCAGGCTCGTTTTGGAGAATCCTTTGAAACCATCAAATCTCGAACCTCAATCATGCCTTTTTTGGCAATCCTACAAAAGCGTCAAACCCTTGATTTTCTTGAATTTCTGCGCCCTTCCTATCTAGGTGTAGTCATTTTTACGGGCCTGCTGTGGGAAATTCATCCTTTTTTGATGCGTGTCACTAGGAACATATACTGGTAGCATGATCCCTAGGATAGAAAAAAAATTATTAAATTTTGAGGGCTCATGGTGTTGTCGGTTAGCGAACGCACTTTTGCACAAGAGGTATTTCAAGCCTCTACCCCCGTTTTAGTTCACTTTTCGGCTCCTTGGTGCGGTTTGTGCCGCGCGATCGACCCCACGCTTAAGACTTTTGAAGCACAGTGGGCAGAAAAAGTCAAGCTGGTCGGGGTGAATGCCGATCAATGTTTTAAGTTGGCCCACACTTATCGATTGACAAGTCTGCCCACACTGATTTTGTTTGAGGGCGATAAAGTTCGATTTAGATTTGAAGACTACCAAGGACGTGAGGAACTGCGGCGGACTCTGGATTCCTGGATGCTCGCGGCTCACGTAGCTTCCCCATCTCAACGGCTGCAACTTCAGGAAGTAGCCAACCGGTAATGGTTCCAAGGCATTCGGCTCTTGTTTAGAAGGCATTCGGCTTTTATGTCGGAAGCAGAAGGCATTCCCCATTTGTCCATCAACCATCGGACACCAAAATAAATCTCGCAGTCTTGAACGCACAGGACTGTGAGATTTGTCCTATAGTTTCCCTTGCCACAGGAATAATAATTTTCGGAGTAGGGTGCGATCGTCTCGCTGGCGATGAAAAAAGTAGTGCGATCGTCTCGCTCGCGATTGCACTCAGGTATAGCAATACTTAAAGAATTGGATCAAGTATTTTGGCCCAGTGGCGCAGGCGTGTGTCACAATTGTTTACAGTTTTGGCAATATCTAGTAGAAACTTTAAACTACCTATCAGTCATGGAACTGCTTTATCAATATGCTTGGCTGATTCCTGTCCTGCCACTGGCAGGCGCAATGCTAGTAGGTCTAGGCTTAATCACCTTTAACCAGGCAACCAACAAACTCCGACAAGCGAATGCGATATTAATCGTCTCCGCACTCGGCGGGTCAATGGTACTCTCCTTCGCATTGCTGTGGAGTCAACTACAGGGCCACGCACCCTACACCCGCAGTATTCAGTGGGCTTCTGCTGGCGACTTCTCGCTGAATATGGGCTATATTATCGACCCCCTAACGTCGGTGATGCTGGCGATCGTCACTACGGTCGCCTTTTTGGTGATGATTTACACCGACGGCTACATGGCTCACGATGACGGGTACGTGCGCTTTTACGCCTACCTGAGCATCTTCAGCGCGTCGATGTTGGGTCTCGTAATCAGCCCGAACATCGTTCAGATTTACATTTTTTGGGAACTCGTAGGTATGTGTTCATACCTGCTAGTCGGATTTTGGTACGATCGCAAACCCGCTGCTGACGCTTGCCAAAAAGCTTTTGTCACCAACCGCGTCGGCGACTTCGGCCTGCTGCTGGGCATCCTCGGCATTTACTGGGCCACCGGCAGCTTTGAATTTGAGGTGATGGGCGAACGCCTGCACTCCTTAGTCGAATCCGGTGCTCTTTCGGCGACTCTGGCGACAATCTTCGGCGTCCTGATATTTTTGGGCCCAGCAGCCAAATCCGCTCAATTCCCCCTCCACGTCTGGCTGCCAGACGCAATGGAAGGCCCGACACCGATTTCGGCCTTAATCCACGCCGCGACAATGGTAGCCGCGGGCGTATTCCTGATCGCTCGGATGTACCCGGTGTTTGAAGGGCTGCCTGCAGTCATGAATTTGATCGCCTGCACCGGCTGTTTTACGGCATTTATGGGTGCTTCGATCGCGATTACCCAAAATGACATCAAAAAAGGCCTCGCCTACTCCACCATCTCCCAACTCGGCTACATGGTGATGGCAATGGGCGTCGGCGCTTACAGTGCCGGACTTTTCCACTTGATGACCCACGCTTACTTCAAAGCAATGCTGTTCCTGTGTTCAGGTTCAGTCATTCACGGGATGGAAGCAGTTGTAGGCCACAACCCCGCACTCGCTCAAGATATGCGAGTCATGGGCGGCTTGCGGAAATATATGCCGATTACCGCTTCTTGCTTTTTAATCGGTAATTTGGCAATCTGCGGAATTCCGCCGTTTGCTGGTTTTTGGTCAAAAGACGAAATTCTCGCCAGCGCCTTCGCAGCAAATCCCGCTTTGTGGGCTGTTAGCTGGTTGACGGCGGGGATGACCGCGTTTTATATGTTCCGGATGTATTTCAGCACCTTTGAGGGCGAATTCCGGGGGAATGACAGCACCATCAAGCGGCAACTCCTGCAACCCGGTCTTGTTTTTGGCCCGGGAGCGATGAACGTTAAGGAATTGGCCTCAACTGACGACAGTCACGATGAGCACGACCATTTGCCTCACGAATCTCCTCTGACAATGGCTCTGCCGTTAGTGTTGCTGGCAGTACCTTCTGTGTTTATCGGTTTTCTCGGTACGCCGTTTGCCAATTATTTCGAGCAGTTTGTTCGCGCTCCGGGCGAGTCTCTCGAAGAAGTTTTGGAACACGCTGCTGAGTTCAATTTGACGGAATTTATAATCATGGGCGGAAGCTCTGTAGGTATTGCTTTGCTGGGCATTACTTTGGCTTCTCTGATGTATTTAAGCCGTAAAATTGACGCAAGTGCGATCGCCCAAAAAATCAAACCGCTTTACGAATTCTCCCTCAACAAGTGGTATCTCGACGATATCAACGATTTTCTCTTTGTCAAAGGCAGTCGCCGTTTAGCGCGGCAAGTCATGGAAGTTGATTTGCGAGTCGTCGATGGTGTCGTCAACTTAACAGGGTTTATCACCCTAGTTAGCGGCGAAGGTTTGAAATACTTTGAGAGCGGTCGCGCTCAATTTTATGCCTTGATTGTGTTTGTCGCAGTTCTGGGTTTTGCGATCGTTTCGGGAGTCAGTTAAATCGGTAGGGACACGGCATTTAGTGTCAACTTAATGTCAAACCGACTGTATCTCTTGTTTGTCTCGAAGTCTAGATCCCCCCTAACCCCCCTTGATAAGGGGGGAACAAGAGTATTCTCTCAAAGTCCCCCTTCTTAAGGGGGATTTAGGGGTATCTGAACTGGGCGAGCAACGAAAGATACAAAAGTTTTTAGGGTTAATTTTACACGCTTTGGGCATTGCCGTATCCCCACTAGGAGATATTTGAAGAAAGGGTATTAGCTCAAGAACTCACAATTGACAATTAGCAAATAGAAATAAATCTTTCATTAAACTTAATTGTTGCGATCGGATAATTTGTCCAAATAAGAGCAAAAAAATTTGTTACGTATAAAGAAAGTATAAAATTTAGGCTAAAATTGGCAAAATGTGTTTAAACCTAATAACTGATGGATCATTTTAAAACGCAATGGATACAGCTAACTTTCCCTGGTTAACAACAACAATTCTGTTTCCCATTGCTGCGTCCTTGCTGATTCCTTTAATTCCCGATAAGGATGGCAAGACGGTGCGGTGGTATGCCCTAATTGTGGGTTTGATCGATTTTGCCCTACTTGTTTACGCTTTTTACACTCAGTACGACTTCAGCAATCCAGATTTGCAACTGGTAGAAAGCTATACTTGGGTGCAGCAACTCGATTTGAACTGGTCTGTGGGTGCTGACGGTTTATCGATGCCGCTGATTTTGCTGACTGGTTTTATTACTACTCTGGCTACTTTAGCGGCTTGGCCGGTCACATTTAAACCGAAGCTTTTTTACTTTTTGATGCTGACAATGTACGGCGGCCAAATCGCAGTTTTTGCCGTGCAGGATATGTTGCTGTTTTTCCTAGTTTGGGAACTGGAATTAGTCCCGATTTACCTGATTTTGTCAATCTGGGGCGGCAAGAAGCGCCTCTACGCAGCAACTAAATTTATCCTATACACCGCAGGCGGTTCGCTATTTATTTTGCTGGGCGCGCTGACGATGGCGTTTTACGGCGATACGGTGACTTTCGATATGCGGGCGATCGCAGCTAAAGATTACGCCCCCAATGTAGAATTGCTCCTGTACACAGGTTTCTTGATAGCTTACGGCGTCAAACTGCCAATTTTTCCGCTGCACACTTGGCTCCCTGACGCTCACGGCGAAGCAACCGCACCCGCCCACATGTTGCTAGCAGGAATTTTGCTAAAAATGGGCGGCTACGCTTTGCTGCGGATGAATGCGGGAATGCTCCCGGATGCTCACGCTACCTTCGCACCCATCTTGGTAATTTTGGGTGTGGTTAACATTGTTTACGCGGCCTTAACTTCTTTTGCTCAGCGAAATTTGAAGCGGAAAATTGCTTATTCTTCGATTTCGCACATGGGGTTTGTGTTAATCGGGATAGCTTCGTTTACCGATTTGGGTGTTAGCGGTGCAATGCTGCAAATGGTTTCCCACGGTTTAATTGGCGCGAGTTTGTTCTTTATGGTGGGTTGCACTTACGATCGCACTCACACCCTCATGCTGGACGAAATGGGCGGTGTAGGACAGAAAATGCGTAAGGTTTTCGCCATGTGGACTGCTTGTTCTATGGCTTCTTTGGCTTTGCCGGGGATGAGCGGTTTTGTAGCAGAATTGATGGTGTTTGTAGGTTTTGCAACCAGCGATGCTTACAATCCGGTTTTTAAGGTTTGCGTGGTATTTCTAGCTGCTGTCGGGGTGATTTTGACTCCGATTTATCTCCTGTCGATGCTGCGTGAAATCTTCTACGGGCCTGAAAATAAGGAATTGTCGGATCATGAGGAATTGGTGGATGCGGAACCGCGAGAAGTGTTTATTATTGCGGCTCTATTAGTGCCGATTATTGGTATTGGTTTGTATCCGAAGATGCTGACTCAGGTTTACGATGCGACTACTGTTCAGTTGACGGCTAAGCTGAGGGATTCTGTGCCGTCGCTTGTGGCTAAGGCTGCTGCGGATAAAACTGTGTCTCTGCGTGCTCCGGCGATCGAGCCGAGCAAGTTGTGATTTGAACGAGATTTAGGAATAAAACCCCCAAACCTTTTTAAGAATTGCGTTTGGGGGTTTTCTGTTTTTTCTGAAAGTCATGGACGCACTCCGACAAAGAAACCGGGTTTTTTACCTTATCTGTGGGCTGCAACCCGTCTTTTCGTAAAAAAACCCGGTTTCTGGGTCCCCATGCGTCTAGGGCTATTGATAGATAAATTAGGGAAACTTTGGTTCTTAAACAATCTGGAGTTGGGTTTGAGAAACAACATGGGTATGCGATCAAGGAGTGCGATCGAAGTGTTAGACCGCAACTATAGTATAATTAATAGTTATGCGATGTGAGTTGTCTTTTGAGGCATAGTTGTAAGGTTAGTGGTGGGTAACGAAGATTTATGAGCGATTCAGAAGCATTTTCACCCAACTACATTACTGCACGAGAGCGATTTCGAGCAGCAGCTTCATCTTTCGGTTATCAGCAAACTGCCTATCCAATTGATCGGGTTAGTCCAACTGATGAAGAATTAACTATTGATGTGGCGATCGGTGGTTCTTCACACCCACGACGATGTGTAGTAATTTCTAGTGGCTTGCATGGAGTAGAAGGCTTTTTGGGATCGGCAATCCAACTTACCTTGTTAGAAAAGCACCAACTTCTCACATCGTTGTCACCTGATATTAAAGTTGTACTTATTCATTCTCTGAATCCTTATGGTTTTGCATGGCGACGACGTTGGAATGAAAACAACATAGACTTAAACCGTAATTTTTTATTGTCTGAAAAAGTTTTTGAGGGCAGCCCAAAGGATTATCCTAAATTCAATTCTTTTCTCAATCCCATTTCACCTCCCTCACGAATTGAACCCTATATTCTTCAAGCTCTCTGGCTGATATTGAGATATGGAATGACCAGTTTGAGAAACACCTTTCCTGTAGGGCAATACGATTTTCCAAAGGGACTTTTTTTTGGTGGTCATGCTCCATCCAAAACTCAAGAGATTCTAGCTAGCAATTTGCCCCAATGGATTGGTAATGCTTCAGAGGTGGTGCATATTGATTTCCACACAGGTTTAGGACACTGGGGAACTTATAAGCTTTTGCTTGACGCATCTGCAACATCAGAATCTTGTTCAAGACTAGCTAAACGATTTGGAGCAGAAACAATAGAACCGAACAGTACAGAAGGTGTGTCATATCCAATTCGCGGTGGATTAAAAACTTGGTGCCAAGCTCTTCTACCAAAGTGTCGCTATGATTTACTAACCGCAGAATTTGGCACTTACTCAACGATTCAAGTCTTGAAGGCATTGCGGGCTGAGAATCGTGCTTACTGGTGGGGTAAGTCAGACCAGAGCTATGAATGGACAAAACAACAGTTGGTAGAAGTGTTTGCACCCATATCTCGAAAGTGGCGAGAACAATGCTTAACTCAAGGACTGGATGTTTGTAAACGAGCTTTGATTGACTGAATGAGTTGCGACGGTCAGCGATCGCAATACCGAATACTTAAAAATTACCAGTGGGTCGATCGCCATTCAATTCGCTACGATCGCTCTCTTAATTTCTATACTTATTGTTCTGCCAAGAGTGCGATATTTGTCAAGGGCGATCGCAGCCTCGCAAGTTGTAATTTGAACCGGATGCGAGTGAGGACAGCCCAAAACCTCGATTATTAAACGGGTTTTGGGGTTTTCTATTTTTTTTAGGGCAATCGAGCTTTTAGGATTCTGATTACTTTTGTTTGGCCCCAACCCAGTAAGTTTTGAAGCCAGGGGCTAAAATCCAATTCAGATAGCTATTAAAATACAGATTGCAAGCTTATTGGCTTTCCAGAATGCAAAATCAAGAGTCACCTATTGTTTTCGATCGAGAACGCGCTTCTTCCTACGACAAAAGATTCGCTAAATTGGCTCCGATGCGCGACGCACTTCATTTACTGATCCGCTTTGTACTTTCTGAACTTCCTACCGATGCACGGATTCTCTGTGTCGGTGCGGGAACCGGCTTGGAATTGATTTATCTCGCTCAAGCGTTTCCACAGTGGCAGTTTACTGCGGTAGAGCCTGCGGCACCGATGCTTGACATCTGTCGCCAACGCGCCGAAGAGTGTGGTATCGCGTCACGTTGCACTTTTCACGAAGGCTATCTCGATTCACTGCCCGCATCGCACTCTTTCGATGCGGCGACTTGCCTTCTGGTTTCTCACTTCTTTATGCAACAAGATGAGCGGTCCAACTTTTTTAGTCAAATTGCTTCACGACTTTGCCCTAACGGATATTTGGTCAGTGCCGATCTAGCTTCCGATATGTCTACTTCAGCGTACCAAAGCCTTTCCGAGGTTTGGCTGCGAATGCTGAGGTATGCGGAAGTGCCTGCTGAGGAGATTGAAAAGTTTCGTGATTCTTATGGTCGAAATACTGCTGTGCTACCGCCAATTGAAGTCGAATCAATAATTGCATCCAGCGGCTTTGATACACCTGTATTGTTCTTACAGACCCTTCTGATTCATGCCTGGTATGCTAGGCGAACACCACCCTCGCTAGAAGTGTAGTTATCAACAGCCGCTGAAAAATCTCGTGAAGTGGACTGACCAAAACCAAGTGTGAGGTTGCAAAGTTTTCTGGAAGCCACAGAACCGAGTCGCGCCGAAGAGCGATCGCAATACCCAATACTTTAAAATTACCATTTGGTTGATCCCCCTTCCATTCGGTATTGCGCTGGCTCTTTTAGTTTCTAGCCTTATTGTTGTTATACGGAGAGTGCGCTCTTTGTTAAGGGCGATCGCCCGGAGTAAGTGAGGTATCATATTTACAGTGTAACTGATAGCTATAATTTATAATTATGACCTGACTCCCCTTTAAAATATTCATAAAGATGAATAGAATTAGAGGCGCTGAGAAGGAATTGCGCCCAGACTTTTTCAAGATTTCTATTCATCACTAGAAGTGATCATTGTCTGTTTAGGACTACTGGAAATAGCAATAACAACTACTCATCAGGTTTAGCTTTGCAAAGCCAATTTTTGATACTCCTGTCGAATAGGAATCTGAATGATGAACTCTGCCCCCTCACCGGGATGAGAAACACACTTCAACTGTCCGCGATGTTTTTCTACCACAATCTGGTAGCTGATTGACAGCCCCAGACCGGTGCCCTTCCCTACAGGTTTCGTCGTGAAGAACGGGTCGAACAGCCGCCGGTTCACTTCCTCTGTGATACCGGGGCCATTGTCGCAAATGCGAATCACCACAAATTGCGGAGCTTTGCGGGTCGGGCCGAGGTTGGGGGAATCCACCTCAGCCGAAGAAACTGTAGAGCTTTCCGCAAGGGCGGGATTGGAAATCGGGGATTTTTCTTCTTCCCCATACCCCACTGAAGTGCGAATTGCGATCGTGCGCGGCCCCCTTTGGTCATTGAGAGTGTCAATCGCATTCGCCAGTAAATTTACAAACACCTGGTTCAGTTGGCCCGCATAGCACTCCACCAGCGGCAGCGGGCCGTACTCTTTAATTATTTGAATAGCAGGCTGGTCTAATTTAGCTTGCAGCCGGTGCTGCAAAATCAGTAGGGTGTTATCGATGCCCTCATGGATATCGACCTGTTTCATTTCCGCTTCATCCAGTCGCGAGAAGTTTCGCAGGGAGAGGACAATTTCGCGAATGCGGTCTGCCCCCACCTTCATCGAATCCAGCACTTTGGGTAAGTCTTCCATCAAGAAATCTAATTCTATTGCCTCAATATCCTCAACAATCCCTGCTGTGGGATGGGGGTATTGTTCTTGATAGAGTTTCACCAGTCCTAGTATGTCTTCACTGTATGTCCTGACGTGACTCAGGTTGCCATATATGAAGTTAATCGGGTTATTGATCTCGTGGGCAACCCCGGCCACCATCTGTCCCAGTGAGGACATTTTCTCAGTCTGAATTAGCTGGGTCTGGGTGCGCTTGAGTTCTTGGAAAGAAAGCTCTAGTTGTTCGGCTTGTTTTTTTAATTGCGCTTCTGATAGTCGCAGAGCTTGCTCTATCTGCACGCGATCGCGAATTTCCTGGCTCAGGAGCCGATTTTTTTCCTTTAATTCCTGCGTCCTCTCTTCCACTTTATGTTCTAAAGTCCGGCTGTAATCTTCTAATTGCTCATTGGCTTGTTTCAGGTTGTCAGTCGCCTCAGACAAATTGGCATAGAGTCGAGCATTTTCCAGGGAAATCGCCGCTTGAGAACAGAGCACGGTTAAAACTTCCAGGCGATCGGGAGTAAACGCGCTCCTTGTCAGATTATTTTCCAAGTAAAGCAGACCAATAAGCTTTCCTTTATGGACGACCGGCATACATAAAACTGACTTGGGTTGGGCGTTAAGAATATAGCTATCCCTGGTAAAAAGTCCCTCCTGACTTGCATCATTTAATACCACATCTTTCTGAGTTCTAGCCACATAATTGAGGAGAGAAAACGGCAATTTTTGACTCGTTTCTATTGGTGTGGATTGCAGCAATAATACCTCATTATTATCTATGCTTGCCGTCCCTTCTACCACCAGTTGACCATTTTTCTCTAAAATTAAGTAACTTTTTTCAGCCCCAGCATTCTCAATTGCAATTTTCAATAACTTAGAAAGCAGACTTTCCAGAACAATTTCGCCAGAAATAGCTTGAGAAGATTTCATCACAGAGGCGAAATCCAGTGCTGCAAAACTCCCCGTAGTCGTCGAGCTGGTCGTCCGTGATACGTCGAAGCTGGGAGTTTCTTTGGTCAGTATTCGCGAGAAAAATTCAGGATATTCTTCTGATAAATATTGCACTTTTGCTTTCGCTCCCCAGCGAATATATCCATAGTAAGCATCCGTCAAATAAATCTCCGCTATCTTCTCCCGCCCGCGAGAGAAATAAAACTCGGCGGCCCGTTCATTAGCTAGGGCTTCTTCCTGAATGTATCCCTGTTCTCTGGCTCCTTGAATGCTAGCGTCATAATACTCCATCGCTTTGCCAATTTTTCCCAAAATTCGTGCTTTTTCTGCCTCCACTAACTCGTACTTGTGTTGATAATTTATCGGCCCATGTATAGCCCATTGCTGCATTTTGTTCTGATTTTTAGCCACTTGCTTCAAGGATTCTTTTTGTTCACTGCTGGAAACTTGGGGATATTGAGCAAGGAGAGCCAGAGAATAGTAGAAATTGTATTCCGCACCACTCATCAGACCGGGCACACCATCTTTGTATTTTTCTGCTGAGCGGGCGCTCTTGACTGACTGAGCGTAATCTTTAAACAAATAAAGTCGAATCAATTTTGTCAGGTGAGCCAAAAAAATAAACATATGTTTATTATCGGCAATTGACTGGTGGAGGAGTTCTTCTTCATTCAACAATTCGCCCTTGAGCATATATTCCTCTTCAGATGCGGCGAGTAATTGTAATACCATTACTCTCCACGTCTTTAAGTAAGGAATATGCGAATCTTGTTTAAGTTTCAGCAGTAACTCAAGATATTGCGCCTGCTTCTGAGCAACTAATTCCAGCGGTTGACCTGTAAAAAACATATGATCGCAATAGTAGATAGAATTATAACCCACATCTTCTAAATCTCCAGTCTCCAGACCGCTTTTAATTCCCTCCATCATTGGCGCTAAACTTTCCTTGCCATGCTCTTTCCAGTGTCTAATATGAGCATTAAAAACTACATATACGTAAGATTTTAGTTCTTTGGCATCAAAGCGATCCAACAAATTTAAGGCTAGTTGTCCAAATCTATATCCCGCATCTATTTCACCGAATGGCCCGCATAGAAGTAGGCCATAAACCGCATACCCAGCAGTGGCCTGGGGCGAATTACCATATTGGATACACAGATAAATCATTGTAAATGCAAATTGGGGAAATAAGGCAGGAGCCACATGATAAGAAAGAGGAGCAGATTTCAATAATATCCCCATCGCCACTAGCTTATTGATATCAGTCATTTCTGGCAGATTAGCTAACGCCTCAGTATTCATTTCTTGTGGAGGTTCCGAACAAAGAGAGACACCCAGCATCCCCAGAACTTGCAGCCCAATATCAAACGCGACTTGTATCTGGTTTTGCTGGGAATAAAACTGCATTTGGATTTCATAAACTTTGACTTTTTCGAGCAGAGTTTTCGCGTGTTTAAGAGCCTCCTCAGAAAGGATTTTTGCTCGCTCGAAGTTGATGTTTAGAAATTCCACCGCCGCCGCTTCCGCATACAGAGGGAACGTCAGGTCATACTGAGTTTCCCAGCTATCTTCTCTGAGGAGTTCTAGCCCCACCCGTAGTTGTCTGGCGGCAGTTTCATAAGCTGTTGCTGCCTTAGCTTTTTTGCCGGCTATCAAATTTAATCGGGCTAGACGATCTTTTTCTGCCTGATCCGTGATGCAGTCAGCCCCAACATTTAACTGATTGACAATCTCAAAGATATTTTCTTCAATCTCCTCAGCAGGAGTATGCTCCAGTAGCAGTTCACCGATTTTCAGGTGGGTCTGTTGTTTCTGAGATTCGGGAATAAGAGAATACGCCGCTTGCTGCACCCGGTCATGGAGAAATTTGTAAGCGATAGGCGCGTGATGGCTGTAAGAAAAAGGGGTAGGTGAGCATGATAGCAGAGGACAATCTGGAACTATTTTATCCTTTACTTCCCTGCTCATTTCATCGGAGGTAAAAACGAGAGGGATTTTGTAGGCTTCGCTGAGGGGCAAAACCAAGCCAGCCTGAAGAGATTCCCACAAATCCGCCGCCGTTTCCGACTGAGATTTTTCATTGACAATAGCCAGAACGTCTAAATTAAATTTGTCTCCAATACAGGCGGCTAACTTTAAGACATCCTGCGTCTCCTCCGAGAGTTTTTGAATATTTCTGGCAATCAGTTCGACGACATTATAATCTGTGATGCCTACTGCTTGAATTTGGTTCAATGACCACTGCCAGCACCCAGCACTGAATTCAAAGGTCAATAGCTTTTCTTGATGCAGAGTAGCGAACATCTGAGTCAAGAAGAAAGGATTGCCCTGGGTTTTATTGAAAAGTAGCTCAGACAATTCAGAAACCCGGTGTCTCGGAACAGAAGACTCATTCAGGGTATCCGCTACCAGCAAGCTGACGTTCCCAATATCCAAAGGACGGAGGGTGATATTATTTACAACGGCCCCATTCTTTTGAATCTCATCCAACGTCACCATCAACGGATGCGTCGGACTCACTTCGTTATCTCGATAGGCTCCCATCAGCAGTAAATATTGGCTGTCCGGGTCACAAATAAGCAAATGAATCAACTTGAGTGATGCCGAATCTGCCCACTGTAAGTCATCCAAAAAGACGACGAGCGGGTGTGAGGGTTTAGTAAATACATGAATGAATTCTTTAAATACCCGGTTAAAGCGATGCTGGGATTCAAATGGCCCCAATTGCGGAACCCCTCCTTGAGGCCCGACAATCAGTTCGACTTCGGGAATGACATCTACTATGACTTGGCCATTTGAGCCTAAAGCTTCTAAAAGTTGCTCTTTCCAAATCGCTAGTTGTTCCGAACTTTCTGTTAAGAGATGCCGCATCAAACCCTGAAAGGCTTGAATCAAAGAAGCATAAGGAATATTTCGTTTTAATTGGTCAAATTTACCGGATATAAAATACCCGCGCTGCCTGACAATCGGTTTTTGAACTTCATTTACTAAGCAAGATTTGCCAATCCCTGAGTAACCGCTGACTAGCATCATTTCGCTGGTACCGCCGGAGACTCGCTCAAAGGCTGCCATCAAAGTGGCTACTTCTTGCTCACGACCATAGAGCTTTTGCGGGATGATAAATTGTCCACATTTATCCCTCTTACCGATTGGAAAGTTGTCAATTTTTCCATGGGTTTGCAGTTGATGACGGCATATTTCTAGGTCAGCTTTTAGTCCCCTAGCGCTTTGGTATCTGTCTTCAGCAGTTTTAGCTAATAATTTCATTACAATGTCAGAAATTGCTTGGGGAATCTCACCGATTTGCTGATGGGGTGGCACGGGTGTTTTAGCGATATGGCAGTGAATTAATTCCAGGATGTCGGTGGCTTGATGTGGCCGCTTTCCAGTTAGCATTTCGTAAAAGGTGACACCTAATGAGTAAAAGTCGGTACGGTAGTCCATTGAGCGATTCATTCGCCCGGTTTGTTCTGGGGACATATAGGCAAGGGTACCTTCTAGCAAGTTGGGATTGCTGAGGGTCTGGTTTTCTCGCTCTAGGTGCGTGGCAATGCTAAAATCGATGATTTTGATTTGACTGGTTTTGGGGTTGACAATAATATTTTGCGGTTTAATATCTTTATGAATAATCTTATTTTCATGCAGTTGAGCTAGGGTTTCTGCTAGATGAATTGCCCGAATCAGAAATTTGCTGATTTCAAGTTGTTTAGCTGTGATTAGGTTTTTCAGGGAGTCTCCGCCAAAATCTTCTAATATCAGCGCCAGACCGTTATTATGCTTTTCTAAAGAGTAAGCTTTGATAATTCCGGCTATGTCGAGAGTTTTGAGAATTTTATATTCATGCCTCAATCGTGCGATTTCTTCTATTGTGGGATACTCAGCTTTAAGGGTTTTTACTATAACCGGAGTTGGCTCGGACTCCCTAACGCCGCGATAAATAACTGTATTGACACCTTCATGAAGCGGCAACGATAAGAGTTTGTAACCGGGCAGCGTGGTTTTCATATTCGTTTTTTCGATGAGTACGATTATTCGGGTGTGGAATTGATGGATGGGAACCTGAGACAGCGATGTTCGATCGCCTGTTGGGAAAAATTTCAACTAGCCGGGCCTCAGCTTGTTAATAAGTGCCAATATTTTGTCCATTCCTTCAATGCTAAAGTGCATGATGGCTTAATCTTTAACTATAAGTATAATACCTGTGCTGGAGTTGGAAAACCAAGAATTGGCGCTGGAACAAGGGCCTCCAGATAAATTAGGTGATCGCACTAACTCCACGTCTGTTTAAATGTCTCTGGACGTACTCCGCACAGACGCTTAAAGTTTTCATAGCTCAGGTTTTTTACATCCCAGTAGCTCATTATGTGGCTGTGCCTAAATTATGATCACTTAGGATTATACATCCTACTACAAAATGTTTGCAGCACTTCGACCGGGCGCGATCGTTGCTCTTAACAGGGTACAAGTCGCGATCGCCTTGCCTACTTTTTTAACAGGTATATTGTAAGAGTGTGCTAGCCAAAACTGAGTTACTTGAGCGCGCGATCATCGCTAAGTTGAACACCTAGTCTGTAAGTGAGCAAGATGAGATTATGGAATAAGTTAAAGATGATCCCAGATCGGAACCAGCAAATACTCGTTCTCCCGACGCTGTTGCCAAACTTGCAGCGCCACGGACTGAGTATCACGCAGGTAAAACCCAAGAACTCGCTCCAGAAACATGGTGAATTCGCGTAATACAGCCCACGTCAGTAATAGGATAAAAAGTTACAAAAAAGGGGGAATGTATGCAAACCCTCCTTTGGAGTCGTGAAGAAGTCCCGCCTCGTGCCAAACATTTGTATGAGATCAGCATCCCCCCCAAAATTGACTTAGAAGAGAATGTTAGCAAGCTCGTCATCATGGATATAGAAACAGGCGACTATAAAGTTGATGAAAATGGTTTATATGCTGCTGATGACCTGAGTGCGAAACATCAAAATGCTAGGCTATTGGGTATCGGTATTGGATATAAACTGGCTGCATCTCTAGGTAGTGTTATTGAGCTTGTTTCTAAGTGATTTCACGTATTGTATGTGATAGATATGCTAAACTTAATTTTATTGGATTTTGCTTGAAAGTCAAGCTGTTTGAGTTGAAATTTATGAGGACGTTGACTGCGGTGGTTCCGAAAGACCCTAACACGAATTTATATGTAGTCTATGTTCCCGGTTTCTAAGAGAGCGCATTCTCAAGGAGAAACTTTAGACGACATACAAGCGAACTTACGTGAAGCGAGTGAAATGTTGTTGGAAGATGAGAATCCAGGATTAAATCGACCTTCTATTCAGTACGATCGCCCTTTTAGTCTTTACCCTTAATTCTTCTAGTTGCTGTAGTTGCTAGAATAGCAGCGAATATTAACCGGACTGCAACTCATGCTAAAAACCATTGAAGGCATTTGCATCACTTGCCAAATAATCCTATGATGGTGCATCATGATCTTGATGATTGTTTCATTCTTCTAACTAAGCTAATATGCGATCGCTTGTCTTGACTCTAGCTCTCATATGTTTAGCCACCCCCGCTGTTGCCACCACCTGCGAGGAAAGCTTTCAAAAAAAGGGGGACTTTTTGAATGGTGCCGCCTTTTCTGCACGTGTTCAGGTTGAGGGGTTATCGATAGAGAGAGCATTTTCCCAATTACGACCCATTTTAGCCCGCGAGAGCATCAGAACGATCAGCACCGATGTGAGCACAGGTGTCATGAAAGCCGAAAATCCCGCAACAGCATTTCAGCGTGCTTTGCCGATCGATGTTTTTGCCTCAGCCGACGGAAATCTATTAACTGTCGAGATGATCTTTACCATTCCCAGCGGCGTGGGCGCAAGTAGGGATACCGTGAAGCGATACTTGTGCGGTGCGCTAAATCAATTGTTGCCCAAAACTACAAATTAATATGTAATCATTCATTTGATGAATATTAGTTTCCCACACTCGATCGCAATACCCCATACTTCAAAATTACTGCGGTCGATCGCTCTTTAATTCAATGCGTTAGCGAAGCCCTCGAAGAGGATCGCTCTCTGAGTTTCTAGCATTAAGTTTATTGGTGGGTGTTCTGCATCAAGTTGGATGGAGAGATTTTTACACTTGGCAAATTATATTTGGTCGCCGAAAGCTGTGCAACCATTTGTGCACGAGACGAAACCTCAACCTTACGGAACATTCGCTTCAAAGCTTGCTTCACTGAATTTTCAGTAATCCAAAGTTCCCTCCCGATTTCTGCGTTGGTTCGCCCCAAAGCAACCAATTCGGCAATTTGCAATTCACGAGGCGTTAGGCGTGAGCTCTTGAAAGGTTGGTGTTGCGATTCCCTACTGGATAGCTTCGCCGCGCGCACTGTTGCAGCCCAAACAGACAAATGCAAACAGATCGCACTCAAATCCGCTAGATTTTGTGTATCAAAGGCGGGCATTGACTGTTCGCGCGTATAACCCACTACACCCACTAATTGACCACCGCTGACGATCGGCCCCGCCATCACGTGCCAATGATCGGGGCGGGGACAAATTATTGTCCAAACCTTGGGTGATGATGTCACTAATGCTTCATGGACAGCAGCATGGCGCTCCACTAAATAACGTGCAACAGGATTATGTTCGATCGATAGCGCAACTTTCAATGTTTTCTGAAAATTGCTATCTGCTAAAGGAAGTCGATCGAAGAAAAAGATTCCAGATCGTTTAGCTGCAAAATACTCACCGATTTTGGGCACGATTTGCGATCGCAAATCTTGTTCGTCCTTTACCTGGTCGATCGCTTCAAATAAAAGCTGCAAGGGACTTGTCATGCTCATGGTGTCAACCGATTTTAGATTTTAGAATTGACCCCACGGATGAATCTGGGGGCTTGTAACCAAATTGCTTGATTTTCAACAAGAGTACCCGATCGAGGTCTAGAAGCATTGCAATACTCGAATTATATTACCGTTATAGTCTCAAAAGCAAATTGACATGACAACAGATTTGGAAATCGATCGCACTCCTACACCTTGGATGCCGATCGGCTTTTATGCGACTTCAATAGTCTTTAATGTCTGCTTAATTGCTCAGTTATTGACAGTGGGAGTTGCCTACTTCAATAATCCTGCATGGTGGAATATTCATGTTTGGCTAGTGCGAGGGTATGGTGGATTGTCATTAGTATTACTGGGATGGTCGTTTATCGCTCCATTCTCACGCAGAATACGACATCTCGCCGCAAGTTTGCCAGTGCTACTTGGACTACAATTTGGCAGCATTCATCTCAAAAGTCCTCTTCACCTAGAGATACTCCATCCTCTAATTGGATTTACGTTACTCTATGTTTCTTCAAGCCTTGTACATCGCATATCGTCAACTTTATCATCTAGCAACTATCAACATAATCAAATTTGAGAGGTATAAATGACGCAAGATGCAATCTTCACTCCCTTCTTTGCCACAGTGTTTCTAACACTCATAGTTTGGGTGTATATGTACATCCGCCGTATCAGTTTTATCACCAGTAGAAAGCTCAGTCAAAAGGATTTTGCTGTACCGACCGCACTGGCACAAATCTCGCCACCAAGCGTATCCAATCCATCGGATAACCTAAAAAACCTGTTCGAGATTCCGGTACTTTTCTATGCGCTTGTCCTATACCTCTTCATCACAAAGCAGGTGGATACAGTGTATGTAAACGCCGCGTGGGTCTTCGTTGTGTTTCGCACATTGCATAGTGCTGTCCATTGCACATTCAATCCCATCATACTTCGGTTCTATCTTTACCTATTTGCCACGCTCGCGGTGTGGTTCATCGCTATCCGCGCAGCCATTATCCACTTTGGCACGTAGGTACGCTATTACTGTAGAGCGATCGCCCTTCAATTCGGTGCGTTAGCGAAGCCCGCCCCTACGGGGGCTACGCCAACGAAGAGGATCGCTCTATGAGTTTCTAGTCTTATTGTTATACGGAGAGTACGATCGCTTTTTGGTTTGGGCGATCGCCGATTTGTACCATACTGGCATCTGTGAACAGATTATTGATTCCCCCAATTATGATAAGTTTACATATATCAGCCGATCGCAGTTTACTCCCAATTTAACCGCGTATTAAACGGAATGTGGCAGGTGTCTGGATCTCACGGAAATATCCATGCCAAAAGTGCGATCGGGCTTTAGGTTTAAATATCTCGATGCCGGATTCCTAACATTTAATAGATAATTCTAGGGTTTGTGGTTTAGTGCGGGAGGCGACCGATGTCATCTGCTTAACCAGATGTTTAAGAAATCGAGGGATTGATATCAGTTGATTAGCGAATGTGGCGAGGAAGACCAACGTTAAAGAATAGTGAGCGAGTCAGCAAGTTATAATTCCCAACTCAGAATATCTTCGGAACGCACAAATGAGGGGTAATACCCACCGATTAACGATTAACGATTACCGATTACCGATTATCAATTACCAATTACCAGCCGAATATTAATTAACAAATCAACCCGACATGATATCATAACCTTAACCAGATCATTTCTTCCCAGATATGTTCTACTGTTCTAATCCAAGTTGCTCCAATCCTTTCAATCCCGACAATTCTAAATTCTGTCAAAGTTGCGGATCGCAAGGCCTCAACCCTTTATTCAGAAACCGCTACCGCGTGATTCGACTGTTGGGCGAAGGGGGATTTGGCAGAACTTATGAAGCGGTAGATACGGATCGCATGGACGATCCCTGCGTAATCAAGCAGTTTGTACCCCAATTTCAAGGAACCTCAGCACTTGAAAAAGCCGCCGAATTGTTTAAGCAAGAAGCGAAACGACTTTACGAACTCGGTGAACATCCCCAAATTCCTCGATTAATTGCTTATTTTGAACAAGACAAGCGACTTTATTTAGTACAAGAGTTGATTGAGGGGCAAACTTTACTAGCAGAATTAACTCAGCAGGGCGTTTTTAGCGAAGAAAAAATTTGGCAGTTGCTGGCAGATATTTTGCCGATTTTGAAATTTGTGCACGATCGCCATGTCATTCACCGAGACATCAAACTTGAGAATATCATGCGGCGCCGCACCTCTGTTAGTTCCTCCCTGCCAAAGGCGGGAAATTTTCGGAATTCACCTTTCCGAAGGGGTGGGCGAGGAGAGTTGGTTTTGATAGATTTCGGCATTTCCAAACAAGTGACGGGATCCCTGATGAGCAAAGTAGGCACGACGGTAGGAACGCCCGGATATTCGCCTGTAGAACAAATGCGCGGTCAAGTTTTCCCCGGAAGCGATTTGTACAGTTTGGGAATAACTTGCCTGAGACTGCTAACTCAATGTTTGCCAAAAGTTGACGGTGCCGATGACCTTTATGACCCGATCAACGGCGGCTGGATGTGGAGAGAACGGTTGCCTCCCGGCACAAAAATCAGCAGCGAGTTGGCAAATATTTTAGATAAATTAATTCAAGATTATCTCAAAAATAGATATCAATCGGCTGATGAAGTAATCAAAGCTTTAAATCTCTATTCTTTACCTCCCCAACCCCATTGTGTTAATGGAGGACAACTTGCTATAAATTCTTTTCTGACAAAAGAAGCACAACTTGCTATCAATCTCCCGCTCAATCAAAGCGGGCAAATCAATAGCAATATCTCTGTCACTCCCAGGGAAAAATTCAACACAAATCCGCCTCCGAACAAGGCATTGCAGAGAATTGTCGCTGTCAAAAGCACTTTTGACTTTCAGTTTGTGACAGTAGACAAGCGCGGGAAGCAAACTAATGTTAACAGCGGCAAAGCGCGTTTTTTGGAAGAACATCTTGGTAGCAGTACACTGCTGGAAATGGTATCTGTTCCGGGCGGTACTTTCCTCATGGGTTCTCCAAAAGATCGGGGTGACAGCGACGAAAAACCGCAGCACCCAGTAACTTTAGGCTCTTTCTATATTAGCAAATTTCCAGTCACTCAGGCCCAGTGGACAGCAGTGGCGGCGCTGCCGGAAATTAAAATATTTCTCAATCCCAATGCGGCCCGTTTTAAAGGTGCAAATCGACCTGTAGAAAATGTATCTTGGTACGAGGCGGTGGAGTTTTGCGATCGACTTTCTCGCAAAACTGGTAAGAATTATCGCTTGCCTAGCGAAGCCCAATGGGAATATGCTTGCCGGGGGCAAACTACGGGGCCGTTTCACTTTGGGGAAACGATTACCAGCGAGTTAGCCAATTACAACGGAAATTCTAATTACGCTGATGCGCCCAAGGGAGTTTATCGCTTTCAAACAACAGATGTTGGCAGTTTTAAACCTAATGCTTTTGGATTGTACGATTTCCACGGAAATGTTTGGGAATGGTGCGCGGATTCTTGGCACAATAATTATAACGGTGCGCCTGCGGATGGTAGCGTTTGGGAGTCTGACGCGGACTCTTCGCTGAGGTTGTTGCGGGGCGGTTCTTGGAACGATCATCCTCCGAATTGTCGCAGCGCGTGTCGCCTCAGATATCAGCCGGATTGCAAGGCTAGTATTGTGGGTTTTCGAGTAGCTGTTTGTTTTGAGTGATCAGAGTCCAAGGGCAATTATTTATCGCCTTCAAAAATCGCCCACCTTTGTAACTCTAGAAAAAATGACCCAAAATTTAGCACTATTAATTTCGCTAGCAATTGAAGTTCCAACTGTTCTGCTGTTAGCACAGCTTATGGAACCAAGACCTGACAAAAAGCTGCTCTTGCTGCTAATCTGCGCTGGCATTGCTACTCTTGTAACTCATCCCATAGCTTGGATCGGCTCCCAAATGCTGATTCCCTATTTGAGATTTCCAGAACGAGCAGGATCGATCGAAATCATTGTGACGATAGCGGAAGGGGCTTTCTACGCGCTAGTAGGTAAAATAGGCTGGCGGCAAGGACTTTTTCTGTCAGCAATTGCTAATGCCACCTCTTTCTTCGGCGGCTTGGCTATCTACCAACTGCTTTAACTTCGATGAACCCTGTTTCCGCAGGACAAACTATAGCCAGCAACAAAATGGGAATTTCTAACCAAGCATGAATAGCAGCTACCAACGAGTAAACGCTGCGAGTACCTGTAAAAGATTGAGTAAAAGCCACAAATAAAAGTGTTCCCAAGATAGCAACTGTCCCGCGAAACAGCCAGCCCCTTTGCCAAGGAAAGAAAGTACGAGCTTTTGCCCAACTCGCAGCATCATCCCAGTGAGGCAGTACGCCGAGAACAACCGCATAGTGCATACACTGAAGGAACACGGCGGCAGAGAAAGCTCGGTCGCCCATAGCTTCCCCGTGCAGCTCTGGAGGTACAAATACGCCCAAGTGAGAGGAAAGTGACCCTGCTTTCAGCAGCGAAACTGAGGGAGATAGCAGATGAAGTTGAGCTAAGGCGGCGTGTGGCAAGCCGGAAAGAATTAGCAGCGGTATGGTAACAAAAACTAGCAAACAGCAGCATAAAGCGCGCTGTCGCCGTTCGCCTCGTAGTCTTTCGGCGATGAAACCAACTGGTGTTAGGTTGTGCAAGATACTAAAAACCAACAGCAACATAGCAGGCGCGATCGCAATGCCTGCCGTCACTCCCGCCACCACTGCTATGCCAAAAGCACCCCACAGCCAACTACGCAAGGCGAGTTTAGGAACGACTAATCCTGCTAGGCACGCAACGCAAGTTAATTCTAAAGGTGCGATCTGCAAGCTAGAAATCAAGCCCAGCATAAAGCAGGTGCGGAAGCTAACAATTAGCAGCAGGAGCCAAATCATCCCCAAACGTAAGTTGTTTCCCAGGCGAGAATTAAAACGACCATCAACATAGCGCAATTCGGTGATGACGTGAGCTAGTCCAAACATTGCCAGGGCG
This sequence comes from Microcoleus sp. T3_A4, assembly GCF_036700465.1. Classification (NCBI taxonomy): domain Bacteria; kingdom Bacillati; phylum Cyanobacteriota; class Cyanophyceae; order Oscillatoriales; family Microcoleaceae; genus Microcoleus; species Microcoleus sp. T3_A4. The sequence goes on along the minus strand of NZ_JAUBOY010000012.1, from coordinate 17,080 downwards.
AGCGTGTAAGTTGCTAGTGGCAAAGCAACTGATATCAGAGCGCAGGCTAGCACAAGCACAATTGCTGCTATTAGCACCAACTTATGTCTTGGCGGTAAGGTTTCCATCGTCTCCATGAGGTGCAAGGATTGCTATAGCAAGAACGGATAGCATTAAAGCGAAACTATTTAGGCAGCTTGCGCCATCTAAAAATTACTATAGCTGTTACGACGAGGCTGGAAAGCACTAAAAGCCCCAAAATAAACATTTGAGAATTACTGCTTTTCTCCCTTAATTCTAGATTGTTGTTACTGATAGAAACAATTTCCAATACATCCGTAATGTCCCCAACGAAGATGGCGGCGACAGATCGCGAGTGCTCAATTTGTAGTTTTGATGGAATTAAACGTCGATCTTTTTCATCAAATTTTTTAAGTTGTTCGGCGAGAATTTCTCCAGGTTTAACCGCTGATTTTGGCAGGGCGTAAACTTGGCTATACATCCGATATCCGCGGTCACCAAAACACAGATTTGGCTTGAGGATTCTATGACTATATGGGAGTGTCGGGTTCGGGTTAACAGAGCGGACGACAGCTATAAATAAATACTGAGGATATTTATTTAAGTTATCAATTTTAAAACAGGCATAAACTTTAGTATATCCTGGTGTCAGCACATCTGCACGCGCAGGCAAAGATAGTCCTAAAGATAAGACTAATGACAACAGTAAAAATGTCGATTTTATGGTTAATTTTTGCATGGCTTTTAGCTAGACTGAATAGATTAGGACTAAGGCAAAAAAACCGGTTTCTATGAAAAATCGTGGATACACCCTGTGTTGGATTGAGGAAGGAAACCCAACCTACAGTATCAACTAATACCAATTATGTATGAAGCTGCATAGAATCGGAAGCCTGAAATCTTTTCTGGTCAAGGATCTATTCTATGCAGCTTCACAGAAAATTGGTATTAGTTTTTCTTCTGTAGGTTGGGTTGGCAGCTCATGTACCTGAGAAAGGCTATACCGTTAAAGAAAAATATTACCTCAACCAGCCTTCTTTTGAGGAGCGACTATGCGTTCCACACTCATAGCAGCCACACTCAACGTCACCACAGCCATGCCGAGAATTGCCACAGGCTGCAACTTCTCATTGATAATTAGAAACCCGAAGAGTGCGGTCATTGCCGGCCCCAAAGTGCCAATGACTGACGCTAAGGCCGCCCCCGCGAACCGGATGGCAAAATTATTCAAAAGATAGCTAAACAGCGTCAGCACCCCTAAAACAACGCCTCCCACAATCAAACCAGGCCAAACATTTTGGTCTATTTTAGGAGAAAAATTTTCCGACAGTGGCACCCACAAACTCAGGGAGGAAAATACAAAAATCGCGGCGAAATTAACTAAACTAAAAGGAATTGGGTGCAGCTTGCCGGCGGCCATTTGCGTTAGCAATACGTAACCTGCAAAGGTAATCCCAGAAGCCAGTGCAGCCGTGACTCCCACCCCGACATTGCCGCCGCCCGGAGGTTGGACCGCAAAACTCGGCCACCCAACTAAAATCAAACCTGCGGTAATCCCCACTATCGCGAAAAAGCCGACTTTGCTAGGGCGAGAACCAAACAAGATCCAAGAACCTAGTACGGTGACGATCGGGTAAATAAAGAAAATCGTAATCGCAATCCCCGCTGGAATATTGCCGATCGCCAAATAAATCAAAACCTGAGACAAAAACAGAAAAAATGCGCTTCCTAAAACCTTGCTCCACAAAGCTCGATCGCCAGACTCGAACAACCGCCTAATATCTTTCCATACAGAAGGATACAGAAATGTCGCCAATATCGGCATCAAAGCCATCACCACGATCAGCCGCATCAACAAAATCAACAAAGAATTTCCAAAACCCGGAGTCACCACCCCCGGAAATTCAAACAAGCCAAAAACCACCCGAGGATTTTTGCCTTTAATCAGAATTCTCAAACAAACATTAAATAGCGACAATACCACTGCCGAAGACAAAGCCAGCACCAAACCTGTCTGTACAGAAGGTGCTTTAACAGTTGCAGCAGGCACTGAAGAAGGCTGTGGCACGGGTTCTCGCGGCGTTTCCACAGGTGTTGCCTGCAGAAGTTGCGGGCGGACAGAATTAAGAGAATTAGTTGATTCCTCGACATAGGAATCTTGAGCATCGAAAGGATTCTCAAGATATGCTTCTTCTTCTTCGAGTTCTTCCCTGATGCGGTTTACGAGATTTTGTAACAGCTCTTCCCCTTGCAGTTCCAGGGTTTTCATGTTGTTGAGCCGCACAGAAAGCTCGCTTTCGTAACTGGTTAAATCTTGTTCCAGCATCTGGAAACTGCGATCGATCCTTTCATCCAGTGCCGCCAGCAACTGCGAGGCCCGTTCGTCGTAGTTGCTCGGCGGCAGGGGGATCGGGAACTCGCCGCTGGGAATAGGGCTGCTAAGAGAATTTCCCGAATTAGCACTGAGTTCGTTGAACCGCTGCACCAACAAATCCTGCAAATTGTGAGCCAAAACTTGAGCCAACTGCTTCAGCCACAATTGCTGCTGCTGAATGTATCGCCCAGACAGAGATTCCATTTGCTGAGACTGCAATTTGCGATATTGCTCCCGCAGGTCTTCAATATCTTCAATCAGGTGATTTTTTTCAGTTTGCAGCCGAGTAATGTCTTGATTTAACTGGCCTTTGACATTTTCATGCAAAGCGTCTAGTTCTTGCATTACTGAGTGAAGGACTTCTTCTGCTGATTGTGCATCCTCTGGCTCGCCCTTTGACGAGTATACGTTCCGCTGCGCCATTAGCCTATAACCTCTAATTTAAACTGCACGTTCTGTGTTCTTAAGTATTGTGACAAATCAGGTCGCAACTTCTAGTGAGTGGCTCTAAAAGATTGCGAACACTGTTTAATCAATAGTAGTCGCTAAGCTAGAAATGTGAGAAAATTGCGAGCGCCCCAAGAACACTTTGTGCAATTAGAAATCATACTACACTTGACCTCTCCACGGATTGCTCCCGGTAATTCTCCCATCTAACTCACCCGATTGCACCCGAATCACCAGCCTAATGACCCCTTCTGCGACTAAATTTGATTGGGGGGTGAGACTCCTAGCCCCTCAACGGATAACTCGATCCTGCAGGCAGAAACCCCCTTTCTTTTGCCCGCGTCTCTCCCGCACTCGCGCACCCAGATTTATGATTTTAAAAGTTCCGATCTTTTGCTCGCGAAAGTTTTAAGAGGCGATCGCACCCTGAAAAAGCCACCCCGCGCCATCAAAAAATTAACACATCCCATCCCCCAAGAGCAACAGATATGGCATCCGAAATTTATGACAATTCCTTTACAAGCGATCGACAAAAACTGAATATTTCCTCAGAAGCCGAAGTCTTTGTCTTCCCCGCCTCATTTGCCCAGCAGCGCTTGTGGTTTCTCGACCAATTCGCACCGGAAAACCCTTTCTATAATGTAGTAACCGCACTGCGCCTAACTGGTTCTCTCAACTTAACAGCATTAGAGCAAACCTTCAACGAAATAGTGCAGCGACACGAAACTTTGCGAACCACTTTTGCCGCGGTATCAGGCCAACCCGTGCAGATAATCTCTCCCGCTTTCAAGACTAATTTAAAAGTATTAGACTTGCAAGATTTGCCCCCAGAACAACGGCAAACAGAAGCAAAGAAACTCTCCGCAGCAGAATCTCTTCGCCCTTTCAATTTATCCACCGGGCCGCTGATGCGAATCACCATCCTGCGGCTGACAGAAACCGAGCATATTCTATTGGTAAATATGCACCACATCGCCTCCGATGATTGGTCGATCGGGGTGCTAATTCGAGAAATAGAAGCTATCTATACAGCTTTGATAAATCAACAGCCATCTCCCCTACCAGAATTATCACTTCAATATGCCGACTTTGCCGAGTGGCAGCGCGAATGGCTGCAAGGTGAAGTATTAGAAAATCAGCTAGCTTATTGGCGGCAGCAATTGCACGGGATTTCTGTGTTAAATTTGCCCACAGATCGCCCTGCACCAGCTAGGCAAAATTATCGGGGAAAAACTCAATATTTAGAACTGCCGAAAAAGCTGAAGGACGCACTTGTAGCGCTCTCGCAGCGAGAAGGAGCGACTTTATTTATGACAGTCCTCGCAGCCTTTCAAACTTTGCTTTACCGCTACTCGCAACAAGAAGATATTGTTGTCGGTTCGCCGATCGCCAATCGCAACCGCAGTGAAATTGAAGCATTAATCGGTTTTTTTGTCAATACTTTAGTGCTGCGAACAGACTGCTCGGGAAACCCGACATTTCGAGATTTTTTGGGTCGGGTGCGGGAAGTAACCTTGGGAGCTTATGCTCACCAAGATGTACCTTTTGAGAAGCTCGTCGAGGAATTGCACCCAGAGCGATCGTTGAATCGCCACCCGCTGTTTCAGGTGGTATTTGGTCTGCAAAATGGGCCGGTGGAGGAGCTAGAATTGCCAGAATTAAAGTTGAGTTCTTTTCATTTGGAAACTCAAACAACCCGCTTTGATTTAGAGCTGCATTTGTGGGAAGCTTCGGATAATTTTAGGAGCAGATACGGCGAACTGTGGAAAGATTCGGAAGGCCTCCGAGGCTTAGCTGTGTACAATACAGATTTATTTGATGAAGTTACGATCGCCCGAATGCTGAGGCATTTTAAAACGCTGCTGGAAAGCATTGTGGCTAATCCACAACAAAGAATCGCTAACTTACCTTTATTGAGCGAGGATGAAGTGAATCAATTATTCAGAGAATGGAACGATACTCGGACAGATTATCCTCAAAATAAGTGCATTCATCAGTTATTTGAGGAGCGAGCCCTGCAGCATCTGGAGGATGTCGCCCTAACTTTCGACAGCCAGCACCTCACTTACAGACAACTCAACAGTCGGAGCAACCAACTGGCGCGCTACCTACAAAAACTGGGCGTGGGGGCGGAGGTTTTAGTGGGGCTTTGTGCAGAGCGATCGATCGACCTAATTGTCGGGATGTTGGCTATACTGAAAGCGGGAGGAGTCTATCTACCGTTAGATCCGAGCTATCCGCGCGATCGGCTAAACTTGATGCTGGAAGATGCTCAAGTTAAAGTCTTGCTAATTCAGGATAAATTGATTGAGAATTTCCGAGACTTCTCAAACTCGGTGATTTACTTCGATCGCGATTGGGAACACATAGCCAAAGAAAGCGCCGAAAATCCCGCCAACACCGTAACAGCAGACAACCTAGCTTACGTTATTTACACATCTGGCTCAACCGGAAAACCCAAGGGAGTTGCTGTCACCCACAAAGCAGTAAATCGGCTGGTACTCGACACCAACTACATAAAAATAGAACCTACCGATAAAATTGCCCAAGCATCAAACGCTTCATTCGATGCAGCCACATTCGAGATTTGGGGAGCCTTGCTTAACGGCGCTCAACTCGTGGGAATTAGCACAAATATTACCCTTTCGCCTCACGATTTAGCCTTAGAACTGCGCCAACAAGGAATCACAGTTTTGTTTTTAACAACTGCCTTATTTCAACAAATTGCTAGAGTTTTACCGCAAGCTTTTAATTCGCTGCGCTGCTTGCTGTTTGGCGGAGAAGCCGTCGATATCAGATGGGTTAAAAAAGTTCTCCAACAAAATTCAACCACTAAATTAATTCACGTTTACGGGCCTACAGAAAATACCACATTTTCGGCTTATTATTGCGTGCAAGACGTAACCGAAACCGAAACCTCTATCCCCATCGGCCGCCCGATCGCCAACACGCAAATTTATCTCCTCGATGCGGATTTGCAGCCGGTGGCGATCGGTGTTATGGGTCAATTGTACGTCGGCGGTGACGGATTGGCGAAAGGCTACCTTAACCAGCCTGATTTAACTGCTGCTGCATTCATTCCCAATCCTTTTAGCAATAAATCTGGTTCTAGCCTTTATAAAACAGGTGATTTAGGTCGCTATCGGGTTGACGGCAACATCGAGTTTTTAGGCCGCGTTGACGACCAAGTAAAAATTCGCGGCTACCGCATCGAGTTGGGAGAAATTGAAGCGGCTTTGTGCCAGCATCCACAAGTGGGTGAAGCAGTAGTAATTGTGAGAGAAGACATCCCCGACGATAAACATTTGGTAGCTTATGTTATTCCTGACGGTAGTAATGAAAAATTAGAAATTCCCAATCTTAAGTCAAGTGACTTGCGCCAATTTTTGAAAGAAAAGTTACCAGGATATATGGTTCCTGCAACTTATGCAGTGTTGGAGAATATGCCACTCACGCCTAATGGCAAAGTAGACCGCCGCGCCTTGCCTGAGATAGATACAGACAGCGAGGATATAACAGAAAATTATGTAGCGCCTCGGACTGATCTCGAAAGTGCGATCGGGAAAATTTGGGCTAAAGTTTTGGGGAAACAGCAGGTTAGTATCTACGATAATTTCTTTGAACTAGGCGGGCATTCCCTGCTAGCAACTCAGTTGATTTCTCGCATCCGAGACGCTTTGCAAGTCGAGTTATCTGTCAGCAATTTGTTTGAGGCTCCGACTGTGGCGAGTCTGGCAAAATACATTGAAACAATGCGCTGGGCCGCGACTGGTTTGGATACTCCCAGAACAGAGGAAAATGAGCGAGAAGATGTGGAATTCTAAGCCCTTACATAATTGGATGATTTTGATTGTTTTGTGGAATTGGCATTTGCCTGTCGGTAGAAATTACCGCAATGGGAACTCATATTCAAGCCTGTTTCACGAGGAGATTTAGACCTGTTACTTGGTAACATCCTAAAGGCTGATGCTGCCTATATACTTGCAAAATTGCTCGCGGGGCATTATAAATAAGGGAGAAAATGTTCTCCCAACAGCGACTCATCCCGAAAATCAGAAACGATGTCCAACCAAGCGTCTGACCGTCTTAAACAAAATTCTGAAAAAATTATGCGGGTGTGGGAGAAGCGGGCGCGTGATGAAGTCGGTGCATCAACGCATCAAACTTCTCTTGTCTTGCAAGATTCCCTACCTCTGTACTTAAACCAACTCGTGGATGAACTCTCAAACAGAATTGTCAGGACATCTGCCCGAATCACAGCCGACGAGGTAGAAAGTACGCGGATTGGCAAGCTGCATGGGCATGAACGGGCGGGGTATGCTGACTACTCGATGACTCACGTAATTTTCGAGTATCACCTCCTCCGTCAAGTAATATTTCAAGTTTTAGAAGAAGAAGCACCTTTAGGAGTGCAGGATAGAGACATTATTATCGGCTCCATTGAGCAAGCCGTTAATGACGCGGCTACTCAATTCTCCGAAACGCTGCGAGATATTCAAGAACTATTTATGGTGACGTTAACTCACGACCTCAGAAATCCCATCAATGTCGTAAAAATGGGAACTCAACTAACTCTGCGGCGGCTGGAACGAGGAGATACCCACACGGATGTGGCCGCAAGGATGCTCAATGCGATCAATCGGCTGGATTCGATGATTCAAAATCTGCTTGATGCGAGTCGGCTGCGGGCAGGGCAGAGCTTAAAGATGGAATTTGAAGAATGCAATTTTGAGATGCTCGTCCAAGAGGTGGTAGAAGATTTGAGCTTTGCGTATGGAGAGCGGTTTGTTATAGTCTCTGAGTCTGAGATCAGGGCTTATTGCAGCCGTAAAGAAATACGGCGGGTGATTGAAAATTTAGCAATTAACGCTGTGAAATATGGTGCGCCTAGTACGCCGATTACACTCACGATCCAGCAAACTGAAACGCAGATCAGCCTTACTATTCATAATGAAGGCAATCCGATCGCCCTAGACGCTCAATCCATCCTATTTCAACAATTTCGTCGAACCATTTCTGCCGAGGAGCAAACCGGCTGGGGATTAGGATTATTTTTAGCAAAAAATATTACTGAGGCGCATCAAGGGACACTTGCGGTTGAAAGTGCAGAGGGCAAGGGGACAAGCTTTATTATCAACTTACCTAAAGTTATTCTTTAGTTCGGGACATTAAGACTAAGAATAAAAATAAGGTATAAAATAATGAATCCACAGTCCACATTTTGAGCTGACCCAGAGAGGAAGCGCTTCAGCAAACGCGATCGCTCTATAGCAATCCTAAATCATTATCAAGACTATGATACAATTATATGCAATACTTGATTGTGACAATAAAACCATGAATAACTTACAACTGCCACAAAAAGATAGGGAAAAAGAAATAGATTGTTTAGAATCTTTCATTAAAAGTGATATCGATGCCAGAGAACTAAAACGAGCAATAGCTGTAAGGATGGCAATTTCAGGTAATATCTACCATAAAATTAGCAAAATTTTGGGTGTAAGTAAGTTTTTTATTGGTTATTGGAAAAAGCAATTTAAAACTAAAGGCATCGCCGGACTCAAACTAGGACATAAAGGGTCAAAAGGGTATTTAACGTCTCTACAAAATACTGAAGTAATCGAGTGGTTAAAGAATAAAGAATATTGGAATTTAGATGAACTGGTTACTTATTTAGAACGAGAATTTGGTGTGATATATAAATCAAAACAGAGTTACTCTGAACTTTTCGATCGGGCGAAAATTAGTTGAAAAAAAACTCAAAAAACCAATCCTAAATTTGATAAAGAACTGGTAAAAAAAAAGACGGAAGAAATTAACGATATTTTATTTAAAAACAACGCTGGTATAGAGTCTGGGGAAATAATAGTATTGTTTTTAGATGAATGTCATCTACTTCATGGTGATCTAACTGGTTATGTTTGGGGTCAATCCAAAATTAGAATTGAAGTCCCAATTACCAATGAAAAAGATAGACAAACTTATTTGGGTGCACTCAATTATCAAAGCAAAGAATTCCATATTCAGAGCCATCCATCTGGTGATGGAAAATCAACAGTTAAACTCATAAAGTACTTACAAAATAAATATAAAAATCGCAAGATTATCTTGATTTGGGATGGAGCTAGTTATCATAAATATGGAGAATTTAGAGACTTTTTATTAGAACTAAATGGTGACAAAGAACCTGATAATTGGTCAATTACTTGTATTTTATTTGCTCCCAATGCTCCCCAACAGAATCCAGTTGAAGATACTTGGTTCCAAGCTAAAAACTTTTTAAGAAAGTATTGGTATTTATGTAGGTCTTTTAAGATTGTCACTTTTTTGGAGAGAGTTTTTTACTAAGGAACATAAATTTGATTTCCCCAAAATACGTCAATATACTTACACAGAGAAAATCATTTAGGATTGCTCTAGATATAGAAAATCATTTAGGGTTGCTATAGTAGAATGTTGCCGTTATCTGTGGAACAAGGCTACTCATGAACTCCAGTTTTACCTAAGTTCTTTACCCGTAGATGCTAAAGCGGAATGGTCGCGCTATTCGCCAACATTGGAGTATTGAAAATCAAGAACACTGGGTTTTAGATGTCACTTTCAATGAAGATCGATGTCGCATTCGGTCGTTGAATAGCCCTCGGAACTTGGCTGTGATCAGACGGATGTCCCTGAATGCTGTCAATCAAGAAACCACTCTCAAGCTTAGCTTGCGACAGAAAAGGAAACGGGCTGCAATAAATGATGAATACATGATGCTTCTTCTCAAATCCTTTTGTCAAGACTGATTGAGATGCTCTTACCCTGCTATTGGCGGCTTTTTGTCAAGTACAATTTATACCAAATTAGATGAGCTTACTCTGGTTTCTTTACTCATTGCGTTTGCCAACCGCTTGCAGAGGTTTTATTAGCTTTGCTGCTCGGGTAAATTTAAAAAGATTCCTTGAACAACCTCACGCGTCAAAACAAAGAAAGAGCCACCTGGGAAGCGATGCGCGGCATCGGCATGTGGCAACTACCAGACTTTTCGACCAGGCTCAACAGCCACCTTGACAGGGCTAGCCATTAGTAGCTAATTTTGTACTCTCACCTCTTTGTCGAGTGGAAAGCCCCATCTCCTTAAGCAGGCGGTTGATGTGACAATCGCTAACTTTAATACCCAGTTCTTTTGCCAGATGCTTTCCTAGCCATTGCGCTGTCCAGCGTTGAAATGAATAGCCATACTCACGAGGACTATGGGTCACGAGTTCTTTCAAGTAAGCGAGATATTGCTCGTTAACTGTCTTGGGGCGCCCCATCGAGTGGTCGTTCCAGTGGTGAGCCTGACCTGTCTGTACTATGAGTATCCAGTACCGCGCCATCTCCGGAGAACACCCCAAGGCTCTACAGATTTGGGCTTGAGAGTGACCATTATCTGCCAGCAGCATGATTTCAATGCGACGACGGTACTCTGGACGTAAATCAGCTTCTAGGCTCTTTAGCAGAAGCTTTTCCTGAAAAGGAGTTAAGTACTGACCCTGCTTTTCCACAACTATTCCTCCTTGTAAAAGTTCAGTAGATGTGTGGAATTAGTTCTCTTATTCCTCCAGAGTCTGACGCAAAAGTCCAGGAATTGTGCAAGAAGATACAAGAGTTAACAATAGTGAAGCGAACGGTCAGAAGTGTTGCTTTTCAGGCGTTGGTGCTATGACAGGGCAGAAGCAGCACCATCTACGACCATAAACCTAGAGACATACCGTAAATGTCAGATTGCATGAGTCGGAGTAGCTCAGCGCCTCACTGGACTTTAATTTGGAAGACCCAAGTCCCTTTATTGTTGGAAATGGAAGATTTGAATAATGAGAACATAACTCCTTTAGTTATGTATAAAAAATAAGCTTCAACCCCTTGAATTATTAGATTCTATCTCACAATATTGAAGTGGCATTAGACAACCTACAACTAATTCCATTCACACTCCATAAGGAGAGGGAAGATGAAAGACAATCAAAATGAACAACTGTTTAGCGAATTAACTCCCGCAGAAGCGGCTGTCGTAGAAGGTGGAGTTCGCGTAGTAATAGATCGCATTCAAGCCGTCAGGGCTGGTGCAGACCTTATCGGCGCTGATGATACCTATATCACAGTCAATGGCATAAAGATATGGGGAGACTACAGCATGACGACAGGGCAAACTCGCTTCGTTAACCGAAGCTACACGGCTTCAGGTTCTTCGGCACAGGTTCGACTTTTCGACGCTGACCCCTGGCCAAATGATGATGACTCAATGGGACAGTTTACCGCAGTCAACACCAGCGGTGCGCTAAGGCGAGCACCAGTGAGTGGAGGTGGGTCTAGCTACGACGTATACTACCGTGGCTATGCCACCTAAAGTAAGGCTAAGAGACAGACTAAGCAACTTTTAGATGTCTTAAGACAGTATTCGGTTCTGGGTCCTTAGACATCTAAGTTAAAAGACTCCACTCGCGATCAAGTCGGGCTTTTTGCCCGACTGTCTTTTCTTACCAGTCATTCCTCCTAAAGATGAGATACCAGATTGTTCTGCAACACAGTGAAGAAGACTGCGGCGCTGCCTGCCTTGCTACTGTTGCCAAACACTACGGACGCACCTTTGCCATCAGTAGGGTTCGGGAAGCAGTCGGCACTGGGTCGCGGGGAACCTCCCTTCTGGGTTTGAGTCGGGGTTCAGAAGCCCTAGGATTCAATGCCCGCCACGTCAAAGCCTCCCCACAACTGCTTGACCAATTGCATAAAGCTCCTCTACCAGCCATCATTCACTGGAAGGGCTACCACTGGGTCGTTTTGTACGGGCAAAAGGGGAAAAAATATGTAATTGCTGACCCTGGCGTCGGCATCCGCTACCTCACCCGCGAGGAGTTAGTCAAGGGTTGGGACAATGGCGTGATGCTGCTGCTGGAGGCAGACGACAGCCGTTTTTATCAACAACCGGAGGATAAGATAGGCGGATTTGGGCGTTATTTGGTGCGCGTTTGGCCCTATCGCGCCATTCTCGTCCAAGCGATTGCAATCAACATTGCCATCGGACTGCTTTCCCTCGCTTCCCCTTTGATGATGCAACTTCTCACCGATGACGTGTTGGTGCGGGGAGATACCCAACTGTTAACCACCGTAGCAATTGGCGTCATCGCCATGAATCTATTTAGTAGTGCGATCGGTTTGGTACAATCTCACCTCATCGGTCACTTCGGTCAGCGTCTGCAATTAGGGCTGATTCTAGAATACGGGCGAAAACTCCTGCACTTGCCCTTATCTTACTTTGAAGGGCGTCGAAGTGGGGAAGTCGTCAGCCGCATTGCTGATGTTAACGCCATCAATCAGCTAGTTTCCCAAATTGTCCTGGGTTTACCCAGCCAATTTTTTATAGCATTGGTTTCCTTAGGCTTGATGCTGTTCTACAGTTGGGAACTGACTCTAGCTTCCTTAGCCGCCTTTGTCATTGTTACAGTCGTCAACCTGTTTTTTCTGCCAGCCTTGCGCCAGAAAACCCGCAACATGATTGTCTTGGGTACAGAAAACCAAGGCTTTCTCGTCGAAACCTTTCGCGGTGTCCAGGTGCTAAAAACCACCCAAGCCACCCCTCAAGCTTGGCAAGAGTATCAGACCAATTTTGGTCGTCTCGCAAGCCTGGGTTGGACTACGATGAAACTGGGGCTTTATAGCAGCACAATCACCAGTATTCTTTCCACTTTCACCAGTATTGCCGTACTCTGGTTAGGCAGCTACCTGGTGATTAATCGCACATTAAGCATCGGTCAGTTGCTGGCATATAGCGGCTTGAGTGGCAACTTTCTCGGCTTCCTGGGTTCAGTAATCGGGTTAATTGATGAGTTTATTACTGCCCAAATTGTGATCCAACGCCTAACAGAAGTCATCGATGCCACGCCGGAAGACGAAAATGACTTTAAAAAGCCAAAAGCAGAAATTAAGGGCGATGCCGATATTATCTGCACCAACCTCAACTTTCACCACGCGGGTAGAGTTGACATCCTGGAAGATTTCTCCCTCACCATCCCCGGCGCTCAAGTAACTGCCTTAATTGGTAAATCTGGCTGTGGCAAAAGTACCCTTGCCAAACTGATTGCTGCTTTATATTCTTCCCAATCTGGTAATATCCGATATGGTTTGTACAACCAGCAAGACCTTTCTTTGGAGTGTCTGCGACAACAAGTAGTGTTAGTCCCGCAAGAACCTCACTTCTGGAGTCGCTCAATTATTGACAACTTCCTCTTCAGCTATCCCCACATCAGTTTTGAACAAATTGTTAAGGCTTGCCAGATTGCGGGTGCAGATGAGTTTATTAGTAAACTGCCCGATAAATATCAAACTGTTTTAGGAGAATTTGGCGCGAATATCTCTGGTGGACAACGACAGAGATTAGCCATAGCCAGAGCCATCGTTACTGACCCGCCGGTACTGATTTTAGATGAATCTACTGGCGCTCTCGACCCCGTAAGTGAAGCCTCCGTGCTAGATAAACTGCTGTACCACCGGCAGGGCAAAATCACAATTATGATTAGCCACCGCCCTAAAGTCATCGGGCGAGCGGATTGGATTGTACTGCTGGAGGAAGGGCGCTTGAAAATCCAAGGCACTCCAGAGGAGCTGCGTCATCTTCCTGGCGAACACTTAGACTTTTTAGACGATATTGCCCCAGCAACGAATGGTTTGGTGGTGAAATCCTCTGGCTCTCACTCCAACGGCAGAGTCCCCGCAATCAGCAATTACAACCATCATGCTTAACAACTCCAACTCAGATTATCTGCCCCCAATTCAAGACAGCGATTTTCTCCCGCCGCTTGGTCGTTGGACTACCGTTGGCGGAGTGGTTATGCTTGCTTTTGTAGGAATAGCGATCGCCCTCACCTCTGTGACCAAATATAAGGTCACCGTCAAAGCCGAGGCAAACATCCGTCCTGCTGGCGAATTGCGGCTCGTTCAGGCTGCCACGGAAGGTCCAGTTATGCGTGTCTCCGTCAAAGAGAATCAAGTTGTCAAAAAAGGAGATGTGATTGCTACTATCGACGACTCTCGCCTTCAAACGAAAAAAAGCCAACTGCAAAGCAACATCCAGCAGACCCAGTTACAACTCGTTCAAATCAATGCCCAGATTAGTGCCCTCAATCTGCAGATTATAGCCGAAACTGACCGCATCACCCGCGTTGTTGCTGCTGCTAAAGCTGAACTCTCGCACCGCAGCCGGGACTATCAAGACAAACAAATTACTACTGTTACTGAAGCCCAAGAAGCCGAGGCGAACGTCCGCATCGCCCAGGAGGAATTACAAAAAGGTTTTGCGGAGTTAAAGTCAGCACAAGCTAACTTAAGCGCGACTCAAGCTGCCTTGGGGGCAGCTAGGTCAAAGCACAACCGATATCAGAGTGTGGCCAAAGAAGGAGCGCTTTCTAAAAATCAATTGGAGGAAGCACAACTAGCTGCTGACCAGCAATCGTCAGCGGTTGAGGCGCAAAAAGCGGTAATTGAGGGACAAAAAGAAACAATTGAACGGTTGCAACAAGCTGTCGTGGGAGCTTTTGCTAGACGGCGAGGCGCAATGGCTGCGCTCAATCCGAGTAATGCAGAAGTTGCGATCGCTTCTGAGCGCATTGGACAAGAAAAAGCTGCGGGTGTTGCCGCCGTCGCTACATTAGACAAAGAACGCAAAGCTCTCATCCAGCAACGGATTGGAATTGAGCAAACAGTTAAGCGCGATACCCGGGAACTCAAACAAGTGGAAATCGACCTCAGCCAGACTGCCATTACTGCCACAGCAGACGGTATCATCTCTAAGCTAAACCTGCGAAACTCCGGTCAAACTGTGCGCCCTGGAGAGGAAATGGCCCAAATTGTCCCTAGTGATGCCCCATTGGTAATCAAAGCAGCGGTGGCATCTGAGAATAAAAGCAAGTTGAAAGTCGGACAAAACGTACTTTTGCGAGTTTCTGCCTGTCCTTATCCAGATTACGGTACTCTTAAAGGTAAGGTCAAAGCGATTTCCCCAGATACGTTTTCCCCTCAAAAGAATAGTACTGATGCGCTTACCTCTACAACAGCTACTCCGCAGAAAGTGGTTGCAGGAGGTTCCTTCTATGAGGTAACAATTAAGCCAGAAAGCCTTGCTTTACATCAGGGAAAAAAACAGTGTTCCATCCAATTGGGGATGGAGGGTAGAGTCGATATTATTTCCAGAGAAGAGACTGTACTCCAATTCTTTCTTCGGAAAGCAAGGCTAATCGCAGATTTGTAAGGTTACTCACCTGACGGGTGACAACCAGGGTAAACGCATCTAATTTCTAAATTCCCATATATAGCGTTTGAGTAGAAACAAAATCGCTACAGGTGGAAAAAAAGTTCTCAATAAACAACAATAAAGCAGAGTTATTGTTGTGCTAAAATCCCTTCTTATTGACAAGATGCGTTTACCCTGGGGTGACAACCCCGTCAAAACATTGATAAAATCAAGAACATAGCTCTCATACCCCTCTGAAAAAATGGTAGTTTATTACGCCTAATTCTCATTAATTCACTAATAATATCTTGACAGAATTCTATTTCAACCACCCAACATTGACCATATAATCTAATCCAAAAACTACTAGGGCGACGTATCGAGCGCCCGAACTCATACCATTTTTTTAAAGACGTGATAGAGATAAAGAATGTAAAATCCACGACCATCCGGTAAGAAAACCAATGACACGATCGGTGAAAGATGCCAAAATTTCCTGGACTTTTATGCGGAGTTCGTCAAGATTACTAAACACCGACTTTCGCTAAAAAATCTTTCAGATATTCCCACACTCTTTCTGTCGGATTTACTTCGGGACAAGCCGGAGGCTGAAATAGTAAAATAACATTGTCTGGTAATTCAGATGAGTCCAACTTATGAGCTGGTGCGTTATCAACTTGAATGATGTGTAATTGCTCAGGATATTGTATTGACAAAAGTTGTAAATATGCTCCAAAACAAACTTTGTCTAAATGGGAAAACTCCCAAAAAAAACTTTTTCCAGTAGGGATAGATACTGCCCCATACAGCCAAAAACACTCAAATTTCCATTGATGCTTCCCGATGGGCTTTACGCCTGAAAGCGTCAGCTTGCGCCGACGAATTGTATGCAGCCCTATCCGCGTTTCATCACGCTCACCAATAAGTGACGTTTTTATATTTGTTTACTTGAGGTAAAGCTTTCTCTAGTAAAGCTTTTATCTGTTGATGCAAGTTATTTTTAAATTCATTAATTGCCGTAGATTTCTGAGAAATACTGCGAGGTCTTGGAATTTTTAATTTACTTTTTAATTATTCTCTCAACAAGAAATATACAGCCGAGTAACTACTGGCTATTCCTTTAATCAACCAGAGCCAAAGATGAACTTCTTTATAACTCTTAAATCCTTCGGGATCTCTCAACTCTTGTTGCAAGGTCGCTGCTATTTCAACGGAGAACTTTTTTGGGCGACCAAAAACCTGCCGATTTTTTAACAAATTTTCCAGACCGCCCTCTTTATATTGAGAAAGCCAACGATGAATTGTTGCCTCACTTTTACCTAAAACTGCCGATATTTCGCGCACAGTTTCTACTTGTTTTGACTGAAATAAGTAAAGCATTTGAACTTTGTTATAAGCTAGGATTCTTTTTTGATTTTTGAGGATTTCTCGTAAATCTTCTACTGATTCGGTAATCTTTATATGCGGACGACCAGACATTGTAATTCTCTCCTTTCCTTTTTACAAAAGTCTATCACATCTTTAAAAAAATGGTATAAATATCAACGCTAGATTCAACGAGTCGGTGACTGCGAAAGTCAACGTAATTTACGACGGATTTTAGATGGAGAAGGACTGCCAATCACATTCGACGGCAATTTTTTGGTTAGAAAAAGTTTGCTTATTTCAAAGTAAAGCGATGCTTTAATTTATTTAATTCGCTTCAACCTAGTCACATAATTTAAACTCGATCCTCTTCATTATTAAGTTACCCAAAATTCGGCAAAAGTAGAAGAGGCTTGCAGCCTCTCTCTAAGATGTCAAATGGGTTCTATAGAGTTGGAGTATCTATGAGGTTGCTAGTTAGAAAATTCAAACCCATCAGCTAATTTAGTTAGGCAATCCAATAGTTACACAGCATTTCATTATTGGTATAACATAAGTGGCAGAGAGATATACAGCGGTTCCCGCTGTTATGAGGTACAATCAATAATAATGAAATATCATTGTGTAATCAAACCTAATGAAAGCAT
>NZ_JAUBOY010000079.1:0-17547 GCF_036700465.1 Microcoleus sp. T3_A4 | reverse complement strand
TTGTCGGTTGATGTTACCCACTCACAAAAGCGTTCCCAGACATTGGCGCTTTCGCGCTGCTGTAAGGTTGTTGTCATGGTTTTATGATTGCTGTATTTGGTTGTCAATGTTCGGATGATGTTTATATTATTAACGGTGTTGTTAAGGTTTGTAAAGGGGTTGAGCGACAGTTAAACTGATGAGTGTGATTAGGAAAGCTGATGAAAGAAGAGAGAGGGCCGTAGCTTGCCGGGCCCGACGCCATCGCCCCCGCACGAAAATAGATGCCAGCGTGCACACGCGGCGCACCTCAACCCTAACGAACGGGAGCTATGGGAGGTGGAGAAGGTAGAGGAACAGGAGCGAGGACAGGTGGAGAGACTGGCCTGCGAGCAGGTGGAGAAATCCTGAACTGCTGGAGTTGCTGCGGGGTGAGCGATCGCAAAATTCTCAGTCCGAGAGTGTCTCTGGAGATGCTTAAAGCGTAGGATGGCTCCAAATACGGGCGGAAATTGGATTTATTGTTCAAATAGCTTTCCATGAAAGCTAGGCTGAGTCCGCTGAGATAGCGACGGGCTAAAGCTGGTTCGGGCCCGATGACCTCTGGTGGTGGCAGAAAGAGGCTTTGAGGGGAATCCTCGATCGTTGAGAAGTGAGTCCCGTTGATCATCAATACTAGATATTTGTTGAGCGATGTCAGCCATGTGAACGGTTGAATTTGTTCGAGGAAAGCGGGGGCGACGGTATCGGCGCTGCCTGCGATTACCATGACAGGGATTTTGATGTTGCTGAGGTTAGTTTCTCCCAGAATGCTGCTGGCGATCGGGTTGACGGCGATCGCAGCTTTGATGCGCGGATCGCCAAAATTGTACTGGTTGCGCTCTAGGCCGCGGGCGCGGCACTGCAACAGTAGGGAGAGGTTCCAACTATCGTTTTCGAGTCCGCAATCTTTGTCTAACTGTGCAAAATTAATCCCCGCTCCGGCTAATGCTAAAGCCGTATAGCCACCGAAAGACTGGCCGATGACGCCGACTCGCTGCAAGTCGAGCTGCCCTTGGTAGGTCGGGTCGGTTGTAGATAGTTTGGTTAAATAATCGAGCAGGTCTTTGATGTCGAGGGGGCGGTTGACAAATTCTGCTGGTTCTGATACTTGATTGGCTCTGCCTGTTACTAAGTCTTGGATTTGTTGGGCGTTGCTGCCGGGGTGTTCGGGGACGGCGACGGCAAAGCCATAGGAGGCTAAGTGTTTGGCTAAATACTCGAAGGAAAGGCGATCGGAACCTAAACCGTGAGAAATTACTACTACTGGGGCAGGTTGCGGGCTGCCCTGTGGCAGGTAAATGTCCATATCAAACGTGCGAGGGCGATTTGGACTCGTCACAGTTACCGATGATTTTTTCCAAGTATAGGGGCCCGGTAGCTGGGGCTGCTGCATTTGGGCCGGCGGTATGGCGGGTTCAGAGGCTGCTTGTGCTTCGGACAACTGGGCGACTCCGGCGATCGTCTGATTGGAACGGTTGATCAGCGATGTCAGCTCGTTGGCGATACCCAAGCCGCGGGCGATGTCAATCCTGATGCCATAGGTGGGGAATTTCCGCAGCACGTTGAGAATTGTCAGGCCTTCTGGATCGGAGGCTGCTAAAATCAGGGCTGCTCGGATGGCATAAAATCCAGGCTGCCGAGCTTTGGTTTGAATTACTCGGCCTAAGCGTCTCAGCAGCACTTCTCCTTGAGGCGTGTAAAGGAATTGGGCGATCGTCACGTGGCTGATTTCAGCTTTCGCTTGCAGGGCGCTGCGAATCTCAGCTAGCTGAGATTCTTTGATGTACTGAGCGAAGCCGTCCAAGTTTGAGTCGATTTTGCCTTCTTTGGCGAAAAGTGCCAGAGATTCGATCGGAACTGATTCTTCTAGCGGCCCGTAAGTTACGTAAATTCGCTCGGCACCCATTGCCGGTGCGGCGGTGCAAACAGCCGTGAATGCAAACAATCCTAGGTATTTTGGGGCGATCGACCGCCGAGTGCGAAGGGCAGCAGTGGAGAGGCTCGAAAACAGACAGTTCATAACTTTCACACCTAGGACTTCTAATAATTAGTCGGTGAAATGATGTAAATTGTTTCGCCAACATTTAATGCCAAAAAATCGATCTGTTGCTTCGGATGCTTCGGAAATTAGGTTATCTTGGGAAGCATAGCCAAAAAAGCAATTTTCTGACCTGACAAGACTAGCTGAAATTTAAAATTCAACACCGAGGGGTCAAACCTATTGGAATGCCCATTGATTATTTTTTCAGCTATGCAAGATATTTTCGATCAAGTTTGTAACTACAGCCTGAGTGGGAGAATTTATGATGTTCAATGCAACTGCTATCCTGATTGACGCTTTTGTGCAAGAGCTGCAGGCCGGCTACCGTCGCACCTACGGCAAGTACAAGCCTGACTACCCTGAAATTATCGCCTGGGCAGGGACTATGGCTCTGGAAAATATCGCTAACTGCGATGCTCTCTACCACAATGTGGAACACACAATGCTGGTGGCTTTGGTGGGACAAGAGATTCTCCGGGGCAAGCATATTCGCGAAGGCGGAGTGTCGCCGGAAGATTGGCTGCACTACCTAATCTCGCTGCTGTGTCACGATATCGGCTACGTCAAAGGTGTTTGCCGCCAAGACCAAGAAGCTGTGGGACTATATGCTACGGGTATTGACGGGGGCATGGTTTCTGTGCCGATCGGCGCAACTTCAGCCAGTTTAACTCCTTATCATGTCGATCGAGGCAAACTCGTAATTGACGAACGCTTCGGCGGCCACACATTAATTGATGCCGAACAAATCAAGCGCAATATTGAATTGACGCGCTTCCCAGTTCCTGCTAGCGAAACTCATCAAGATCGAAATAATTATTCTGGACTCGCTAGGGCCGCCGATTTGATCGGTCAGTTGAGCGACCCAAATTACCTACGAAAAATAAGTGCTCTGTTCTACGAATTTGAGGAAGTCGGCACTAATAAAATCTTGGGCTACAAGTCTCCGGGAGATTTGCGGCAAAATTACGCCAAGTTTTATTGGAATGGAGTTTTTCCATACATTCCAGCAGCTTTGAACTACTTGGAATTGACCCAGGGAGGCAAACAGATTATTGCCAACCTTTACGCCAACGTATTTCAGGTAGAACACGCTGAACCGCTCGCTTTCACCAAGCCGAACGCTCAAGAATTCACCAAATCTCGCGCCAATAGCAACTTAAACGGCGAAAAAGATGGTGCGAATATTCAACATTCCGTGTCCGGGGAAAACAAGAAATTTACCGAGTTTCCAGACTTAAACTTGTGATTATTTACGCCCAGAATGGGGCATCTATAAAGGCGAGTCAGTGGATTTTAAAATTGATAATTCTGTGTGATATGTTTGGCGCAACGTTCTGCTTTCAATCAGTCGAAGGATTTGAAATTTAATCCATAGATGAATCTGGGATGTTAAACAAGAGCCGAAATTTTTGGCCGACTGGCAACGCCTGTCGGAAATTAAGTATCCGTTTTTTGGCAGCGTGATAATTAGGATAAGTTTTGATTTTTTAGTTGCTGGAGATTGGTTTTGAGCTCAAATTTAGATTAATTATCTCAAATTTAAAATTGCTCTGGCAGCAGATAGGTTGCTTGCTCCTTTTTTTTGAGCTAAAATAAAGAGTTATCATCAAAAATTTAACATCGAAAATCGAAAACCTTAAATTGATATGGCAGCAGAAATTCAGCAGCAAATTCAACAGTTGAGGCAGCAGCTACAGGAAGCTAGCTATGCTTATTATGTTCTCGATGCGCCGATCATGCCAGATGAAGTGTACGATCGACTTTATCGCCAGTTGCAAGAATTAGAATCAGATTATCCTGAATTAATTACGGCCGAAAGTCCTACTCAGCGGGTGGGAGAACAGCCTGCTACTCAATTTTTTAGCATCAAGCACAATATTCCTCTCTACAGTTTGGAAAATGCTTTTAATTTTGAGGAATTTGCTAAATGGCAGGAACGCTGGCAAAGGGTAGCACCTCCCCTAACCCCCGCTCAAGACGGAAATTCACCCCCCCTAACCCCCCCTTATCAAGGGGGGGGACAAGAGGGAATAACATCTTCCATTAGCAATCAGGAAAACAGGGAAATTACTCCCCCCCTTAGCAAGGGGGGGTTGGGGGGGGTTTCCTATGTTTGCGAGTTAAAAATTGACGGTTCTGCTTTAGCGTTAACCTATGAAAATGGAGTTTTAGTTCGCGGTGCGACGCGGGGAGACGGCATTGCGGGAGAGGAAATTACTCAAAATGTCAAAACTATTCGCTCGATTCCTCTGAAGCTCAATTTAGATAATCCGCCGCCTGTGGTGGAAGTGCGGGGAGAGGCTTTTTTGTCTTTAGCTGTGTTTGAGGAAATTAATCGGGAACGAGAAAAAGCGGGGGAACAATTGTTTGCTAATCCTCGCAATGCTGCGGCGGGTACGCTGCGGCAGTTGGATTCTAAAATTGTGGATAAGCGCAGGTTGGATTTCTTTGCTTATACTCTGCATTTAGATCGGGGTAACGAGGGTAACACGCAGTGGGATTCGTTGGAATTGTTGCGACGAATGGGGTTTAAGGTTAATCCCTATCGCAAAATTTGCTATTCTTTGGATGAGGTTCGGGAGTATTACCAATATTGGGATACTGAACGGCGGAATTTGCCTTACATGACTGATGGGGTTGTTGTTAAGATTAATTCCGTTTGGCTGCAAAAACAATTGGGTTTTACTCAGAGGTTTCCGCGTTGGGCGATCGCCCTGAAGTATCCCGCGGCAGAAGTGCCTACAATAGTAGAAGCTGTCACGGTGCAAGTAGGCAGAACCGGGGCTCTGACTCCTGTAGCGGAACTCAAACCGGTGCAGTTGGCGGGGACGACGGTTTCGCGGGCTTCTCTCCATAATAGCGATCGACTTTCCGACCTAAATCTCCATATTGGCGATACTGTAATTGTCAGAAAAGCTGGGGAAATTATACCAGAAGTTGTGCGCGTTTTGCCAGAACTGCGCCCCCAAAATGCTCAACTTTTCCAAATGCCTAATTGCTGTCCCGAATGCGAACAGCCTGTGGTTCGGGAAAAGGGGGAGGCCGTTACTCGCTGCATCAATACATCTTGTCCAGCAATTTTGAGGGGTTCGCTGATTCATTTTTGCAGCCGGGATGCTCTGGATATTAACGGTGTTGGCGAAAAGTTAGTGCAGCAGATGGTTGATAGCAATCTGGTGCATTCTGCGGCGGATTTGTACGATTTGACAGCGGAAAGATTGATGAGTTTGGAACGGATGGGCAAGAAGTTAGCAGAAAAGTTGGTAAGTGCGATCGCCCAATCGAAAAATCAACCTTATTCGCGCGTACTTTACGGCTTGGGCATCCGCCACGTCGGCAGCGTGAATGCTCAATTGCTAACAGAAAGGTTTGCAAATGTGGAAGAGTTAGCAGGGGTATCGGCGGCATCGATTGAGGGGGTTTACGGCATCGGGCCGGAAATTGCTCAAGCTGTTTATCAGTGGTTTCGAGTGCCGGCTAATCAAAGTTTAATTGCACGGTTGAAAACTGCCGGCTTGCAATTGCAGTCAGAAGTGAAAAATTCCAATTTAGCCAGCACCAATTTACAACTTGCAGGCCAAACTTTTGTGCTGACGGGAACTTTGCCCACTTTGAAACGAGATGAAGCTAAAGATTTGATTCAAAAAGCAGGAGGTAAAGTCACAAGTTCTGTGAGTGCTAAAACTGATTATGTGGTTGTGGGAGAAGATGCGGGTTCTAAGTTGGAAAAGGCTCAATCTTTGGGGGTAAAACTACTTTCGGAATCGGAGTTATTAGAACTGCTATCGAGACCATAAATGATTGGTGAAAGTCAATATATCTCTCTTTTTTCTTTCTCTGCGCCCTCTGCGCCCTCTGCGCCCTCTGCGGTTCGTAAAAAAGCTGATTCACTTGAGCCGTTTTCTGAGAACATCGCCAACCATTCTATTTCCCTAGGTGGAAAATAGCCCCTCGCGAATTGGGCAATACCTCAAAAGGCATAGAAATTGCGCTCGCACTTGGTCAATATACCTACTTCCCCGGCGGTGCTGCCCGCATCGGTTGTCGGTACTGGCTAGTTTTGCTAAAATTTGATAAAGTTTGCAATAGCGATCGCAACTGCCCGCTTAGCCAAATCCCAGCAATCATAGGAGATACATTATGTCTGAAATTCCAGCAGAACAAACACAAACAAACTTGACAACTCCAGAAATAACTACCGAAAGCTCCATTTCTGGAGTGGAAAACGTGAAAAATAGTTTGGGAAACGTCCTAAATAGTTGGAAGTTAAAAGCAGGATTAGCCGTTGCTGTACTTTTGGGAGTTTTGCTATTTGCTTTCTACTGGCAGCATATGATTGCAGTCGTAGGTATGAAGAGTTGGTCGGCGCGATCGGGAGCTAACCCGATCGAATGTATGGTAAGAGATACTAATAATGACGAGTATGTCAGTTGCAGCGCCCTCCTCGATCAGCAGATTGTCCCTCTTGAGTGCAGTTCGAGTTTGTTCAATATCGGCTGTCGAGTCAATTACGGAACTGCGGCACCAAATCCGAGACAAGTCAACCCTAGATAGAGCATCTGCGGGTTAGAGAGAATTGTTCAAGAAACTGATTTGCTACTTAAAATATGGGACTTACAAAAAAAATCTCATCGTGAAAATACTGCAGCAATAAGGATGAGAAAACTCTTGTTTTTCTCGTTGTAAATTAGCAGGTAATGAAAGTTACCTGCTATTGCCATGAGGTAATCTGTGATAGATGATGTGCGCCAGTATATTAATGTGAAGATTTCACATTTAGCATGGGTATCAAAGCATCCTCAGCTACTATAATAGATCAGTGCGCTCGCCCATCATGATTGCTGACTATCTTTAATAACATTTTCTTCTATCATTGAAACCTGAAAATGATCGAGATTAACGGCTACGAGATTCTCACTCAAATCTACGAAAGTATCAACTCCACCGTTTATCGAGGCATCCGCCAACAGGACAACTAAGCCGTCATCCTTAAATTCCTCAAAGAAGACTATCCTACCCCCCTCTGCAGGGTAAACGCATCTTAACTTTAACCCAACATATGTTACAATTAAATCCGAGTAAATTTTAATGTAGTTTATTGTAGTTTATTGATGCTATCAATAGCCAGAGGTTTTAGTAAAGCTGTAAAATCCCAACAAAAACAAATAGATTCATTGGCTTACCTGAATATTTTAAATGCCAGTTTTTTAGAACATTTTGCCAAGTTGAAGAGCCCAAGAATAGAAAGAAGTAAATAACATTTGCTCAAAGATATTAGATCGATTGCGATTTTAGCTGTCATCAGCGGTGTCGACGGATGGGCAGGAACATAAGTCTATGGTAATGCCAAATATGAATGGTTGAAAAGCTTTCTAGAATTACCCAATGGTATAATCTCATGACAAGTTTAGTCTCCTTATTTGCCCGAATTGAACCGCCGCAGTTTCAAAAATGTTTTTTGAGTTGGGTAAATGCGATAGTCGGGGAAGTCTAACTAGAAGTGATTGCCATTGATGGCAAAACAATAAAACAATCTTATGACCGTAATGACCAGCAAAAAGTGCTAGATATAGTTACTGCCTAGTCTTCATCTCATCAATTATTTTTAGGCAAAAAAGGGGATAAAATTTTTCATGAGCTAACAGCCAATCTTAAGGTTCTGATTTAATCTGCTCAATTCGGGTGAAAATTAAGAATTTTAAGAAGGTTTTTTTAGTGATTTAGTAATGCACAAATTCACGCTTTTGTCAAATTAATTGAGATGTGTTGACCCTGATTATATGATGACTTTTCTCAACTGCTTTTGTAAAGCTTGATTGAGATTCTCTTACCATGAAGATTGTGTTTAAAGTGCGATCGTATTTATTTCTACTATTTTTACTCCTCAAAATTTCTCATGTCAATAGGAGCAGCCTATTTTTGGCGATCGAATAATTAGGACTAAAAAAATGCAATGTATGTTTTTAATTACTATGCTTTACGTAAAAACAGTTTTTTTACTAGGAATCAGGCGCGGGAAATGAAACTTGGTGTCTTTTTTTGACTTTCACTGCTTCCCTGACCCAATTACCTTAAAAAACCGGGTTAAAGCGTCCGGGACTGTGGGTGAAAATATAGCAGCTAACGCGAGGTTTATGGGTTTAAAAAGCTCGGAATATTAGTCAAAAGTACGTAAGTATCGATGTCTGTTCTCCCGCTTGCTTAGAGTGGCAAAAAACTCGCTCAAATCCCTACTCGCGGTCTCCCCCCGCTTCTTTCTGCATCGGCCGAGCATCTTGCAGCGCGCTTTCAGGAGCAACGAACCGAACAGCCGACTTTCTCTCAAAAACTTTATATTTTATAGATGAACTTTACCAAAACTTCATAAAGCTCGATTAAAATTTTTATGTATTTTTGATGAAAGCCAATATTTGCAAGTCCTGCACTCAACTTTAGACCGTTACCGAAACGAAGTAAATGTAGTAGTTTGGAAGTCTAGGCAGGATGAAAATCTTGCTCTGACAGATTAAACTGTGGCAATGTGGTGTCAGTGAAAACTCTTAGAAGAAGCACTCATTTACTCTAAAACACCCTTAAGTGATATCTGTATGTAGATTCACTGGTGTGGAGCCTCTTCTTTAGGTTTGACGATCGCCCTCAATATAGCAGGCTCGCGATCGTCTATTCGCGTCACGGCAACATGGCATTTAGGGCATTTTCCGCCTTACTACCTAACAATACTGGAGGAATCAGGGTTATGACTACCTTAACGCTAGTCAAAAAAACATCTTTTACAGTCGCCAGCTTGGCAACCACAATGTTGCTCGGCATCTGCCCGCCCGTCCGAGCTTTCATGTTGGGCACTGGCGGCATCCAGTTCGAGCAAGATACAAAGATCAACTTTAGATTCAACAAGTCTGTCAGCCCTTACCAGTCAAGCTTGTGGGTTGCCCAAGCTGAGCCAGAAAACAATGGCTACACCAACATCGCTAGACTGTTTTACGAGACTAAAGCTTCAGATAACGGCTCGGCCAACAACTGGGAAGGAACCTTCGGCAACGCAGTCACCTCCGAAAACGGCTCCATCACCCAAACCTTCACATTTTTGCAGGATAAAATTTATGCCCTGCTGCTGTGGAGTGACACGGGGAGCGGCAAGCCTTTCGAGCAATACGTCTCGTCGAGTACCTTCATGAACAGCCCCCAATGGTTTGCCCCCGGCACTCAGTTCCGAAGAGATGAATGTCTGGTGGCGGGATGTCAGCTTGCTGTGTTTGGTGACTTTAAGCTCGACTACAACTCCAGCGACTCATTTGCAAACATCAACGGCGGTAAAGGCCCAGAGCAATTTTCATCGCTCACAAAGGAGCAACTGGCTAAGGGCACAACAAGAATCTCCTTCGACGATGCCAAAAAAGGAACCCAGCTTGACTTCAAAGACTTCACCGTGTCGGCTGAGTTAGCCCCCGAACCAGTCCCCGAACCTGTCACAGTATTCGGGACTATGCTGGGTATCGGGGCTTTGGCTGCGACTCGCAGAAAAAAAAAGCGAGGGCAGGAACCATAAAAATGACTCTTAACGAGCCCCATACAAATCTAAATAGTGCGTCTGTTCAGTGGTAATCTGAGGAATAGCATTTCTAAATGTTAAGACTTTTTCCATAACGGGAAAAATAGCATCCTAACAAAGGCACTATTCATGGTATCCACCGCAACAAAAACGAACGTAGGCTACATCACCCAAATCATTGGGCCGGTTGTAGACGTAAAATTCCCAGGCGGCAAACTGCCCCAAATCTATAACGCTCTCACGATTTCCGGCAAAAACGAAGCAGGTCAAGACATTGCCGTTACCTGCGAAGTTCAGCAACTGCTCGGAGACAGCCAAGTGCGTGCAGTTTCCATGAGTACCACCGACGGCTTGGTGCGTGGCATGGAAGTAGTAGATACCGGGGCATCGATCCAAGTTCCCGTCGGAATCCCAACTCTCGGCCGGATTTTTAACGTCATCGGCCAACCCGTAGACAACCTCGGCCCGGTCAATACTTCCGAAAGTATGCCCATCCACCGCAACCCGCCGGCTTTCACCGAACTGGAAACCAAGCCTTCGGTGTTTGAAACTGGGATCAAGGTAATTGACCTGCTGGCCCCCTACCGTCGCGGCGGCAAAATCGGTTTGTTTGGCGGCGCAGGCGTCGGCAAAACCGTGATTATGATGGAACTCGTGAACAACATCGCGAAGGCTCACGGCGGCGTGTCCGTGTTCGGTGGTGTGGGCGAGCGCACCCGCGAAGGTAATGACCTCTACAAAGAAATGATCGAGTCGGGGGTTATTAACGAAGAAGACCGCAGCAAATCAAAAATTGCTCTGGTTTACGGTCAAATGAACGAGCCGCCTGGTGCTCGGATGCGCGTGGGCCTGTCGGCTCTGGCGATGGCCGAATACTTCCGTGATGTCAGCAAGCAAGACGTGCTGTTGTTCATTGACAATATCTTCCGGTTCGTGCAAGCGGGCTCTGAGGTATCGGCTCTGTTGGGTCGGATGCCTTCGGCTGTGGGATATCAGCCGACTCTCGGTACAGACATGGGTGACTTGCAAGAACGGATTACTTCGACTACCGAAGGTTCGATTACTTCAGTTCAAGCTGTGTACGTACCTGCGGATGACTTGACTGACCCCGCACCGGCTACGACTTTTGCTCACTTGGACGCTACAACTGTGTTGTCTCGCGGTTTGGCTGCGAAGGGGATTTATCCTGCGGTTGACCCGCTGGATTCTACGTCTACGATGTTGCAAGTTAGCGTTGTCGGCGAAGAGCACTATGGTGTTGCTCGTCAGGTGCAGTCTACTCTGCAACGCTATAAGGAATTGCAAGACATTATTGCAATTTTGGGCTTGGACGAGCTGTCGGAAGATGACCGCTTGACAGTTTCTCGCGCTCGCAAAATTGAACGCTTCTTGTCTCAACCGTTCTTTGTGGCTGAAGTGTTCACCGGTTCCCCCGGCAAGTACGTCAAGCTGGCAGACACCATTAAGGGCTTCCAGATGATTTTGGCTGGCGAACTTGATGAGTTACCAGAACAAGCATTCTATTTGGTGGGCGATATCAACGAGGCGATCGCCAAAGCTGAAAAAATGAAAGCTGACGCCAAGTAATTTTAGTCATTAGTCAGTAGTCAGCAGTCATTAGTCATTGGTCATTAGTTGTTAACTATTAACAGTTAACAGTTAACAACTAAGTGACTGATGATGGCCGACGGCTGACTACTGACTAATTACTAATGACTGCTGACTGCTGACTAATGACTAATGACTAATGACTAAGGACAATTTATGACATTAACTGTGCGCGTAGTGGCCCCAGACAAAACTGTTTGGGATTCTAATGCTGAAGAAGTAATTCTGCCGAGCACCACAGGCCAACTGGGTATTTTAAGCGGTCACGCTCCAATGTTGACAGCTTTGGATACCGGAGTGATGCGCGTCCGTCCCGGCAAGGAATGGGTGTCTATTGCTCTGATGGGTGGCTTTGCAGAAATCCAAGAAAACAAAGTTACTATTCTTGTCAACGGCGCTGAAAAAGGCGAAACCATTGATAAAGAAGCTGCTCGTACTGCTTACACCGAAGCAGAAGCTCGTTTGCAAAAGGCTACTACCGGCACTTTGCAAGAGCAAATTCAAGCTAAGCAAGCAATCAAACGCGCGAGAGCTCGTTTCCAAGCTGCCGGCGGCACGCTCTAGCTCTAAGGTTAAGGACATAGTGCTTTTGTAGTAGGGACACAACATTGTTGTGTCCCTACTGTTTTTCTCGCGTTGTGTCCCTAATGTTTCGCTAAACTCCCGCCTCGGACAATAGAGATTGCATTGTTTCCCAAGATAACCCCTGCTGAAGATAGCGGGGGTTATTTGGATTGTAGGGACTCTCCACGCGATCGACACTGACAATTTTTGCTTCCTCGGGCAAAACAGGAACCTCTGGATCGAAAGCGGTCGATCGCGTCAGGGAGCTAGAAAAGCCTTTAAAAATAGCAATTTCATCGAATTCGCCGTCAATTTCGGCCTTAACGATTAAAACTTCGTGCGATCGTTTTACCGTGTATTGTTCCAAGCGACGAGCAATAGAGTCAGCCATAGCAAATCTCACTTTCCTGAAATCTGCTATAATATAGCTTAATTTTGTGGCTAATTTCAGGGACAGCCCGCTAAATTTTTATTTTTAATTCGACCTTTTTTTACCGCAGGAAGTAAGCACACATCATATAAACTTTGTAAAAAACATCTGCAATATTTCCCGCCGACAAAACCTAATTGTTCAATATTTTACAGCATATTCCATGTAGATTTAGTACGGAGAAACCGGGTTTCGCTCAACAGAATCAGTACCACATGGGAGAACTGTAAAGAAACCCCGTGAGAGCGCGGTTTAATTCATCAACCTGGAATATTCTGTATGATGCAGAAATAGAACAAAGCATTCAACTAAAACAGGCAAATGCTGCTGCATTTCAAAAATGTCTGGAGCTTTATTTCGAGAAAAACTTTACTGAGACGCAAAAATTATTCAATAAGATTTGCGAAAGAAAGCCTCAAGATAAGTTAGCAGCAATTTACTCTCAGCGCTCTCTAAAGAATGGAATGTCTGGAGTGCCTGAAGGATAGTGGGGGATAGAAGCTTTGGATGAAAAGTAGTGATACAGATATATTGTATGTGAACATCGGTAGGGACAGGGAAATGCCTTGTCTGGCGCGGAGAGTAGCACACGGAAATCCCGTGTCTCTACGGTTCGCTTTGACTTTTAATAATTTGGTATAAGATGAAAGATTGTAGAAACGAGATCGGCTCTTCCTTGTGTAAGTTGTGTTTAAGTACAAAATGGTTTATAATACTTACCAGCGGTAAGAACTCGCTCCAAGTATTAACTGGGTTTTTCAACCTAAACTAATGTTATGTCCACTCCTTCTCTCAAGCACTTAGTGGCAAAACTTTCAAGAAAAGCAACGCTGCAAAGCGTACTCATAGTTCCGTTTGTCTTGCAAGTATTTGCAGCGGTGGGTATTGTAGGATATTTATCATTTAGGAACTCTCAAAGAGCAGTGAATGACCTGGCGGATCAATTGATGGGGGAGGTGAGCAATCGCATTGAGCAAAATTTGAGAACTTATCTGCAAACTCCGCACCAAATCAATCAAAGCAAGCTGGATGCAGTGAAACTGGGTTTTGTAAACATGAAAGACTTGTCCGCTTGGGAAAAGTATCTGTGGCGACAAGTGCAATTATATCCTTATATCAATTTTACGTCGATCGCTAATCAAGATGGAGAATATCGCACTGGCGAAAAGATGTCTAACGGCACTTTATTGATTAACGCATCGGGCCCATCGACAAATTTTGATTTTTATTCTTACAATACTAATGATACGGGCGATCGCACTACAGTAGCCGCCTCCGTTAAAAACTTCGACATCCGGCAGCACCCTTCCTACGCCTATGCGGCTCTAGAAGCCAAACCAACTTGGAGTTCAGTCTATATATCATTCCTAGAACCCACCTTGATTCTCAGCGCCCTGCAACCAGTTTACAACAGCCAGAAACAGCTAGAAGGAGTATTAATTGCTGCGTTACGTCTCGACAGTATCGGTCAATTTTTAAACAGCCTCAAAATAGGTAAATCTGGTCAAACATTTATTATCGAAAGAAACGGCACGCTGCTGGCAACTTCCACACCCGAAAAACCTTTCCGCAGCCAAAACGGTCAAAAAGAACTGTTTAAAGTTACAGAAAGCAGCGATGCAGTAACGCAAACTACAGCTAAATATTTAGAAACTCACTTTCAAAACTTCCACCAAATTACAAAAGCGCAGCAAATAAATGTTGAGATAAACGACCAGAATAAATTTTTAAAAGTCCTGCCTTTCCAAGACGACAAGGGTTTAGATTTGCTGATTGTAGTCGTCGTTCCAGAAGCCGACTTTATGGAACAAATTCATGCCGGCAACCGAACTACAGTTTTGCTATGCTTGGCAGCTTTGGGCATGGCAACTGTGTTAGGACTTCTCACTTCTCGCTGGATTATCAAACCTCTTATAAAATTAAAAAATGCAGCAATAGCTTTATCTGAAGGACAATTTGACCAAACTGTAAAGCTCGAGCGCTCCGACGAGTTGGGCGTACTTGCCGCTGCTTTTAACAGCATGGCAGCACAACTCCAAGCATCTTTTACTGCCTTAGAAACTAAAAATATCGAATTGCAGCGACTCGACAAACTGAAAGACGAATTTTTAGCCAATACTTCCCACGAACTCCGCACTCCCCTCAACGGAATTATTGGGATTGCAGAATCTTTAATAGACGGTGCTACCGGACAACTGCCAGACTTAACAAATTTTAACTTAGCTTTGATTACATCTTCGGGGAAAAGATTGTCTTCTTTAATTAACGATCTTCTCGATTTTTCTCAGCTCAAACACAAAAAGCTCGAACTGCAAATTAAGTCTATCGGCCTTCGAGAAATCGTCTCTGTAATTATCACTTTGTCTCAGCCATTAGTAGGCAAAAAAAACTTGCAGTTGATTAACTCAGTCGCTCCTGAATTGCCGCCAATAGCAGCAGACGAGAATCGGTTGCAGCAAATACTTTACAACTTAATCGGCAATGCGATTAAATTTACCGAAAGTGGCAGAGTAGAAATTTCAGCAGAATTGGTAACGGGCAAGGCACAATCACCCCTTAATTTCCAATTAGCAATTACTGTATCCGACACCGGTATTGGCATCCCCGAAGATAAATTAGAGCGAATTTTTGAATCCTTTGAACAAGCTGACGGTTCCACTGCTAGAGAATATGGTGGCACTGGTTTAGGGTTAACGGTTGCCCAACAATTAGTGGAATTGCACGGAGGTAAAATTTGGGTATGTTCAACTGTAGGCGTCGGTTCCCAATTCATATTTACTTTGCCCGTATCTGAGAGTCAACCGGATGTTAGCAGCCTGCAGCCGCTTTTAAGCGAGAATTCTCCCATTTTTATCACTCCTGAATTGGGCCGCAAATCATCTCTAATAAATTCTCCGATATCAGACAATAGCGACTTGCTAGAAACTGAAAAAATAAAAGTTTTGGTAGTCGATGATGAACCCATTAATATTCAGGTAATCATTAACAGTCTTTCTATAGAAAACTACGAAATAACTCAAGCGAGCAACGGCTTAGAAGCTGTAAATCTGATTGAATCAGGATTTAAGCCGGACTTAATTTTACTCGATGTAATGATGCCGCAGATGACTGGTTATGAAGTGTGTCGAGAAGTCCGCAAAAAATACTCGCCGTTAGAAATGCCAATTCTGATGCTGACGGCCAAAAATCTAACTACCGACTTGGTAGAAGCTTTTAACTTAGAAGCAAATGATTATGTAACTAAACCTTTTATCAAAAAGGAATTGTTGGCGAGGATTAATACGCAAATTCGCCTAGCAAAACTGAATGCAGCCTACGGCAGGTTTGTGCCACACGATTTTCTAAACTTGCTGGAAAAGCCGAGTATTATTGAAGTAAAACTAGGCGAAAATCAGGAAAGAGATATGACAGTGCTGTTTGCTGATATTCGCTCGTTTACGGCGCTTTCAGAACAGATGACACCACCTGAAAATTTTGCATTTATTAATACTTATTTGGGAAAGGTTAGCCCTGCAATCAGGAAAAACAACGGGTTTATTGACAAATACATTGGTGATGCAGTCATGGCACTGTTTCCTACATCTCCTGATGATGGTGTACGAGCAGCAATTGATATGCAGAAAGAAGTGAATATCTACAACCAGCAGCGAGCAAAAAATGGCTTGTTTCCGATCGCGATCGGCGTCGGTTTGCACGCGGGCAATTTGATGTTGGGTACAATTGGCGAACGAGAACGGATGGAAAGTACGGTGATTGCTGATGCCGTCAATCTCGCGTCTCGTTTGGAAGGATTGACTAAGGTTTACGGATCGGGCATTCTAGTTAGCGGTGCAATTATCGATCGCCTAGACGATCCAGAAAAATATAAGTACAGATTTGTCGATCGAGTAACTGTGAAAGGAAAGACAAATGCTGTGTCGGTATTTGAAATTTACGATACAGAAACAGAGCAAAGCATTGTACTCAAGCAGCAAACTGCAGAAGTTTTTCAAGAAGCTCTCAATTTTTACTACGAGCAAAAATTTGTTGCCGCCCAAAAAGTATTTCAGAATATTTTACAAATCAATCCGGACGATCGGGTAGCAATGCTGTATTTCAAACGCTCTCGCAAGTATCGAATGTACGGAGCGCCGGAGGGGTGGTCTGGGGTGGAAACTTCGACGGAAAAATAGGGCGCACACTGCACGCCCTACTCTCTTTAACAGATGGTTGCACAAACTTTAAAATATATTTGTACAAACACCCAACTTATTCCATGTTTTAGGGCCGACAATGCCATCAGCAACGATTTGTTGTTTGTTTTGAAAATTGATAACGGCTTGTTGGGTTTTTGGGCCGAATCCTCCATCAGTATTTACAGAAAATCCGCTGGCGTTCAAGAGTCGCTGAAGGTAGCGAACGTCCTCATTTTGGGTGACGCCATCGTTGCGTTTGAGTAGGGGAAAATAACGGCAGGAAGGTAATTCAGTGCGAATTGCGTTTGTGGTTTGCATGGTTTGATTCTCCATTGGTTGTTTGCAAGTTGTTTAAAAGCAGAGAAGTGCAGAAAAGATGTTAATTAATAGTCCTGGATGCACTTTTGACGGGCATAAACGAGGTTTCGGCTTCGCTCAACCACCAGGTTTTTTAGCGTTTATGAGGGCGTAAAAGAAGTATTGCTGTGAAAAAACCCAGTTTCTTGCTACCCGTGGGCCTAGGATTAGTTAACTTGGATTTAACATCCGGGTTCACCTGTATAACAAGCGCCTAAGAGACTCCAAGTTTGAGGGCCGACAATGCCATCAACAGCAATCTTATTGTCCTTTTGAAATTTGATGACTGCTTGTTCGGTTTTTGGGCCGAAGAATCCATCAGTTGCGACGGGATATCCCTTTTTAACTAAGGATTGTTGGAGATAGCGCACGTTCTGATTGACAGTGGTACTATTATTTCGTTGCAGTGTGGGCAGTGAAGAGCAAAGAGGCAATTGAGCGTAAATTGAATTTGTGGTTTGCATGGTTTGATTGGGGATTAGTGGTTTGCAAGTCGTTTGAACTTGCTATTCCCCAGTTGTAGCTGTGGGGGGAAGTGCTTTAACAGTCGCTTTTTATAGTGACGCTTATCTGGGGTAGCTCAGATGAGTGACAGGCAGCTATCAAATCCGTTTTGTATAAAATAATTGTCAAAGGCAAACAGCAGCGAATTTCCATTGTTTATCAACTTGTAAAATCTTTGCCACCAGCCCCACACCATAAGTAATATCAGGTTCGGGTAATTAGGGCTTGCTGAATATATCGAGCGCATATTACGTGGGCTGGGTTAAGAGAGCGTGCGATCGAGAGTAAAGTCGCCGTG
>NZ_JAUBOY010000078.1:0-17599 GCF_036700465.1 Microcoleus sp. T3_A4 | reverse complement strand
TTTCGGCTCCGAGTTAACAATTTTTCTTAATTTTACATCATCTTGCATTTGTCTCACATTTATTTGAAATTACTATAGGAGTCAGGAGCGAGTAGGAAAAAAGTCAGAAGCAAGAAGGAAGAAGCCAGAAGAAGTGTTTTTACAAATATGAGATGGCTCCCCTTATGGTAGTCTAAAACTACCTTGTAAAGCAATAATTTAATCCTCTAAAATTACTTCTGCATCTTGTGTTGCTTGAGAACTTTAGCGGGACTGATAAATGAAATGCCCTGAGAAGAAGAGGTACTAATCATGACAGCTTCAATGACAGGATCATAAACCGTTTTTTCTGCAACCCACTCCACAATAAAGTTTGCACCTGAGCCTCCACTTGTATCATCTGCTGCAATGAAAAAGTCTGTGGAAGCAAGCGGCTTCAGTTCTACTGGACTCTTAATGTCCTGCCTAATCAATTTCCCATCATTATCGTAGTAACGCACCGAAGTGATAATAATTGAATTTGTCAGATCCGTATTGCGGATACTGAGCGTCGCGGACAAATTCATCATATTATCCTGGCTATTGTAGTGATAAATATGTGAGTAAATAGGGACATATACGGTTTGTCCCATCACAACTTTTGTTTGATCTAACGGGACTGCTCTCAGTGAGGTTTCACGTTTTGTATCAAGTTGTTGTCTTGGTGAGGTAGTTTGGTCTGAACAAGAACTCAGGACGATCGCCCCTAGCGCCCAACCAACCCAGAAATCATGTTTAAACTTCATCGGCATTCATCCAAATACACCACATACATTGCAGTTACGTCTAAAGCAGGAAGCAGAGTGCACCTTCTCTCTCGTTTGAGGTGGCTTAGTGATAAAGTTTGAGCGGCAGTTCAACCTGGAACGTTGAGCCTTTGCCCACTTCACTCGTCACCTGTATTTGTCCGCTGTGTGCCTTGACAATTTGTTCGACGATCGCTAACCCCAGCCCAAAGCCTCCACTCTCCTGCGAGCGATCGGTGTCTACTCGATAGAAGCGATTAAAAATATAGGGTAAGTCCGCTTCTGGAATACCGATTCCCGTATCGATTATCTGAATGACTGCCAAATTGGAATGAAGAACTAGGCGTATTTGTATAGTTCCGCCAACGGGGGTATATTTACAGGCATTGTAAAGCAAGTTTTCGACTACTTGCCGTAGCAAATCAGGATCGGCCAACAATTCAATCCGTTGTGCCGGTGATTCGCAGGTTAGTTTGATATTTTGGACTTCTGCAAGTGCGAGAAACTGGGTTGCTAAATTGCTGAGGAACTCGTTGAGATTGATTAACCTGAGCGATTCCGGCGCTAGTCGCCCCTGATGCCGAGCTAACAGCAGCAAATTATTCACCAGCAGTCCCATTGATTTCGCACTGTCTACAATGTTTTCCAAGGGGGGGTGGTAGCGCGAGTCATCAGTCGCAATCATTAACCCAAGCTGGGCATTGGTGAGGATGGCAGAGAGGGGCGATCGCAACTCGTGAGAGGCATCGGCTGTAAAGCGTTGAAGCTGTTGATAGGCTTG
The DNA here is from genome assembly GCF_036700465.1 of Microcoleus sp. T3_A4. Taxonomy (NCBI): domain Bacteria; kingdom Bacillati; phylum Cyanobacteriota; class Cyanophyceae; order Oscillatoriales; family Microcoleaceae; genus Microcoleus; species Microcoleus sp. T3_A4. Next base: position 16,054 of record NZ_JAUBOY010000078.1, on the reverse strand, counting down.
CCGAATCGGTTGCATGGCGAGCCCACTGAGAAACCAACCTGTGAGGGCAATTAAGCCCAGTGTCAGCGGGACAGCGAGAGTTAACACGATCTGAAGCTGAGTGAGCCTGTTTTGAGTTTCTGTCAGGGGAGTTGCAACCTGAAGATAACCGAGTATCCCTGTTCTACCTTCAACGGGTAATGTCACCTGACGCAGCCAGATTCCTTTTCCCAAAAGTGGATCGATCGATCGAACTGTGAGATAACCAAAGGGCGTATTTAACTGCTCTGAAGAAGGAGTCCCAAAAAAACGAACTAACCGCCTTTGTGCGTTATACCAGCGTACATAAATCAGATCTTCTGCAAGCGGATGAGACCCACTGCCTAACAAGGAGACATGACTCAGATCGACCTGGCTCTGGTTTTTGCGAACTTCATAATGTACGCTGGCAGCCATAACTCTAGTCTTGTCATAGAGCAGTCGGTCAAGGGCTTCTAGTTTATCTTTTACCTCAATCTGGTAAATCACCCCTGCAAACAGCACGAGAATGCTTCCCATGGAGAGGGTGAACCAACGAGCCAGATTGCGACGACTTTGATTAAACATGACTTGCCTTCACGATCGTTACTTTTCAGGGGAAGTGAGGCGATAACCCATACCGTAAATGCTCTCAATCCAGTCTGCCGATCCTACAGTCTGCAAGCGTTGGCGGAGTTTGCGAATTAGAACCGTAATTGCATTGCTCTCTGGTTCAGTCCCCCATTCCCACACAGCTTGTTCAATCTGATTCCGAGTCAAAACCTGTCGAGGATGACGCATAAAATACTCCAACAACTGAAACTCGCGACTGGAGAGGGAAACAGTTGCACCTTGTCGCTCAACAGTCAGAGTATCGAGGTGGAGTTGTAGATCCTCAAGGCTGAGCGTATCTCCTTGCCAAAGGGGCGATCGTCGTCTTAATGCCCGCACTCGTGCCATAAATTCAACCAAATCGATCGGTTTCACCAGGTAATCATCTGCACCTGCGTCTAAGCCGGTTACTTTTTCTGGCGTGGTATCTCTTGCCGTGATCATCAAAATCGGCGCTGTTTTCCCTGCTGCTCGATATTGACGACAGAGATTTACCCCACTGATATGTGGCAACATCCAGTCCAAAATCAACAAATCATATTCTTTTTCTGATAACAGCCACTGGGCCGTCTGTCCATCTTTTACCCCATCCACGCTATGTCCTGCTTGAGACAGCACTGTTTGAAGTGGCATCAGTTGCTTTGGATCGTCCTCCACCAGCAAAACTCTCATATCTAGGCTCGCCTCCTTCGCAGCTTGCAGTTTTAAGAATTATTAGAGTTTGAGGTAATTCGCGCATCTTCTTTAAGCTAGATTTTAGGATATATCCAGTTGTATTAAAGTGCCAATAGATAGTATTAGCCTCAGAATGGATGGGAAAGAATAGCGGATGATTAGACGTTGGCTAAAAGCATCAGGCGCAGAGTTTTGGTTGCCATTGCCGTTTGTGGCGATCGCGTTTTGGGTTGGTTCCAGTTTCCTAATGGCTCAAGAATTACAACAACCCCAGATAGTAAAGAATAAACTTCAGGCAGATACCCAGCTTAAAGCAACGGTGTCTGTCAATATATTGCTGATCAACGCGGTGATTAACCGAAAACAAGGAACCACCCAGGTTGCGGTAGAAACAGCAGAACCCATTTTGAAGCAATTGGAATTAGAATTGCCAATGACTGACGCAACCCAGATAGAGGCAGCGATCGCGCAAGAACTACAGTTATCGCGTCAAAATGTGCGCCAGTTAGTCCGTTACGAGATCGTTGAATAAGTTTATTGTTTCAATATTGCGATCGCATCCAGTCAAATAAGGTTGTTAAATTTGTAGGTTTCCTCGCTGCGATCGAGCAATTGCTCAAGCGGCAAGAAGCGTCCAATACTCTTGCCACTTCACTGTTAATAACTACTGAGTGACGATTTCGTTATTGATGGAAAAATTGGCTGCAGTTTGCCTAGCAACTTGTTCTGCCAATGCTTTTTGTTCTGCCGTTTGAACGCGGCCTGTTAACACAATCGAATTATCCCGATCGTCTGCGTCCAAATCGAATTGCTTGAGGGTGGCATCGGAGTCTAAAGCATCTTCTACGCGATCGGCAATATCGTCAATGTCTTGATTTTCAGCCGTCTGTGCGGTCGTGGTTGCAGGCGCAGCAGGGGTTGGAACAGTCGTATTTCCAGTGGCAGTTGTGGGAGCAGAAGTAGATGGAACAGTTGTCTGTGAAGTATTGGGGGAGGTGCAAGCACCTAAACCCAAAATTGCAACTGTGCTGACGCTGATTCCTTGCACAAATAGCTTTAATAATTGCATATTCTTTGTTTGTTTTGTTGGTAGTGAAACGCAATTTTGCCGATAAAACTCAGGATGAAGTCTTTTAGCCTTTCAACTTAACAAGTAAATGTACGATAGTTCATCTATCAAAAGTAATGCTTTTTACAACTTTATTAATAAAAGGCAACAATAAATCAAATCCCGTGAACTAAGGTTGGCAAGCCTATAAGTTATCTTAATCGGTTCTCTGCCTAAGTATAGGGAGCAAATGTGATCCAAATGTGAGTAACAAAAATCAGTCTCTCATTTTTCCCTCACTTTCATCAATGACGCTAGAAACAAGACGAAATCATAAATAAGCAGTTGGCTTGACAAAAAACGTTATGACTGCAACGAATGTAGAAAAATTAGTAGAACACTCTTGGCATCACCTCTCTGTCGAGAAAGTGGCTCGGATTTTAGAGACTGACCTGGAAATAGGTCTATCTTCTGAGGTGTCAGCGGAGCGGCGCGAGATCCTCGGCCCCAATCAACTAACGGCTCAGAAGCAGCAAAGTGCCTGGTTGCGATTTTTTCAGCAACTGAATCAGCCACTAATCTACATTTTGTTAGCTGCTGGGATAGTAACAGCATTTCTGAAAGAGTGGATTGATTCAGGGGTAATTTTTGGGGTTGCTCTGACGAATGCCACCATTGGTTTCGTTCAAGAGTCAAAGGCAGAGAATGCGATCGCCGCTTTAGCAAAATCTGTTGCAACTGAGGCAACCATTCTCCGCCACGGTCAAAAGCAAGTAGTTTCATCCAGTGAACTGGTTCCTGGCGATCTCGTCTTGCTGTCTTCTGGGGATAAAGTGTCTGCGGATCTACGGCTGATCGAAGTCCGTGACTTACAGGTTGATGAATCAGCGTTAACGGGAGAATCTGTCCCGGTTCAGAAGCAATCCCAGGCGCTAGAGGCAGACGCTGCACTGGCCGATCGCACGAACATGGCGTATACCGGAAGCCTGGTAACGTTTGGACAGGGACGCGGACTCGTCGTCAGCATTGGTGACATGACCGAGACCGGACACATCTCCCAACTCATGCAGCAAAGTACCACACTGGAAACCCCACTGAGTCGCAAAATTGACAAATTTAGCAAAACCTTGCTCTATGTCATTTTAGGTTTGGCTGCCTTCACCTTTGCTGCAGGCATTGCCCAGAGATTTTCTTGGGTTGAGGTGTTCAAGGCATCTGTAGCGCTTGCCGTCAGCGCAATTCCTGAAGGCTTACCCGCGATTTTAACGGTGACACTGGCGATCGGGGTTTCCCGGATGGCAAAGCAGCACGCCATTATTCGCAAACTTCCGGCCATTGAGACGCTGGGCAGCACCACCGTGATTTGTTCCGACAAAACCGGAACCTTGACTGAGAATCAAATGACAGTTCAGGAGATTGATGCTGGTGGCAAGCGATATCGGGTTAGCGGTGGAGGATATGTACCAGACGGGGAAATTTCTGTAAATGGAAATTCCGTTGATTTGACGATCGCACCTGCTTTATATGAATGCCTGCAAGCAGGACTTTTGTGCAACGATTCGCATCTAGAAGTGCAAGATGGAAACTGGACTGTAGTCGGTAGTCCAACCGAAGGGGCGCTGGTTGCGGTAGCCCAAAAAGCGGGGTTAATTACTGAGAAACTGGAGGAATCGCTTTCCCGGCTCGATACACTGCCGTTTGAATCTCAGTTTCAATACATGGCAACGTTACATGACGATCGTCCAGAACGGTTGATTTATGTCAAGGGTTCGATCGAGGCAATTCTGAAGCGGTGTCACCAGATGCTGGATGAAGAGGGAGAGGCGAGATCCCTCAACCCCGTGCCGATCGAGCAAACTGTGGACAGAATGGCGAAAAAAGGGCTGCGAGTTCTGGGACTTGCCAAGAAAGTTGTACCCGCTTCTCAATCTTCAATTGAGCATTCTGATATTGAGCAAGGGTTAACTTTTCTGGGTCTGCAAGGCATGATCGACCCGCCTCGCCCCGAAGCGATTCAAGCGATTCAAGCCTGTCGATCTGCGGGAATTCAGGTCAAGATGATTACGGGCGATCATGCCAAAACAGCAGCAGCGATCGCGCACGAAATGGGACTAAATCAAACCCAAGAGGCTCCCGTTTTTACTGGTCAAGAACTCGCTCAAATGAACCAGCAGCAATTCGCCAATGCTGTTGAACAAAGCTGCGTGTTTGCTCGTGTCGCACCAGAGCAAAAGCTCCGCATTGTCGAAGCACTTCAGTCTAAGGGCGAGATTGTGGCGATGACTGGAGATGGAGTTAACGATGCTCCCGCCCTGAAGCAAGCTGACATTGGGATAGCGATGGGTATTACAGGCACCGAAGTTACAAAAGAAGCAGCGGATATGCTGTTGACAAACGACAACTTTGCTTCGATCGAGAAAGCAGTTGAGGAAGGACGCACGGTTTATAAGAATCTGCTGCGGGCGATCGCCTTCATCCTGCCCGTGAATGGTGGAGAGTCCATGACCATATTGATTGCCGTACTTCTGGCAACCCCGCTACCCATTTTGCCAGTACAAATTCTCTGGCTGAATATGGTCAGTTCAGTTGCGTTGAGCTTACCGTTGGCATTTGAGCCGCCCTCTCCCGATGTCATGCAACATCCACCTCGACCGGCCAATGAACCGCTGCTGTCTCGCAGGCTGACGGCTCGCATTCTGACAGTTTCAGTATTTAACTGGATTGCGATCTTTGGGATGTTTGAATGGATCGTCCAAACCACAGGCAATGAAGCTCTAGCCCGGACGATGGCAATTCAAGCATTGGTGGCGGCCGAAGCTTTTTACCTATTAAGTATCAGTCGCTTCGTTCCGGCGATCGTCGCCAAACTACGCGGTAAAGATGAATCAGTTGGCTATGCGGTAGCGATCGGCATTGGGGCTATTTTCATTCTCCAATTCCTGTTTAGCCAATGGGGCATTATGAATCAGTTATTCAACACTGAAGCTTTGAACCCAATCCAAGGCTTAATTTGTATCGGATTCGGACTGCCCATGATTCCTTTGTCAGCTTTGCTAAAGCGTTTTGCACCTCTGAACTAAGTGGTTTTTGTGATGCAGCTATTGCCAGCAACTTTACACACTATTTACCAACTTTGTAGCGTTGAATATTGAATATTTCTCATGAATTACCAAAACCTCAAACGTGCTAGCGGCCTATTTACTAATCATCGAAACGCAGAGCAGGCGCTAGTTGAGCTAAAAAGCCGGGGCTTCCCCATGCACAAGATTTCAGTGATTGCTAAACCTTCTGACCATGATGATTTGGACTCTCTGGGAGTGCAGCAAATTTTAATCACAAGAGCAGCAGGTGCACAAGTAGGCGCGATCTTAGGCAGCATAGGACTAGGTTCATTAGCGTTAATTGTTGGACTCAGCAGCCTGCTAATTCCCGGTATTGGTCAGGCATTAGCGGTGGAAAGCCTTTTAGCAACTTTCGTTGGAAGTGGGATTGCTGCAACTGCTGGCGGTCTATATGGCGCACTTCAAGGATGGTTGGTGCCAGAAGAACAAGCAAGAATTTACAATGACAGATTTAACCAGGGAGATTATTTGATCGTCATGGAGGCAAGAGAAAATGAGATCGTGATTGCTGAACCTGTCCTTAAACGTTGGGAGATTCTGACGTGGCGTGTCTGTGATGCTACCTAAATTCAAGGTAAGAAAGGACGATTACCTTCGAGGAATTTAGTCCCGCGAAGCACAACGTCCAAAACCTACTCAAAAATTTGACGGTCGATGATTTTGGGCGATCGCTCTCCCACTCCTGACATACGGATCGACAACTTCCAGTACCCGCCGATTCGGCAAGCGCGATCGGGTCGGCAATGCTTCAGAATAAGCTGTTCAACATTTAAATTGTGTGTCAAAAATCAATAAAAGTTTTGTGGGACTGGCTTCTAGCCTGTCCAGATTTTCCAATTTAAATCCGTAGCAGCTTAGACAGTCAAAAAACTCTTAAAAACGCGCACAATTAATAGGAATTAGCATCCTCTAAGGGTTTATTAATCATCCTGATCTACTACCAAAAAAATTGCACTCTAAAAACGACTCGAGCGCCCAACAAACCCAGAAATGCTGTTTCAGTTTCATCGCCATTCATCCAAACATACCCCATAAATTGCAGTTAATTGTACAACATAGTGAACCGTGTCCTGTAGACTAAAACCGTAGTTAATCTGTTAATTTATTTTAGGAAAACGAGTTTATGGGAGGAGTATCGGTGATCGAGTCGATTGTAGCGCAACAAACTTCCTTGGGCAGCGAGCCTGCTACAAATAGCCAAACGGCAGGAGTCATTCCTGAATTGGTCATTATCTTGATTATTCTGCTGCTGATTGCAACTGTTGTGGCACTCGTAACCCAACGTTTGCGAATTCCCTATGTGACGGGCTTAGTGTTAGCAGGCTTGCCCATTACGGAGCTCTTGTCGCGTCGAATTGGTTTAGACCCTTCTTTAGTATTAAATCTTTTCCTACCAATTCTGATTTTTGAAGCAGCTATCAATACGGATATCAGCCGTCTCCGCAGTACCTTTAAGCCGATCGCGCTGCTGGCGGGTCCAGGCTCGATCTTTTCCTCAGCAATTATCGCTATTCTGGTTAAATTTGGGCTAGGACTAGACTGGATTCCGGCGTTGCTGATCGGAGTCATTCTGGCAAACACTGATACCGTCTCGATGATCGCGGTTTTTAAAGAGATCCGTGTGCCTTCTCGATTGTCCACCATTGTTGAGGGAGAAACTCTGTTCAATGATGCGGCTGCCCTGGTTTCATTCAATTTGATTCTAGTCGTTTATTCTACAGGTTCTCTTACCGTCGTAGGAGGACTTAAGGAACTGCTCGTGGTTGCCTTGGGTGGAGGACTCGTGGGTGTCATCTTAGGTTACTTGAGTCTGCCGATATTTGTTCGATTAAATGACCCGTTGAGTAGTCTCTTGCTGACCGTGGCGCTGGCGTTAGGAACATTCCAAATTGGGCAATTTTTTGGGGTATCCGGTGCGGTGGCTGTGGTTATCGCCGGACTCATTTTTGGCAATCTGGGGCTTTCTCGCAGTACATCAGCCTCGGATCGAATTACGCTACTCAGCTTCTGGGAGTACGCTGGTTTTGGGGTCAATACATTTATTTTTCTGCTGATCGGCATTGAGATTAACCCGCTGACGCTGTGGAGAATTTTGCCATCCATCCTGTTCGTCATTTTGGCGTATCAACTGGGACGGATTCTCTCGGTATATCTATTTTTAGCGGGGCTGCGATGGTTCGATCGTCCGATTCCCCTGCGCTGGCAGCACGTTTTGTTTCTGGGAAACATCAAAGGCTCACTCTCGATGGCACTGGCGCTTAGTATTCCTCTGGGATTGACAGGACGAGATAACATCATTGCGCTGGTTTTCGGTGCAGTTTTATTCTCCTTGGTAGGACAGGGATTAAGTTTACCCTGGCTGGTAAAACGGTTACAAATCAGCCGTGTTTCTGATGTAATGCAGGAAGCTGGGCAGTTACAGATTCAGTTGATTGCTTCCAAAGCGGCTCAAGATGAGCTAGATAGTTTGCTGAAAGCAGGCGTGTTGCCGAAGGCAGTTTACGAGGAGTTATGGGCATCGTATCAAGCACGAGTAGCACACTCAGAGCGAGTGCTGCGCGATCTCTACAATAAACATCGGGCAGGGCAAGTACAGGGCGATCGCAGCGGGCTAGATACGATTCGACGGCGATTGCTTATAGCAGAAAAAGGAGCAGTTAGCGATGCCCTCCGCAAGCGAATTGTTCCAGAGGATCTGGTTCATCCTTACATCAAAGATTTGGATGAGAAACTTCTAACGTTGGCAGATGACTAGCGCGAATGCCCAGGTAATCAATCATCTGGTGAACTAGCTCTGGACGGGTGACGACCAAGATGGTAGAGCCTGCTTCCAGAACTGTATGACCGTTCGGAATCTCCAGATTGGCGCAGGCATGGCATTGATAACCAATAATCAGCGAACCTTTTGGAAAACGAGGGTCTTGAGCAATTTGAGCAACGGTGCGACCTGCCACCTTGCAATCGCCTGGAACTGGCAGCTTTAGTACCTCGACTTGCCCGTGTTCAAAGTGCATCATCGACTCGATTTGGGGATATTCAATCGCATTCGCCATTGATGCAACTGCCAAATCAATAGTGCTGATGATGTGACTTGCTCCGGCAAGTCGATAGGCTTCTAGGAATTCGCGATCGCGCATTCGCACCACAATATGGGAAATGCCATAGCTTCTGGATAGGGTGATGAGCGCTAAATTCAGTGCATCATCCCTGAGTGCTGCAACGACTGCGTTTGCTTGTTTAATTCCTGCTTCCAGAAGAACCGTTGTACTCACCGCACTGCCTTCAAATGCCATTACTCCGATTTTTTCACGAGCAAAGCGACAGGCCAGCGGGTCGGCATCAATGATGGCAACCGTATGACCGACTTTTAATAGCTGCTGGGCTAAACCCAGCCCCATCATTCCTGCTCCACCAATTAATACGTACATGACTATTTGTCACCCCAAGAATGAACGTTACAGATTTATCCCTATGAGTGAGATTGTTTTGGGTTTTTATCAGTTTAATCTGCTTGTGAGGTGGCTTATACCGGGCTTACTTATTACTTGTTCCACACTTAGTTTAATCTGCTTGTGGGGTTGGCATGGGAGCCAGCCCCACAAGTGATTTTCCTCAGTTAGGTACGCAGCGGGAACCCTACATAATCTTAGGCACTTTAAAAAACTCCCCATCGCGATCGGGAGCTCCCTCCAAAATACTTTCTCCCTTAGCAAAAGGTTGCAAATCGTCCGATCGCATTACATTACTAACATCGATCGCCCGCGTTGTCGGCTGCACCTTACTCGTATCGAGTTCACTCAACTGCTCGAAATAATCCAAAATACCGTTAAGTTGACCAGTAAACTGCTCTTCTTCTTCCGGCGTTAATTCCAATCTCGCTAAATTCGCTACTTTCCGAACTTCTTCTCTGTCAATCATAAAAATCGGGAATGGGGAATGGGGAATGGGGAATTGGGCGTAGGGAATTGGGCATAGGGAATTGGGCATAGGGAATTGGTTATTTGTTATTAGAAAAACGACTAACTACCAACTATTAACTACTAACTATGCCCCATGCCCCATGCGCCATGCCCCATGCCCATCCTAGTTAAAAATACACATCAATTTGCGATCGACCTGTCGTCTTCAGCCAATTTTGTACCTCAATGTAATTGTTCGGGGCCAAGCGAATAGCCTCCTTCCAATAATCCGCAGCTTTATCAAACAGCCCTTCCGCCCCTTCAATATTGCCAGCTTCCTTTTCCTTTTCCCCTTGATAGTGGTAAATCACAGCAATATTATTCAGTGCTTGTGGCATTCTCGGATTGAGATCCAAAGCCTCGCTGTAATATTCCAAAGCTTTATCGTGTTCGCCGTTGCTAGTATGGATCAGCCCCATATTGTACAAGACATAACTGCGATCGTAAGGATCTTCCTCCAGCTTCAGCGCTTCATGATAATTGTCCAGCGCTTCAGCATATTCGCCATCTGCTTGAGCTGACATACCATCCCGGTAATAAGCAAAAGCTTCCTTCGCCTGCTTTTTGGCAGGCATAATCTTTAGGATGATATCAGCCATTACCGTGAAACTTTTGTCAATAAAGTTATCGTTGCGTTGAGTTCTTGGCATATGCGATTCTTTGGTTAGTGGCTAATCAGAAAATTTAGCCTGTAAAGTTTTCCTATTAATAATTGCGCCACTGTTGTAGTGGGCCGTTGTGTTGAGGGCGCTAAAAAGTTTAGTCGATCGCAAGTGCGAACCTTAAAACACGCCCTTGGGTTTAACACCCTCGCAAGCTCTATCTATTTTATATAAGTCTTGCAAGACTGGCAAAAAAACTAGATTTCTTTAACATATCTCTGGCACTCTACACAAAACTTACAAAAACCCGCGCCGAAGGAAAAAGTTCTGCAGGAGGGTGCAGAGGCGATCCGGCTCGAGGGCTCCGCCAACGGGCGATCGCACACCGTACCTTACTAACTGTACCCATAATCCCCCCTCCTTGACCCTCAGAGCAAACAAGCAAAAGCAAATGCCGAGGAGAAATTTAATCACAAAGTTTTATTAAGCTATCCGAGTTCAGCCCATACTTAAAAGTTATTCGGCAAAACACTAGCAATATTTTGCCCCAAAGTCAAGGGCAGCATCCAAAAAAATCAGAAACCCGATCGCCAAAACCAGCTCGAATTCCCGCAATATATAATAAAAATAACCGGGTAATTTTCACAGAGAGAAACCTATGGCTCCGAATCCCACCATTATGCAAGCCGTCGAACAACTTGGCTACCGCGTTACGGTTGGAGACGTGGCGGCAAAAGCTGGATTAGATGTCAATTTTGCCCAGCGAGAACTATTAACCCTCGCCTCCGAAGCAGGTGGCAACCTGCAAGTAGCAGAATCCGGCGACATTGCCTACCTATTTCCCAACAACTTTCGAGATATTTTGCGAAACAAATTCTGGCGCTTGCAGTTGCAGGAATGGTGGCAAAAAATCTGGCGCATTTTATTTTATCTGATTCGGATATCTTTCGGCATAGTGCTGGTAGCTTCTATCCTCTTAATTTTTGTTGCTATCACAATTTTACTCTCCAGCGGCGATAACAATAACGGGGGAGGAGGAGAAGGTGGCGGCGGGGGCGGCAGAGGTGGCGGCTTTTCCTTTTTTCCCTACTTCTGGAACGACTTAATCTGGATATTTTACTGGAACCATGACCAACCATACTACCAGCAGCGATCGCGCTTAACGGGCCAAAAACCCCAGATGAGTTTTCTAGAAGCAGTTTTCTCCTTTCTCTTTGGAGACGGCAACCCCAATAACAATCTAGAAGAGCGCAAATGGAGCGATATTGCCGCCGCAATTCGCAACAACCGAGGCGCCGTCGCCGCCGAACAAATTGCTCCATATCTAGACAATCTCGGACAAGGATACGCCCGAGAATACGAAGAATATATGTTACCGGCTCTCGCCCGTTTTGACGGCCGCCCCGAAGTCAGTCCCGAAGGGCAAATAATTTACCATTTTCCGCAATTGCAAACCACAGCCGTTCAGAAAAATCCTCAACCAGTAGCAGCTTATTTGCGAGAAATGCTGTGGCGTTTCAGCAACGCCAGTTCCGGCCAAATCATGCTGGCAGCAGGGTTAGGAGCCGTCAATCTTGTCGGTGCGTTAGTTTTGGGGAATCTATTAACTAATAATTTGCTCGTCGGTGGATTTATCGGTTTTGTCAGCGCTGTCTATCCCATGATCCTGATTTACGGCGTCGGATTTCTCGCAATTCCTTTAATTCGCTACTTCTGGATTCAGTGGAAAAATAGCCGGATAGAATCCCGCAATCAAGAGCGTCAGCAGCGAGCAATGTTATTAAACGAACCCGATGCCAACTTGCTCAAAAAACTGGCCTACGCCCAGGAATTTGCAGCAGAAAACGTTCTGACAGGAGAAGACTTAGCTTATACAACAGAAACAGAACTAACCCAACAAGAACTAGAACAGTCAGCTAAAATAGATGCCGAATGGCAGGGCCGGATCGATCGCTCAGACAACTTGTAATAATGACAAAAAACAGTTGTTTGTTGTTAAGTTGCGTTGAACTAAAATCCTGCAGCCATTTCAAGACCCGGCAAGATGCCTGTTGCACAATAAAATATCTTTGTTGTGTGTGGAACGGGCTTCTACCCCGTTGCTAAGAAGGGTGAAAGATGTCAATTTTTATTGATGTCATAATTTTTTATACTCCGAGTTTTATTAAATAAGCTTAGGGCGTTTAAAAATCAAACAATTTTGGTCATACTTCGAGTCGTGATCCAGAGCCACAAGTTCCCATCCCTCATCCCCCAAATGATTGACAAATAGATGCAGCGAGCCTTGTTTCCAATCTCGCTGTTCTTCACCGTTTACATATAAACTAATCAGCTTGTTTCCAAAAGGATACATATTCGCATCCACAAATAAATACTCCCACTTTTGCATAGCAATCCTTAATGTAGTTAGTTGGCAGTTGGCAGTTGGCAGTTGGCAGTTGGCAGTAGTTAGTAGTTATTGGTTATTTGTTGTTGGCTCTAATAACCAATGCTTTTCGGCGATGATGCTTTTCGGTCCAATTCCCAATTACCAATTACCAATGCTTTTCGGCCCAATTCCCAATTCCCAATTCCCAATTCCCAATTCCCAGCAGTTACTGGACTGCAATTCTAGCCAAAGTAGCACCTCGGTAATAGTGCAACAAAATCTGCTGGTAGCCGTATCCTTGTCTAGCCAAATTGTAGGCCCCCCACTGACTCATTCCTACAGCATGGCCGAAACCTTTGCCAGCAACTTGAAAACCCGTAGGAGCTTGGCCGCTGTTCCTTGGGTTCCCACCGCCGGCATACTGAGGAATCACGGTAAACCGCGTACTCCTCAAATTTAAAACCCGGCGTAAATCTGCGCCAGTCATGACCCTAGAACCGCCATCTCCAACTACTTTCATCCTCAAAACGCTGCCGTGAGCGGTAGTGCGTTCTGGCTTCATCGAGATCACATTGCCCACGCCAGAAATCTTACTGCTGATTTGAGCGCGAGAAAAATTTTCTTTCCATTGGTAAACCGGCGCCCCTTGGTCGAAGTCAGGAACAGCACGCAGGTAAGGCAGAGGTTCTGTCCAAACATCCTCGACATTTTCAGTATGTCCCCCAGACGCAGAGTGGAAAGCGGCTAAAATTATCTGACCGTTGTAGGCTAGAACTTGACCAGCGGTTGCATCGACTGCGGAATAAGTGCCAGAAGATTCTGTTTGCAATCCTTTGTAAACCTGGGAATACTGAGTGCTGTCCACGTCGTAAAGGTCGGTTTCGCTTTTCATTCGCTGGTGGATAGCGTAGGAACGGGCGGCGACTGCTTGGGCTTTCAAAGCCTCTTGAGGCCAATTGCCACTCATTTCGGCGCCGAGAACGCTGTAGAGATATTGTTCGATATCGACGTAGTTGATGGCAGTCAAGCCTCCTTTTTGGGGAACTAGAAGCGTGCGTCCCCGATACCAACGATCGCCAATCCAAACATAACCATTTCCCGTCGGCTCGATCCAAACTTGGTTGGCGGCCCAGCGACCAATTGCCACTGTTCCCGATCGAAATTGAGCCGACTGAGAACTGTTTGCCGACAGTTCGCCCAAATTGCGCCCGCTACCGTCCCGGATTGCAGCCTTTGTAGAACTGCCGACTTTTATCTGACTTGCCCCGTCTTGTACCGCAACTCGCAAGATCAGCGCGGCCTGTGCTGGGGCTACCATTACCAGCCAAAACAACAGCGAAATCCAAAAGTAGCGTTTTTTTAATGTCGAAAAAACGGAACCAAAAAATACTCCTGACTGCATTTGAAAATTTTCCTCCTGTGCTGTATGAGTTTAAGAATTTTTAAGGGAAGGCAAGGGAAAAAGGAAGGGGAACGGAAGAAACAAAACGTTAGAATTGGGTGGATCGCTCTGTGCGCTTGTCAAAAATGATTTTAGCGAAGAGATGTTCGCAGGAACAGCGATTTATCCCGGTTCCTGCCTGCGACTATTTCCTCTATGTCGGATTTGTCGCACTCTGGATATATGTAACATATTTTTTAAGATTTAATTGAGGTGATTTGACTCTTGCAGATTACATTTCTCGGAACTAGCTCCGGCGTACCCACGCGATCGCGCAACGTTTCCAGCATCGCCCTCCGCTTGCCCCAGCGAGCGGAACTCTGGCTGTTTGACTGCGGCGAAGGAACTCAGCACCAGTTTCTCCGCAGCGACCTAAAAGTCAGCCAACTAAGCCGCATTTTCATCACTCACCTGCACGGCGACCATATTTTCGGCTTAATGGGTTTGCTGGCTAGCTGCGGTTTGGCGGGGAATGTCAAGCGCATCGATCTTTACGGGCCTCCGGGACTTGAAGAATATTTGCAAGCTGGTGTTCGCTATTCTCAAACTCATTTTTCTTACCCGGTTAAGGTACACAAAATTCACGAGGGAGTCATCTATGAAGATGACGAATATATTGTTAGTTGTGGCCCTTTGAAGCACCGAGTTACTGCTTTTGGTTATCGAGTAACTGAGAAAGACCGTCCGGGACATTTTGACGTAGAAAAAGCAAAGGCTGTGGGTATTCCTTCCGGCCCGCTTTACGGTCAATTAAAACAAGGAAAAACGGTAAAGTTAGAGGACGGGCGACAGTTTAAAGGTACTGATTTTTGTGGCCCGGATCAAATCGGGCGCAAGTTTGTTTATTGTACTGACACAGTTTTTTGTGAGGGGGCCGTCGAATTGGCGAAGGATGCTGATTTGTTGGTGCATGAAGCTACTTTTGCTCATCAAGATGCTCAAATGGCCTTCGATCGCCTGCATTCAACTTCAACAATGGCTGCTCAAGTGGCTTTGATTGCTGGGGCTAAACAGCTAATTATGACGCATTTTAGCCCGCGTTACGCTCCGGGAAATGCGATCGTCCTGGATGATTTGCTCAAGGAAGCGCAGGCTATTTTTCCGAATACGAAAATGGCCTATGACTTTTTGACTTATGAAGTGCCGCGGCCTGTTTCAAACTAGGGTTAATCTGACCTGAGATGTTACAGCATTTTCAATAAGGGCGATCGGGGCGGGCAAGATGCCCACCCCACAAAAACATTAATCTCTTGTGGAACAGGCATCTTGCCTGTTGCTGAAATAAATCCAACAAAAACATTAATCTCTTGTGGAACAGGCATCTTGCCTGTTGCTAAAATTTAGGCCATAAAAACATTAATCTCTTGTGGAACAGGCCTCTTGCCTGTTACTGAAATTATTGCAGCAACAACATTTAGGACTTACGCACTGTCAGGGAATTCTGTCCTCCTGAGCGTAGGCAAGGATCTCTTAGAGCGTTCAGATGCCCACCACACAATAAAATTTTAAATAACACTGGAATTGATAATAATTCCAGTATAAACTATATTAAACACAAATATTTATTAAATTTCCCATGACATTTGAAATCTGACTATTAGGAAAGCTCGCACCAGCAATAGCTAAACTGGCAGAAATAGGATTCAAAGAAGCTATGAAAAAATTGAATCCTAGCGATTTTGAAAAAGCTTGTATTTGTGCGATCGAAGCTGCCGATAAAAACAAATTATTCTCTGCTTGCGAACAGGGTGTAGTCGAAGATTTTCTTAAAAGTTTCTTGACGGGTGCAGCACTTCCAGAACTCCTAAAACCTTTCAACGGCCAAGAAAAGCCTCAAGTGGAGTTTTTAGTTGAAGCCTTTAATACTACAGTCCCAGAACACAAGAAAATTCAAGGTAGATTCGCTCCCGAAAAACTGCATGATTGGTTGGAGGTTTTTGCTGAAACCTATTTCCAGAAAACAAGTAGTTATTTAAGGTTTAAAGTTGCCAAAGCAGACTATTTGAAGCAACTGGCTAACAGGTTTGATGATGTTAAGTTTGCTGGCATTGCAGTCGAAGGTCAGGAAATCGAAAAATCGGAAAAGTTGGCTCACATTTTTGTTATGCCCGATGTTTTGGAAGAAGAAAAGGTAGATATTTATCGCTTTATCCAAGCAATACTCCGGACAGTTTTTAAAGAGGAATGCGATCGCAATAAAATAGAGAAGTGAAAAAAGTGAGTGCAATCT
>NZ_JAUBOY010000011.1:0-143929 GCF_036700465.1 Microcoleus sp. T3_A4 | reverse complement strand
TTGTGTTTCCAGGTATTGAGTTGATTTTCGCTTTCTGTTAAGAGTTGCTTGACTAATGATTGAAAGGCTTTGACAACGGCGGCGTAAGGGATATTTCGTTGAAATTGGTCGAATTTCCCGGCAATAAAATAACCTCTGGCTTTAGTAATTGGTTTATAAACTTCTTGTACTAAGGCGGATTTACCAATGCCTGAGTAACCGGATACTAGCATCATTTCGGTGCTGCCCCTGCTGACTCGCTCAAAGGCTGCTAATAAGGTTTCAACTTCTGTTTCTCTGCCGTAGAGTTTTTGAGGTATTTGAAACTTATCTGTAATATCTTTTTGGGCGATCGCAAAATCGGCAATTACTCCCGTAGTTTTTAATTGTTCTAGGCATTCTTCTAAGTCAGCGATAATTCCCCAAGGGCTTTGATATCTGGCTTCAGCGGTTTTAGCTAATAGCTTCATCACAATATTAGAAACAGCTTTAGGAATGTCTAGATTGAGTTGATGGGGCGGTACTGCTTGTTTGGCAATGTGACAGTGGATTAATTCCATTGCATCGCTGTAATCCCAGGGCAATTGTCCCGTTAGCAGTTCGTAAAAAGTGACTCCTAATGAGTAAAAATCAGTGCGGTAGTCGATCGATCTGTTCATTCTGCCTGTTTGTTCCGGCGATATATAGCTAAGAGTCCCTTCTAAAACATTAGGATTTTTCAGGCTAGGATTTTCGCGCTTTAAAACAGTAGAGATGCCAAAATCTATAATTTGAACTCGCCCTGTGCTTGAGTTAATAATAATATTGCTGGGATTGATATCTTTATGAATAATTTTATGTCGATGAATTTCACCTAAAGCCCGGGTTATTTTAATAGCTGTTAATAAAAACTCTTCTAAGGTAAGTTTGTGAGAAGCCAACAAGAGCTTTAATGAGTCTCCACCACAATCCTCGAAAATGATAGCCAAACTGTTATGAGATCTTTCTAAGCCGCAGGTTTTAGGCACACTTTCTAGGTTAAGATTGTGTGTAATTTCGTATTCCTGCTTGTATCTGACTAACGAAGCTGGCATCGGATAATCTTGTTTGAGAAATTTGATAATTACCGGTTTGTTGTCTTGCTTTCTCAGTCCCCGGTAAACTAAAGAATTATTACTTTCATGGATTTGGTTGGTAATGTCGTAGCCCGGTAAGTTAATCATTCTTATATCCTCTTATGAGTATTAATACTCAATTATTTTTTTAGGAATTGTTAATTAATTAAGTAGATGTATCCTCTAATACATAATAATATCCGAAATTTTAAGAAAAACTTATGTTTCAAAAGAAAAGTTATTTTTTATTAACATTTCTTAAAAATAAGACGGCTAAACATTCCGGTCAGGAGTACGATCGCTCCCCAGTTTCCTGCAAAATCCGGCAAAACAGAGTGAAGTGCGATCGCCCTTGGTCTTCATAGCAGATGTGGGCGTTGCATAATTAGAGTATAAATAGGGCGAATCACCATGCCATGAAAGCGAGTGCAAATCGCCTCTTTTTCCTTCTTCATTCCACATCTTCATTACCAAGGATTACCAATCATTGTAAAGGCGGCCCAATAATAAGGATGCAAAAGCACGCGATCGCCCCGCGCCGCAATTTCCGGAGGCAAAATTAGACTTTCAGAAAGCCCTTCGACTCGCAACATCCCGTCTTGAATCCGCACGCGCCCCTGCAGCATCTCCAATTGCGCGCGCCGCAAAGCCTCCGCTTTAATCATCAAATTGCCACCGCGTTTGGGTGTCCGCAACTGGCGATAAAACTCAGTCATCAGCCCCAAAGTCCCCTCATCGCTGACTTCCCACAAACTCGCTAAAGCGGATCTAGCACCGCTAGCTACCGCCAAACCCGCAAACCCCAACTCCGCCTCTTCGTCGCCCAAGGCGGTACTGCACGCGCTTAAAACTAACAGATTGACCGGCGGTTCATTCCATCGCAACTGCCGCATTTGATCGATACGCAATTTACTATCCCACAACTGAATGTAAGAATTTTTTGGTTCCCCGGGCTGGAATTCGCTGTGAGTTGCTAAGTGAATGATACCAAAAGGTCGATTTGCTCGCTGAGCTTGCAAATTTCCGAGAGTAAAATCTTGATTCAAAAATGATTTTCCCCGATCGGGCGGCGCGATCGACTCTAACTCCACCGGTACCGCTGGTAATGGCGCTTTATCTTCAAATACCGACGCCCCCATTGCCAAAACTTCATCATCCGCAATATTGTCGTAGCGAGTATCAGTCAAACTCAGACTCGGCATCACGCTAATGCTGTATTTCTCAACTAAAAAGCCTTTGCCGTCGTGAAGTGCCGCAAACGGCACGCTCCGCAAACCTGCTGCCGGAATTACAATTAAATTGTCAATTTTTAAAGCTGTCAATTCTGCAGCAACTGGCGCAATTAACCACCGATAAAGTTTTTGCGCCGTATCCAAATAACTAATGCTGCTTCTTTTTCGGGGATTAGTTATTTCGCTTTGCAGGGCCTCGGCTAGTTGCAACACCTGCCAGCGCGTTGTCGCCGGAATTAAAACGCGCCTCGGTTCATCGTTAGCTGTTACTAACACTAATTCTAAATGCTCCCCGTTAGGAACATCGGAAACTTCTGTGCCATCCGGCGGCAACCTCTGGGCTAACTTATCTTCTAAGACGCGAGGGGGCCCGGAGGTGAGGTTTTTTCTCACAGGCAACAGATTAGATAAATCCTGAGTGGCCACCAGCACTGAACCATTTTCTTTGGCGGTGGTGGCAGCCAAGCCGCTGACCCAATTCATATAAATAATGGCAGATTTTATCCCGGTAATTTTTTCGTTTTTGCGAAGAGTTTCGTAAATTACCGACATATTACTAATCGGCGTTCTTGCGGGCAAGTCTAGATATTTTTCGTACTCGCGAGTAAAGGTTTGCTCAAACTCTAAAACTCCCGCTCCGACCGAATCGAATCTGCGAGAAGGAGCGAAAATATCCGGCCTAATTGGGGAATGTTTGTATCTACTTTGCGACTCTAATTCTACTTGCAAAGATGCAGGAAGTGATGGGGGAGGCTCAGGATTTACGGGAACTACAGGCGGTGCGGGAATTGGTACGGGAATTGGTGCGGGAATTGGTGCGGGAATTGGTGCGGGAATTGGTGCAGGAGTAGAGGGCGGGCCCGGTGTAATTAGGGAAATCTGATTTGGTAAATTTCCTTGGGTGTAAGTTTGTCCAAAAGAAAAAGTGGGCAAAATGGCGTTTCCCGCGCCAGCATTAATGCTTCCCAGGGTTCCATTGTCGATCGCGCCGCCAACTACAAACGGTCGATCGCTACCGCCTCCGTGCCCAATTGCGATCGCCCCCGCCCCCGCACCTCCGGCAGTAGAAATACTCGAAGAATTGCCCGATATATCGTTGAAAACATTGTTCGAGCGAAACAAACCGAGGGTTGTCACATCAACGCTGCCACCAGCGCCACCAGTGCCACCTTGAGCATTGATAAAGCCCAACTGAATGTTATCAGTCGCGTTCAGGGAAACGCCTCCGCCGTTGCCGTTTGAAGTGCCGCTGGAGTTGATATCTAGAGCCGAAATGCCCGCTTTCGAGGTGACATCGATATTTCCGCCGATCGCCCCCGAAGCGTTCAAAGCTCCCGCAGTTAAAGGGCCGGCATTGCTTTGGAGAGCGATCGCGCCTCCTGTGCCCGCCGATGACGAGTCGATCGTACCTGCAGCAACAGTATTTCCCTCAACCCGAATCCTCCCACCATTCGAGGTAATATTACCAGTCCGAACCTCCCCGCTTCCTTGCAGATTCACACTGCCGCCATCCGTCCTTAAATTACCCTCTAGAAGGACGTTTTCTGCCTTGATATCGGCTCCCAAAGCGGCCGTGCTGTCCCCCCCGAAGGTAACGGCATCTCGCGCGTTAACGCTCAAAATGCGGGCTGCCATTGTGGAAGCAGCCGTCACGCTAGCAGCATCAGCCGAGAGCAGGCCCAACCTCTGAGTTTGACCGACTCTGCCGTCAAAAGTAATGTTGCCACCAGCGCGCAGCGTCAAATTATTTGCTCGGCCCGGCCTGCTGTCGAGGGTATTGGCAAAAGTGATATTGCCGGTAGTGGCGGCTAGGGCGGCGGTGCGATCGACTGTGACGTTACTATTGAAAGTCATGTCGCCAGATGTCGCAATATTGCCCGATACCTCGGTACTGCCGGCGTTTACAGTCAAACTCGCCAGCGGTGCAGCTTGACCGACTGTACCGCCGAACAGCACTCGCTGAGCGTCTAGTCTTAGGGCGTGAGATCCGTCTAGGCTGCCGGAGAACAGAATGTTGCCGCTAAGTTCCGTGCTCAAAGCCACGTCAGCATTGAGGGATGCGTTTCCTGTAAAAGTGAGATCGCCGCCGGATGTCGCAATGTTGGCGTTGAGATCAGTTTGGGGCGCGTCGAGAGTCAAGCTAGCGCTGCCACTTGTTCTCAGGGGATTGTCGATCCTGATCGAGCTGCCTTGAAGTGTCAGCGGGCTGTTGAAGGTAATGGGTGCGACGATCGCGATCGAGGAGCTGCTACCGTTTTCGCGCCCGATCGCGATCGAGCCGAAATCCCCCGCCAAAGCGCCGAGATCCCTTGCCGTCAAGTCCAAAATGCCCAAAATATCGCCGGTGCCACCGATCCGAATCGATCGGCTATCGTTGGGTTGCAAGCGAATTGTTCCCCCCGCACTGCTGACAGAATTGCTGCCACCTCTAAAGTCAATGCCGTTACCAGTGATAGCGATATTGCCGCCGTTGGCATTAAGTCCGCCCAGAGAGATGCTGCTGCCAAAAATGTTGATGTTGCCGCCTTGAGTCTCGATTGCGTCCTTGGGGTCATTGACAACAAACACTCCGCCGGATCTAAATGTTACGGTGTCTCCCGTTCTTGCTTGCAGGGAAAGTTGGTTATCGGGTAAGTCTTGGAGGGTGATGTAGCCGGGGGTTTCTAGAACCACGTTGCTGCCGGCTGCCATCTGTTCCAACTGTACTTCTGAGATCGATGTTTCATTGGGTTCGGGTGCCGATGCGAGTTCCCCGCCAGATGGCGCGCTGGTGTCGCCGTTACCGCTGACGATCGTAATATTTGCCGGATCGAGCCACAAATTGCCGATCGCACCGTTAGTCGCGCGGGTATCGACCTTTCCTTGGAAAGTTAAAGCATTTTTGCCGGAAACTTCTACTCTTCCGCCGTTACCTGCGGCGATGCCCCCGCGAGCACTAATATTGCCGAAGAAGCGAGTTGTATTGTCTGACCAAATTACCGCAGTGCCGCCATTGCCACGGTCGATCGCGTTGGCTGCGATCGTAGAATCAGGACTAACATAAGTTACCAGTGCGTTCGGCACTGGTTCCATCCCCCGGAAACCCCCTCCGACGCGCACAGTACCTCCGCCATCTGTCCCGGAAGCATTGATATTTGCGCCGAAGAGTCCCACTTTTTCCCCTAAAATATTGACTGTGCCGCCAGCATTCCCAGAAGGGCCAAATACATTTACAGAACCGGAGACGATCGCACTTCCGGCAACTGCCGGCACTGTTTGGCTGCCAGTCAGTACCAATTGACCTTGTTCGTTAGTCGTTAAACCTGTGGCTGACGCTACGCCGGGTCCCGTCAGCAACTGAGGCAAAGAAACCGGGGCAATCACCGAGTTTTCTAACTGCAAAGACGGAGTAATTTCTAAACTCAATAAATTGCCACCTTGACTGATACGGACTGCATTTTGTCCCGGAACAGCAGCCACAGTAACTTGACCATGGGGAGCGGATAATTGTCCTGTATTAACAACGGTGCCACCGAGCAAAGTTAAACTTTGCCCGCTGCCAACTGCCAAGTTTCCAGCATTGACAATTGCACCAACTTGTGAGTTATTAAAATTAAATTGATTGGGATTTCCCAGTAAAGCTTTGTAATCATTAATTCCGGCAGAATTGAACCAGCGATCGCCGAATCCAATACCTGTAGCAGTTGTCGCGAAAAAAGACCCCGGCACGTTTAATCTAGCATTTTGACCGAAGACAATTCCCGCCGGATTCATTAAGAATAAATTTGAGTTACCGCCGCTTACAGAAATCAGACCGTTAATGACGGAAACATTGTCACCGGAAATCCGCCCTAAAATATTTTGAATATTTGGATTAGTTATAAAATTAGCTATTTGACCTTCGCTGAGATTAAATTGGCTGAAGCTGTGAAACAGATTTGCCCCGTTTCCTGACAGTTGTCCGCCACTAATGTCTGTGCGGTTTTGCTCGGACTTAACAACAGTATTCGTGCCATCAGTAGCAGGAACTACGGGTTGCGATCGCACTGCTAGCGGTAGCAGCCCAAAACCTAATGTCAAAATTAGAGCAGAACGGAAATAGGTCATTGGAGGAAGCCATTAGTCATTAGTTATTAGTTCTTAGTCATTAGTCATTAGCCGGAAGGAAGAGGGAATTCAGAAAAGCCAATTCTCCATTACCAATTTTAATCTCTTCTCGTTTTGATTTTTTTTGAGCTGTAATGTTCCGCCCAAGTGCCAATAAACTTAAAAAGGTCGATCGAATACCGCCACCGCCGGGGGTCGATCGCACTCCAAAACCACCCGTTGCCAGAATGTCGGAAATTTAATGCAGATTTTATATTTATCTGTCGCAGGTATCTTGACAAAATGCCCTCAAAGTCTTATGATTGCAGCACTGACTGGGTGGGACGGCAAAAACCCGCAAAATAACTGGCTGCTCTAATGAAGTTAAAAACAAAATATTAATGCTTTTAGAGACCAACCATGCAAACTCCAGCTTTCCAATTTCTAACTGAACAAATAGTAGAGCGGATATTTTCGTCAGGCGAACTGACTCGCGATGACAGACAGCGAATTCAGTCAATGCTCTTAAATGAGTCGATCGGCGAAAATGAATTGAGCTTAATTGAAAGAGTCATGGAAGGCGTAGTCAAGGGAATACTTGACGTGCTCAATTAGTTGAGAACGGGCGATAACTTATCTAAACGTAGGGTGCGCCATGCCGCGCACCTTACCCTAATTTTAAATAAAAAAATCGCAAAGCGAAAAGCGAAAATTCTGTCACGGTTCTAAAAATCATCATCCGGGCTGTCATCCGGGCCGTCATTCGAGATTTCATCGCGACGCACAAGTTCAGAAGGAGGCCTATCGCTACTCCAAGCCCACCACACACCGCCACACTGGCATCGGTAAAATTCTTGCCACTTGCGGCGGTTGAACTCGGTGTATACTGGCGATCGGCGATTAATCCAGACCTCAGCGGCATCCGTACAGCTAGCGCCGCACTTGGGACAGCAAAACTCATTAGCGTGAACCGCCGTCGCAGTCCATTCAGGAGGATGTGGAGCAAAAGCTTCCATGTGTTAGAGTTTCTATTTAAACTGCTGGTAATTACGGCAAATCAAGGCTTGCTAAAGATCCGCAGAGTTCGGAATGACCTAAGCAATGACATAAGTACGCTGTTGAGTGCGTAATTTATCTGCCCGTTATTTTTTTTTAGCATTTGCCGTCAGATGAATAGTATAACTGATGTGGTGCAAGCCGTCGATCGGCATTCTCAACTATTTCAAGGACTAGGCTCATGTCTATCTACAATCTTATCTCGTTTCTGGGCATTTTTGGCTTATGTGCGATCGCCTGGGTTTTTTCAGAAAACCGACAGTCGAAGTATATACCTTGGCGCGTCATCATCTGGGGCATTGGCCTGCAATTAGTCTTAGGATTTTTAGTATTCCTGTTCCCCCCAACTCGCATCGCTTTAGAATGGTTTACTAGCTTACTGGATGGAGTATTCACCGCTGCTGACGCTGGAGCGAGATTTGTATTCGGGAGCAATGTTGTACCGATACCTGGTAAAGATCCGGCAGTTAATTTAGGATATATTTTTGCCTTTCGAGCTTTACCGACAGTCATCTTTTTTTCTGGCCTCATGGCCTTGCTATACAACATCGGCGTGATTCAAATTATCACCGAACTTTTTGCAAAAATCTTTTATATGACAATGCGGTTGAGCGGCGCGGAAGCCCTCAGCGGTGCGGCTAATATTTTCGTAGGAATTGAAGCGGCAATAGTCGTCAAGCCTTATTTGCCAAGAATGACTCGTTCGGAACTTTGTGCAATCCTCTCTTGCTGTTTTGGAACCGCTGCTTCTTCAACTTTAGCAATTTACGTTAGTTTTCTCAAGCCAGTTTTTCCCAATATTTTAGGACACTTAGTTTCAGCCTCAATTATCGCTATTCCCGCTTGTTTTGTTCTATCCAAAATCTTAGTGCCCGAAACAGGAGTGCCCCTGACAATGGGTGGCATTCCCAAGGAAGAACCCAAGCCTAAAGGCCGCGAGTTTGTGGGCGAAGAAATTTCGGACAGGGAGCGCGAAGAATTCACACAAGAGACTGTTGGGGGAGAACCCATCGAACGAGTCAGCCCTTTAGATGCAGCGATAATTGGTGCATTGGACGGTGTAAAAATGGCAGTAGCAATTGCCGCTGTTTTGATTTTAATCTTAGGCTTAGTTTCCTTAATCAATCAATTCTTTGGTTGGCTGGCAATTTTGCCCGGCCCCATCGGTGGCTTTTTCAAAGTTGTCACCTTAGCCAACATTATGGGATTTTTATTTTATCCCCTGACGCTATTAACAGGAGTTTCATTAGACGACTCTTGGCAAGCGTCAGTAATTATCGGTCGCAGGTTGTTAGAAACAGCCATTCCGCCCTATCAAAGTTTAGCAGAAGCATCGGCAAAAGGACTGGTGAGCGATCGTACAGTTTTAATTGTCAGTTACGCCCTTTCCGGCTTTGCCCACTTAGCATCCGTCGGCATATTTGTCGGCGGCACAATCGCCCTAATTCCATCCCGTCGCAAAGACATTTCCGAACTCGGTTGGAAAGCATTATTTGTCGGCACCTTAGCGACAATGATGATCGCTTGCATCGCGGGAACCTTCGACACCGGAGACGCCAGCATTTTAGGCGCTAAAACAGCCCCTGCTGCCCCGCTAACAGCCCCTGATTCTCCCAAACCACTGCCATCCCCAGCCGCGAATTCAAAGCCGTCAGTTGCCCCATCAATTGCCAGTCCGAAGCCTTCGCCGAAGAGTGAAAAAGCAACTCCGAAAGCTCAATAATCTCCCAAATCAGACTCTAAGAAAAGTCATTAAATGAGCTATGGGAAAAGGACACGGCAATGCCGTGTCCCTACAGATTAGACTCAAATTGCAAGCATTCCCAAACTATCTAAAAATTATCTGCGTTTATCTGCCTTGAATCTGCGGTTGACATATTAATCAAAAATTTCTGCTATAGGTCTAATTACCAATAACCAATTCCCCAAAAATATGAATCCCGATCCAGAAATTCGCCGCCTGTTAGATGTGATGCCCGCTTCGGGCCGCATGATGTGTAAAATTATTAATAAGCCCCAACAATCAACGGTAATTGACTGCGATTTTCCTTTGCCTTGGAATCAATCTCGCCCGATTTATATTAATTTTGATTTGTGGCGGCTGCTATCTAAGCCGCAGCGGGATTTACTGCTATTGCGGAATGTAAGTTTTCTGTGCAATTTTAAGTGGTTTAAACCGGATATTTATCAAGGTGCGGCTCTGGCGGGAATTGTGGGGACTGTTGTAGAATTGTTGCAGGGAGATGCGATCGGCACTGCGATCGCGGGCGGTTTGACAGGACTCGCGATGACTCGAATTTGGCGCGACAACCGCAGTTCCCAAGTAGAGTTAGATGCTGACGAAGGGGCAATTAGAGTAGCGGGAAGGCGCGGTTACAACGAAGCGGAAGCGGCCGGACATTTGCTGGGGGCGATCGAGGCTGTGGCGCAAATTGAAGGGCGCAGTTTGGATTTTAATGAGTTGATTCGGTGTCAGAATTTAAAGGCGATATCGGGTATTTCGGCCGTGGGCGTGCCCGATAGTGTTAGGCAAGATTAGAAAATACTATTTCACAAACAATCCTGTGTTCCGCAGCCAAAGGACACAACACTGTTGTGTCCCTACTATCCAGGCGCTATATCTGCTACTCAACTCTTTCCCTGACAATCCGAATACTCTCCCATGCTGGTATCCGACCCGCTTGTCGCTGATCTAGTAATACCAAGTAAACATAAAGTGGGTATATTTTATTGAAATTACCTAGATACTTACGGCTCATAGCTTCACTTTCTTGACCGCTTAACTTAATTGTATTGAGCGCCGTTGTATTTTTGGATATTGCCTCATAAGCTGCTGACAAGAAATGATAGATAACAATAACAGGAACCAGAGGCAAGTATAAAAGTAGGAAATTACTAGCTTTGCCCGCTTCAATTGCTTCAAATTGACCTTCGAGGTCGCGGTTGAGGACGTTGTCGAGGTCGCGGTAGAGGTCGCGGTCGAGGTCGAGGTTGAGGCCGAGGTCGAGGTCGCGGTAGAGGACGCGGTTGAGGTCGCGGTAGAGGACGCGGTTGAAGTCGCGGTAGAGGCCGAGGTCGAGGTCGCTGTCGAGGTCGCGGTTGAGGTCGAGGTTGAGGTCGCGGTAGAGGTCGAGGTTGAGGTCGCGGTAGAGGTCGGGGTTGAGGTCGCGGTAGAGGTCGAGGTAGAGGTCGAGGTTGAGGTCGCGGTTGAGGTCGAGGTTGAGGTCGCGGTTGAGGACGCGGTTGAGGTCGAGGTTGAGGTCGCGGTTGAGGACGCGGTAGAGGTCGCGGTAGAGAACCAAAACCTCATCTAATTTCTGTTGCCAAGTTTGCTGCTGTCCAGTTTCTATGCCTACAATGATTAGCGGTTCTCCTTCAAAACACCAGCATCCTAGTTGTTTTTCTGTAACTGGATGCTCCTCTACTTCAGCTAGAGTTGGCAGTCTATATTTAAATCCCAATGCAGATTGTTGCTGAGTTAACCATTCACAAAACTCCTCAGCATCACTAGATCGTACTCCAGTAATGGGTTTTTGAGCATCTCCTGGCGGAAATCGGTAACTTTTCCAATGGTCAGGTTGGCGATGTTCATCTGCTTTCAGCTTCTCATCAATAAAAAGCTGATATTCCGCGCAGGTGATGTAACTCATGTCAATTTCGACATTCTCATCAATCCGCAGTAGATTTTGCAGACGCCTGGATAACAAAACATTAGCTGCTAAGGTGAATCTTTCTGTCATCGACTTTCCAAATCTGCGTTTAACCTTTGCTCCAGTTGTTGCCGAACGTCTGGATTTACACTCAACCCCTCGTCCAAGCAATCATAGGCGAGTGCCATTTCTTCAACGGATGGAGATGGCATCGCCAAGACTGTACGAATCAGATTGCTAGCATTACTCTGCGCTGCATAAAGACGGATAGTTTCAGCCCACCAAGATTGATTAATATTTCCGATTAACAGACTCTCTTGGTTCGATTCCTTAATCTGAACCGCTGCTAAATATTCCTGGAAACTCAAGTGAGCAAATTCATAAACGCCTACTTCTTTTTCCACTAACAACCCACTCACATCCCGAACTTGCTGAATAAATTCCTCTGGATTCGCCCCACTGCCTGCTACATATGCCAATTTGTCTGTAATCCAATCAATTCCCTCGGATAGGTTGAACTCACGAGTTTTCTGCTGCATTAATTCAAATGCCAGCACTTGCAGCACAGATTGCTTTTGCGTCGCTGTTAGCGCATCCGCAATATTTTTAGCCCTTTGTCGCCTTTCTAGTAAAACCTGGCAAATTTCTTTGTAAAGTTCTACCCGTTTTCCTGGCAAGGCACTACCGCGACGGTGAACTGTGGCAATCATTGTTAGCAGCAAAGGATTCACCGCCATGTCCGCCAGAGGTTTGCTATTCTTAATCCGCTTAATTAAATCATCAGCTTTTTCTTTAGCGTCTCCCCGCACTCCCGCATCATCTTGTCCAGCGTGACTTATCACCTCTGTTTCCAAATACCAGCTACGAATAAACAGTTGCATCTGTTTCAAGCTAAATGGTTGCACTTCTAAGACAGTCACATCTTGTTGCAACCGCGCAGTTTTATAGCCAAAAGGTCGAGAGGTTAAGATAAAAGCCGTATCCGGGTATGTGTGCATCTGTGCGTCTACCCAACGACTTACTTGCTGGCGCTGGGTTTCATCTGCCACTTCATCCAATCCATCTAACATTACCAAACATTGGTTTTGACGTATTTTTTCGGCAAACCAGTTAGGCGGTGGATTCTCCAGTCCATATTTTTGCTGCTGCTGCTGTACCTGCTGAGTAATTAACTCTGCCAGGGTGAGTTGATTATTATTCACAATTTCCTGACGCACATCTCGGAGATACAACAATATCGGAATCAGTTTCGGCGCTTTCGGATGCTCTTTCCGCTGTTGCTTGGTGGCATAAGTCTGCGTTAAATATCTCAAAAGGGTAGTTTTCCCGGAACCGGGTGCGCCCAAAACTGCCATGCGCCGAAATGCCGGGTTCTTATCTATTGCTGCTAAAAAATCCCCAATTTCTGTTTTTTTTGAGTTATTTGTTTCATCCTTGAGTGGCTGAATCATTTTATGGCTTGTATTCGCTGCCTCTGTTGCAGCAATTTTGAGTGGCACAAATACCTTTTCCAACTTCAGGGTTCGGTCTCTATCCAATCCCTGTGTTTGATAGTCTCGACAGATATAAGTCAAACCCTGGTAATATTGCCGCTGAAAAGGTGAGGTTGAATCTTCAATTTTATTCCAAATCCCGTCTGCAAAACTATCTGCAAGTTGCTGTCTCTTTGCCCTAAACTTCGGTGCAAGTTGGTTAGTAACTGGGATGAGAAACTTGATGGCATGGATAAACAACATCAAAATTACAGTCACAACCAAAGCCAAAACCGCTGCTGTCCATTCGCCCCTCAGTATGAAATACAACATTACCACCAGTCCGAAGCCTGGGGGCAACCATACCAACCTGTTCTGCCATTGTCTCGGTAAAAGCAGTACAGGCGGGAGCACAGTCCCCAAACCAAACAGAATGAGAGATGTATAAAAAACTGCTGAGTTGAATTCGGCGGCTACGTGGTTCCCCTTCAAGAGTGCGAAAAGGATGCCACCTCCCAGCAAAGGTAAAAAACCAAGAACCCAATTTTGATTTGCAGGCGTTGCACTCGGCTGAGACTGACTGGATATAGCACCGAGGATAAAAAGTGCCAATAGACACACTACTGTCAGTAAGATTATTATAGGGTCTTCAATTTTTAAGTCATGTTTACCGGGCAGTTGGTTGATCAGCCAACCCAAGAAACCATTACTGAGTATCAATAGCAATGGTAGCACCCAATTTTGTATAAATCTGGACATAAGCGATCGCATTTAAAAGCTTGTTGTTTCCCAGTTTAGGCGATCGTAGCGATCGATCGTTAGCAATAGATGTTATTTATGGCTCATGTGCGATCTTTCCGAAGTAGATTTGTCGATCGCCCGATCCATCCCCTAAGACTTACCTATGACTTGGAACAATGATAAACTTGATATTCATACCCATCCACCGCAGGCAACTCGCGTGATTCAACCTGACATTTTTGTGCTTCTAGATTCACAGGTGCGCGAAAATTAACCAACCACAAATCAAGCGGACGTTCTAATTGACTGAGTGTTTTGTCAAGTGTCCCTGCCGCTATTTCTGGTGCATCCTTTCTCTGATTAGCTAAAAGAAACAGCGCAGAATCCAAGGCTTTAACTTCTTTTTTCTTCCTAACATCCGTTACATCCGTTACATCCCCTACAAAATCCTTTGCCGAACTTCTTTCCCATTCCCACCCTATCCCCATCAACTCTCCTATTTCTACATGAGTCTTTTGAGTAGTGGCAATTAACACGGGAACTTTCGATACTTCGCGCATAATCGGAATTAAAAGGTCTGGTTTGTAATATTTGCGATAGCCGAGATTGGAATTTACTGTGACACCGCTTGCAAAAGCCATTGCTAAAATTAGCACCACTGCTTTTTGGCCCGGAACTTCGATCGCCCGAAAATTAAACCATTGACTTTTTGCTGTAGGTGTGTTAAAAATAACCGCCAAGGTTGCTCCTAAAAGCAATATTACTCCCGGAAAGTAGACGAAATTGTATCGTGCGCCGCGAGTTAGGTCAATCCCTAAAATATATGCAAAGCTGAAAAATAGGAAAATTGCTCCTAGCACAAATCCGCCGAAAATAACAGTACCTAAACGAGTATCGCTTGTTTTTAATGAAGTTTTAAGAGCGCCTCGCAGCAGGGGAAGCACCAATATAAAAAATATTGTCATTACGATCGCCGATGCAACTACTACTGCCAAATTTTGCGATTCCACCGGCAGCAGAGACATGACAGTGATCCATCCAGCTAAAGCTTGAAAAATCGGCGCGATCCAATCTATAAATGTGCGATCGCCGCTGACAATCCAATTAGTTAGTTCGCTGCCGTATTTGTTTGACAAAAATACCGGCAGCCAAACTAAACCGCCAGCTAAAGTACCGATCGCTACTGCGAAAAGCCGCCAGATGATTTGAAATTGCCAAATATTAGGCTGCTGGCTGTTTGAAATTGGCAAATTCCCATTAAACTGCTGCCAGATTACAGCAATTAATGCTATTGCTTCCGCACACAAAGTCAGTGCGAAAAAGTAGTGAACCGCAATTCCCAAACAATTAACAACCACCCAAAGCACCACCGCCCAAATAGGCATGGGAGCGCGCTGTTGCAGCTTTTTTGCAGCTAATGCAAGGCAAAAAAGAGAGGTAATAACTAATAAGATGCCTAAAGTGTAATGGCGAGCTTCTTGAGCGAGATAAATGCCGTAGGGAGAAACTGCCATCATCGCGGCTGCACATTGACCGACTAAACGCGAACTAAAAGCAAATTTGCCCAAAAAGTAGATAGCTGGAACTGCAATCACGCCCAATAATGCAGGAAGAGCTCGCCCTATCCAAACTAAACTATCCTCGGTCGGCCCAAACAGTCGCATCCACCAATGGGCGAGCATAAAATACACTGGTGGATGATTGCTTTCTAGTAGCAAATTGCCAAGCACGTCGGCGGTGTCAGCGTCGGCGCGCAATTGTAGCGGTTGTAATAATGTAGAAAGGTCGATCGCGCGATCGATCGGCACACCGCGAAAACTGTTGCCCAAACTAAAAACTAGAGTAGAAAACTCGTCTGTCCACAGCGGTTTCGAGTTTAAATTGGCAAAGCGCAAAATAAAGGCGATCGCCGTCCACAGAAATAGCAACAACAGTTGTTTGTTCTTAATCATTAATTCATTCATTCATTTAAAGGCAGTTGGCCGTTGGCTGTTGTCAGTTGTCAGTTGGGAGTTTTTAGTTGTCAGTTCCAATAACCACTAACAACTAACGAATAGCCAAACTAAAAACTATTTTTGAACGTCCGTCACCCGCCAACTCAGCTTCATATTGATCCAGAAATTCCACAGAGTGACAGTCGCGATCGCAATCAACTTAGCGCAATATTCGTTTACCTTAAAAACATTAAACAGCAGATTCACCAGCAGCACATTCATAATCAAGCCAATCAAACAAATCACATTAAATTTCAACAGCCGTTTCAAGCGCTGGCGCTTTCCAGGCTGCCGCTTAGAAATATCACGAAAAGTCCATAAATCATTCCACAAGAAATTATTGATAATTCCCACTTCAGCAGAAAAGATTGCACTGCGAGTCAGCCCCAAACCAAGGACAGTCCGCAGCAGGTAAAAAACTCCCATATCCACAAACACGCCGCTGAAACCAACCACGCCAAACCGCAGGAATCGGCTCATCGGCCAGCGGGCAAACCGCAACCGAAGCAAATGTCGCAAATAGTCAATATACTGTTTCCAGGTAACTTTGCTCTCGCCTTCTTGCCGCTCCTGAAACACGTAACCAACTTCTCCAATCCAGCGGATATCGCCCCTGCCGAGCACTTCAATCAATATTTTGTAACCAGCAGGATTCATGGTTTTGCCGGCTATGCAAGTGCGACGCACCATAAAATAGCCACTCATCGGATCGGAAACTCGGCCCACCACTCCCGGCAGGATCACCAACCCCACGGTTTGAGCGCCCCGCGATAAAAATCGCCTGACAACGCTCCAGTCGCTCACCCCGCCCTCGCCCACGTGACGACTTGCAGCAGCTAAATCTGCTCCCCGCTGAATTTCTGCTAAAAGCTGCAACAGCGTCTCCGGGGGATGCTGCAAGTCGGCATCGATGACGCCCAAAACCTCACCCTGAGCTACCTGCCACCCGCGAATTACCGCTGTGGAAAGTCCCCGCTCTTCTTCCCGGCGCATCACCCGCAATTGCGGATATTCCGGTGTCAGGGACAGGGCGACTTCCCAGGTGCGATCGGGGCTGTCGTCATCGACTACAATTAATTCGTAGTTGCCGGGAAGGATACCATCGAGCAATTGGCTCAATTTTTCCACAATACTCTGGATATTCCTGCGCTCGTTGTAGGTGGGAATTACCAGGGAAAAATAAATTGGCGGTGTGCCTGCGTGTACAAAAGTTGAACCGAAAGTCTGTATAGCAGGAATTTGCAAAGGCCCCGACGGCACTGGCAAGACCTGATTTGGTTGGTAGCTGCCCATAATTTGAGTGTTCAGAAAGTTAAGAATAGTTTGGTAGCACTTGAGATTGTAAAATATCGTTCCTCCATAATTGATTAGTTAAAATATAAAAACGCCTTAATTCTAGTCAGTAATTCTGTAGCTGAGTTAAAAAGAAAACTGTGGATGCAATTCTCGATCGAGCTTTACAAGGTTATAACATCTCTTCTGCAGAAGCCTTGGTACTTTTGCAGCAAACAGAGCCAGACGCGCGAGCTTCTATTCAAACAACCGCTGACTTGCTCCGCCGCCAACAATCAGGAGATACTGTCACCTACGTTATCAATCGGAATATTAATTTTACTAACATTTGCGAGCAGCATTGCAGTTTTTGTGCATTTCGCCGCGACGAAGGAGATGAGGGCGCTTTTTGGTTAGATGCAGCTCAAATTCAGGAAAAGGCAACTGATGCAGTGCAGCGGGGTGCAACGGAAATTTGTATGCAGGGCGGCTTAAATCTTAAAGCTAAGCTAAACGGCGCATCTTTGCCTTATTATCTGCAATTGGTGAAAACTATTAAGGATAAGTTTCCTCAGTTGCACTTGCACGCTTTTTCGCCGCAAGAAATAGAATTTATTGCCAGAAAAGATAATCTGAGTTTCAGCTATGTAATTTCGGCTTTGCGGGATGCGGGAGTTGGTTCGATGCCGGGAACCGCAGCGGAAGTTCTCGACGATTCTGTGCGACGGGTGATTTGCCCGGAAAAACTAAATTCGGCAACTTGGCTGGAAATTGTGGGAACTGCTCACAGTCTGGGTTTGCCGACAACGAGTACGATGCTGTGCGGGCATATTGAGACAGCCGAACAGCAGGTTTTGCATTTAGAAAAAGTGCGATCGCTCCAACAAACTGCGATCGACCAAAACTATCCAGCACGCATCACAGAATTTATTTTACTACCATTTGTCGGACAGGAAGCACCGGCACCTTTGCGGAGTCGAGTCGGCCGCGACCAACCAGTTTTAGCAGATACATTGTTACTCACCGCTGTATCGAGAATCTTCTTAGGCAATTTGATTTCCAATCACCAACCGAGTTGGGTAAAATTAGGTTTAGACGGAGCTACAGAAGCGCTGAAATGGGGCTGCAACGACATCGGCGGTACATTGATGGAAGAGCACATTACTACAATGGCTGGTGCGGTTGGTGGCAGTTGTCAATCTGTGGAAGATTTGCAAAATGCGATTCGTTCTTTGGGGCGGAGTTATCAGCAAAGAGATACAATTTATCGACCTTTAGGGGTTGACAATGTGGCAGTAAGTGTGTAATTTTTTGGATGGGAAGTGCGAAGTGCGTAACGTGTCCTACGAGTTTAGCCGTTAGCGAAGCCCTCGGAGAGGATCGCACTTTCAAATTCTTCTAGCGCTTGACAACTTCCTACCTGCAAAGCACGTTCCACTGTAGCAGGAATCATCTGGGCGATCGCGATTTCTGGAAAATTCGGACTCATATCCGATTCTACATACTCTCCATCTTGCAGCAAATAAATGAGAAGTCCGCCGCTGTCGTAAACCCATACTTCTAGAACTCCAATAATTTTATAGGCATCGATCTTAGTTTTAGAAGTAACATCCGTCTCAATTGCCAAATCCGGCGGCGGATCGTCCGGTAAAAGTCGGCGCCGATTAATCATCCGCTGATAATTTAGAATATAAAAGCAAGCATCAGGTTCAACTCCTGCTGCACCTTCCCGCTTGAAAGTAGTAGAACCAAAGGGTTCATATCTTCTGCCCGCTGACTTGAGTAAAATTTTTACAATATCGGAAATTAAATCTTTCGGAATTTCCCGATCTAGTAAGGGAACCATGATTTCTAAGGTACTCTTGCTGTAGGCAATTCTAGTTCTTCGTTTTTCCCCTAATTCCTGCAAAATCGACTCAAATTCCAGCAAACTTATATTGGGAATAGTTACGACACTACCGGGAGTAAGCTCGATATGGCTAACAGGTTTGAGCACGGGGGTGATAACAATCATAAGCTGAATTGCGAGCTAGTTGTTAAGTTTGTGCTAAGGGCAGGCAGGATGCCTACCCCACAAGAGTTTTTGGATATATCTGTTGAGTTTAGCACGGGCAACGAGAAGAGATTCGCGATCGCACTTTTGACTCAATTCTAGAAACATCGATCGCACATTTATGACTTCATTGCAGGCGGATTAATTTGACTAACAGACTCATGATTTCTCCCTGATCGGGTGTAATAATGATGCGATTGTCGGGAATGGCGATCGGATGAGTCCAACGAACAGCTTCCTCGTAGCGCAATGCGTGCAGTTGGTGGATAGTTCGCCGTACCCCCAGCGGCGAACCGATGATGACGTGACGGACTGCTTCGCGATCGGCCTCAAAGGTTTGGTTGGTTAAAACATTGGGCGATGTTTGGTTCGACGATGAATCTTGCAACATAGCTTTGACTAATAATTTTGGATAGGTTTGATGCTTTGTAACGGTAAAACCGCGTACAATAACAAGTTGAAGAAAAGACAGCAATTCCCCTACAGCACAAGTGGCTTAACTGGTGCTGTCTAATCTCTATTAGGTTAACTCTAAAGTAATTTAGGGTAGATGTCAATTATTTTAGGCACACCCCAAATAAATTAATATAACTTAACTAATAGCCTATGGAAACCTCAGAAAGAGCCGATCGATCGCCCCTAATGCGACTGAGAGTTCAGCGGTTTATGACTCAAAAGCAGCTAGCAGAAGCACTTGGCGTTACGGAAGCGACGGTAAGCAACTGGGAAGCTGGGCGATCCGTACCGAAGCTAACGCCTGTTCAATACAAGAAGTTGTTAAAGATTTTGCAAATTACTTCCGATGAATTACCAGACCAATTTGGTTTTCCCAGCGATGGCGATCGATAGAATATTAAGAGTGGCAAATAATAATGATACTGTTTACCTTCTCAGCCAATTAAAAATGTGGTGGTTCATCAAAATGACAACTCTGACCGTAGAAATTCTTTGTTCTGAGGCGGCAATATTTTCAGCAGCCGAGTCTCAACACCCGGAACCTCTGCTTTACGGAATCACAGACGGAAAGGCTGTTGGAACATATTTGGAGCAAAAGTTCAGACTCTATCTCAAGCAGCAATATGAATTTATAGATGGCAATTCAGCAAGCGGCATCGATTTCCCAGGGCTATTGGTTGACGTGAAGGTAACAAGTGTTAGGCAACCGCAGTCGTCATGTCCTTTCAAATCTGCAAGGCAAAAGATTTTTGGGCTGGGATATTCACTGATTATCTTTGTTTACGAAAAGAGAGACAACAGTACCATCCGAACTGCAACGCTGAATATTTTGCATACAATTTACGTTAGTGCCGAAAGAACAGCAGATTTTCAAATGACCCGTGGAATTCGCTATATTTTAGATAACGAAGGCAATAAAGATGATTTGCTTGCTTTCATGTTTGACAAAAATCTACCTGTTGACGAAATTGAAGCAGGTAACATTGCAGACGAAATACTGAGAAACCCACCCTTGCAAGGTTTTTTGACCATTTCTAATGCGTTGCAATGGCGACTTCAGTATGGAAGGGTCATTGAGCGTGCCGGACAACAGGAAGGTGTTATCGCAGTTTATAAATCTAACCAATGAGTTCTAACAATCGCAAAACCAAACTAGAATACGGCGATTTTCAGACACCGCCGGCATTAGCCGAGATGGTATGTCGAAAATTAGTAGAACTTAATGTCAATCCTGGCACCATAATTGAGCCGACGTGCGGTATCGGTAATTTTATTCAAGCTGCTGCACGTTCGTTTCCATCCGCCGCCAAAATTATCGGGGTTGAAATAAATCAAAATTACTTAAAAGAAGTCAGACTAAATAAGCAATTATTTCAGGATGAGAGATGCGATATTTGGCACGGAGATTTCTTTAATTTTGATTGGAAATCATTAGTCGATCGGTGTAGCACTCGACTGCTTGTACTCGGCAACTTTCCGTGGGTGACAAACTCGCAACAAGGAACTATTGGTAGCGAAAATTTACCTAAAAAAAACAATTTTCAAAATCACAGTGGCTTAGATGCTCTCACAGGTAAGAGTAACTTCGATATCTCAGAATGGATGCTGATTCAGGCGGTGCAATGGCTGCAAAAGCGCGATGCCGATCTAGCGATGCTTTGCAAGACTTCGACTGCTAGAAAGTTATTGAATTACCTTCACTCTCAAAAACTCAATCTCGCTAACTGTGCAACTTACAAAATAGATGCTAAAAAATATTTTTATGCAAATGTTGATGCTTGTTTGTTAGTCTGCCAATTTGATGCTCATTCGCGAAACTACTTCTGCGATGTATTTAGCAGTTTAGAAACTTCAGACTGTCACCGAATTGGATATCACAACAATCTCTTGGTTAAGGATATAAATTCTTTCAGTAAATTGAGTAATTTATATGCTGTGAATTCAGGAACCAAATGGCGATCGGGTGTAAAGCACGACTGTTCTAACGTGATGGAGTTTCGCAAAATAGACAATTATTTTGTAAATACATTCGGAGAAGTTGTCGATATTGAGGACACTTATCTGTTTCCGCTCATCAAAGGCTCTGGTGTTGCTCAAAATCGAATTAATGCTACCGATCGATATATGCTCATTACTCAAAAATTTATCGGGGAGTCAACTGAAAATATCAAAAAAATAGCTCCTAAAACCGGGCGCTATCTGGAGGATTGCGGGCAATATTTAGATAATCGAAAAAGCAAAATTTATCAAAACAACCCTCGATTTTCGATTTTTGGAGTTGGCGATTATACCTTCAAACTTTGGAAAATTGCGATTTGCGGGCTTTATAAAAAACTGGATTTTAGGTTAATCGGTGAAATAGCTGATAAACCTGTGGTTTTTGATGATACTGTTTACTTTCTCGGCTTTGACGACGAGGGAGTTGCGCGTCAAACTTTTGAGCTTTTGAATTCACCGGCGGCGATTAACTTTTATTCAGCGATCGTATTTTGGGATGAAAAGCGCCCGATTAAATCCAGTATTTTAAATTGTCTGAATCTGGCACTACTGGCAGATTGGGAGTTTGTAACCGCAGATGCACGCAGATAAACGCAGATGGATAGAGATATAATTTATATTATCAGTAATTCTGAAAACCTATAATTCTAACTTTACCCAAGCTCGTAAACTTCGAGGAATTTGTGGAGTGGCTGCCTGAAAATTAGGCAGTAAGCTGATTATAACTCACATTTTTCAGCATTTGCATGAACAGGCAAGATGCCTGTTCCAGAAGAGATCAATTTTCTTGTGGAGTGGGCCGAAGAGCCCGCCCCAAAAAGACTTATCTCTCGCGCTTTTACACCTTAAACTTCTCCACAATCCGTCTCATCGCTTCCTCCACATTCTCCCGACTATTAAACGCCGAAATGCGGAAATAACCCTCACCCGCCGCACCAAAACCAGAACCCGGAGTTCCCACCACATTGCAAGTTTCCAGCAACTTCTGAAAGAAATCCCAACTCGACAAACCGTGAGGCGTTTTCACCCACACATAAGGTGCATTTTCGCCACCAAAAACCTCGATTCCCGCCGCTGTCAATTTTTCGCGAATAATCGCAGCATTTTCCATGTAAAAATTGACTAAAGCCTGAATCTGTGCCTTGCCAGCCTCAGAATAAACCGCTTCAGCACCGCGCTGCACGATGTAAGAAACTCCGTTAAACTTAGTAGATTGGCGGCGGTTCCACAGCTTCCAAATTTCGACATCGGAACCATCTGCTGCTTTTCCAGTCAAAGTCTTCGGTACAACTGTTAGCGCACAGCGAGTACCCGTAAAACCAGCATTTTTGGAAAAAGAACGAAATTCGATCGCACAATCCCGCGCCCCTTCAATTTCGTAGATAGAATGCGGTAAACTCGGATCGGTAATATAGGCTTCGTAAGCCGCATCGAAGAAAATAATCGAACCGTTAGCTTTAGCATAATTTACCCAAGCTTGCAAGTGTTCCTTAGTTGCAGTTGCCCCGGTCGGGTTATTCGGAAAACACAAGTAAATTAAATCGACTTTTTTGTCGGTGGGAATTTGGGCAGTAAAATTGTTTTCCGCTGTAATTGGCAGGTAAACTAAGCCGCCGTATTCGCCATTTTCGTTCGCATCTCCCGTGTGTCCGGCCATCACGTTAGTGTCTACATACACCGGATAAACTGGATCGGTAACTGCGATCGTGTTATTGTTGCCAAAGATATCGAGAATATTGCCACAATCGCACTTAGAACCATCAGAAATAAAGATTTCCGAAGCATCAACATCGCATCCCCGCGACTTAAAATCGTGCTCGGCAATTTTCTCCCGCAGCCACTCATAACCTTGTTCCGGGCCGTATCCTTTAAAGCTATCCCGCGAACCCATGTCTTCCACCGCCTTCACCATCGCCTCCCGACAAGCAGCCGGTAGCGGTTCCGTTACGTCGCCAATCCCCAGCCGGATGATGGGCGCTTCGGGATTCGCCTCTGCATAGGCTTTCACCCTGCGCCCAATTTCGGGAAACAGGTAGCCGGCTTTGAGTTTGAGGTAGTTGTCGTTGATAGTTGCCATAGTTCGATCGCTACAAATGTCGTAGAATAGCTTACTCCCAATTGTCTCTCTCCAGAAGCAGGAAGTTTGGCAACCGATGCTGTAAAGGATTTAACCGAGGTGACGGAGGATGTTCACGGAAGAGGAAGATTTTCCCCACTCGGACACTCAAACACTCCGATACTCAGCCATTACAGGCAATATTCGCAGTTGCTGACGGGCCATTGACCAAAAAATCAAACTATCTTGTATAATCAGAATAGTGTGCAGTGCAGAAACCATTATGGACGAGATCGAGTACGCGAAACTCTATCAGGAACTGGCGGCAATTCTGAATGAGTTTAATTTAGGTTGGGTAGTTCAACAAGTAGCGGATACTGTAGAGATAGGCAAAGTAATTGAAGAGCGATCGCTCAAAAGAAAAACACCTCTGCTCAAGATAGAAGATTATACCGCAAAAGAACAACTTTTGCTGTTAATTAATGCTGTCGAACAAGCGACGGTCAACACTTCCGAAATGGAAGACGAAATTGCTTATTTCTTGAAAGTAGAATCAGAAACCTCACCCCTCGGCACAAAAATTACCTTTGCCAATTCAGGTGCCGAAACTGCGAAAACAATCGAGTTTACCTCCAGCGTCACAGCCCCCCGTCACAAACAGGCGATCGCCCTCAAGCACTTGCTGGAAAAACTGCCCTCCGGGCCCAGCAACTACGCCATCAATTCCGAAATTAAAAGCAAATTAAAAAGCTCGATCGATCCCGATTTTAACACAGCGGCAGAACAAGCCAGAATTTTTGACACTTACCTCTTCACTATTTTGCTAAAAGCAGTTGCTAATGAAGGCGGTACTATTTATTACAACAATGTTTTAGACGACGAAACACCGAAATATTTAACATTTAGAAAAACAGCGGGAAAAATCCACGGAACGGCACATCCATACACTCATGCTGTTGTGGAATTTCCCGATAAACCAGCCCTGGAAGTTCACCTAGGAGTAAAAGTCCAAGGTAGAGCCGGAGTTTTGCACAACTGCAACGTGTTAATTTTGTACCAAAAAGAAGCAAATATCTGTCGATTACTCAACCGCGAACCTCGGCACTCGCAGGTGATTTTAGCAGTAAAATCGGAACACAGCACCTCAGAACTTAAACTAGAAATGGCCGGTGCTTTTATCGGCTTAGCGTCAGATATTCGCTACGAAGGTGGCAGCTATTTCATTTCTAACAGTTACTCCCAACCCGTAGCAAAACTACTAACTACCGCTCGCAAAAAATGGGAACTCAACATTTTTCCGAGAGCCACAAACGATGTCCACCGCATGATGTACTCGTTTCAAACTATCTTTAAAGACTTTAAAGCCAGAAACTGATTCAATTAATCAGGACTAAGGCCAAGTGTCACAAAAGTCTTGCTACATTTTTTGTGTTAGGTTTCGTTTTACGAGCCTAACCTACTGTCTGATTCAAGTAAGGACTGTTTTTCTGGTTGTTCCCGGAGGGGTAAATTCGAGTTTCCTAAATTTGCCCGGTTAAATGTATCTGCTAATGTATCTGCTACATGAGCCAAGAAAATAATCTATCATGTTGCGAGCACCCGAACCTTACGAATAATGTTTAAGAAAGATAAATCTTCCCTGCTGTTTACGATCGGAGCCGCCACACTTCTGATCGGTTTAGGCTTTGTCACCTACTACCTCGTCATTTCCCGTGGGCCCGCCAAAGATTTGCCGCCGGGGGCAACGGTTGTCCCGCAAGATACGATGATGGCCCTATCCATCACCACCGATGAATCGCAGTGGAATAGACTGCGAGAGTTTGGCACACCGGAGTCAAAAGCTTCATTTGAGAGGTTTTTAACGGAAATGCGCGATCGCCTCCTCACAAGCAACGGCTACGCCTACCAGCAAGACATTCAACCCTGGGTGGGTAACACAGCAATGGTAGCCTTTCTCCGCAACAAAATAGCTATACCAGCCCCCTCGCCGGCACCCAACGCGCCCCCATCTCCGCCAATTCAACAGTCAGTGGCAATTATCCTGCCAATTGCCAACCCGATCAAAGCCAAAGAATTATTAGCAAAATCCAGACCCCTCAGCCAAGGAAAAATAGTTGAGCGTAATTATAAAGGTGTGCAAGTCACAGAAACTCAAGGCGTACCCGATCGCAATTTCTCAGTCGCGGTACTCGGCACAAGCTATCTAGCAGTCACCACAGATCCTAGCGCTACAGACAGAATAATCGACACCTACAAAGGCGAACCTTCCCTAGCAAAAACCCCTGGCTATGCAGACGCCATAGACAAAATAAAAAGTCCGGGCGCCTTCGGTCAAATCTACGTCAATATGCCCGTTGCCACCGCCTATGCCGCCGCCAACTCAGCCCGTGAAATTTCGCCAGAAAGCCTCGAAAAACTGCAACAAAATCAGGGATTTGCCACCACAGCGACGCTGGATGTAGAAGGAATTGCCTTCAAATCAGTCTCTTGGCTAAAACCAGATTCTACCAGAAGGATAGCAGTAGAAAACAATGCTCTAAAAATGGTTAACCGCCTGCCAAACAATACAATAATGATGGTATCCGGTGGCAACTTGCAGCGTTTGTGGCAAGACTACGTATTAGGAGCCGAGGCAAACCCGATTTCCCCGATTAATCCCCAAGTTTTACGCACAGGTTTAAAATCCACTACCGGCATGGATTTAGATAAAGACTTAATGAACTGGATGGCGGGAGAATTTTCTTTATCATTAATACCAGCGCCCGCCCAGAATCCCAGAGACAAATTTGCTGCCGGATTTGTATTTATGGTGGAAACAAATAACCAGGGCGCCGCGAACAAATCCCTGAAACAGCTTGATGAAACCATGAAAAGTAAAGGATTTAGAGTGGAGGAAATTCAAGTCGGCGGCAAACCGGCGATTAAATGGACATCGCCGTTTGGAGGGATTACGGTAACTCGCGGCTGGATGAACAATGTAGCGTTTATGACAGTAGGAGCTCCCGTGGTTGATGCGATCGTTCCGGCACCGAAAAGTCCGCTTTTAAGCAGCGAATTGTTCCAGAAAACAGTACGATCGGAACTTAAACCCCACAACGGCAATTTCTTCATGGACACCGAGAGTGCGTTTAACCCGAAAAACCTAGCTTTGCCGGAGTTTCCTCCCAACCAAAAAATGTGGATAGACGCCACGCGGTCGATCGGCGTTACAGCGGCCGTCATTGGCGATCGTACCACCCGTTATGACGCTTTTGTCGGTCTCAAAAAATCCACCCCATCCACTCCTTCTGCAAATCCTTCACCGCGCCCTGCTTCACCGCGCTCTGCTTCACCCAGTCCCTCGCCCACTGTCCAAACTTCACCCAATTAACTCTTAAATCCTGCCACAAATCCGCCTGCACACCCCCTTAAATACCAACAGGGCGATCGATTAAAACCGAAAAGCAGCAGCTCAAAATCGGCAATAGTGGAGTTGACTGCAAGAAGGAAATAGAGTCGGATTTAAGGAGTTTTACTTCACAAAACCTCACACAAATAAACCCAAAAGCCCGGTTTTTTAAATAAACCGGGTTTCTGAACACTCTAACAATTTGACTTACTGAAGAACAATTCAGCAGCCAGAATCCAGAAGGGATTCTGTGCGACAGGATCGAGAATCGAGGTTTAAAGCCCCGATTTTAATCGTGGATCACAAAAATTCTTTCCGTGACCCTTAACTCTCACTTCAGGCAGGGGGTATTCTACCTTCTGAATTCTGTCTTTTGACTCCTTCTCATTTCTTCTTTCCATAATTTTAATTTTCGGCAAGCGTATAGTATTTTTTCTTGTGTATAAAATATTTTGGGATGTTTCCCGGTCAGTCTTGGACGCAGAAACCTAGTTTTTGAACCCCCATCCTTCCTTCAGACTATCAATAATATTTAAAAAACCGGGTTTCTAGGCGTCGGATAGCCTCTAGAAAGGCCGTTTTTGTTATGTTTTATTAATATGTCATGCGGAAGATACAGAGCCTAGGCATTTCAAGTTATATTTAGAATGTGGAGAAGATACTCTGAGAAAATTGCAAAAGCAGAGGCCAATTCTACCCATTGACTCCTAAATGCACTTGCAGTCAGGAACCCGGTTGCTTCATAAATATAGCGTCTTCAACTGTTCCGAAAAACCTATGCAGATATTGGCATTCCTAGTCAGCACCTGTA
The DNA here is from genome assembly GCF_036700465.1 of Microcoleus sp. T3_A4. Lineage (NCBI taxonomy): Bacteria > Bacillati > Cyanobacteriota > Cyanophyceae > Oscillatoriales > Microcoleaceae > Microcoleus > Microcoleus sp. T3_A4. The sequence goes on along the minus strand of NZ_JAUBOY010000011.1, from coordinate 116,612 downwards.
CAAGATCGGAACCTGCCGTCAAGCGTCTTAACTGACCAGTTTCATCTGGTCATAACACCGTGATGTAAACACCAGCATTATGCAGTGTCGAAGGCGATTAAGGAACGAGTAAACAGGTTGATAAAGCGTATCGCTTTCCTAACAAGGGAACGTGAACATTTACCAGGTCAAGCTTACTTAGCAATAAAACTCACAGAATAACTCACTAATACCCCCTCTGAAAATGAGGGGTGGATTTCCAATCTTCTACGCACATTGACCAGACACAGCACAGATGTGCAGATATTTAGTGACACAGCCGTCAACCCAAGTTTTTTCTAAAAAGCCGATTTCTTTACCTAATTTCTGTGATTTATATATTTTACCCATTAAAAACCTATGAAAACCGTCAAAAATATTCAAAAAACGTCGAAATTTCTATTAAAAGCAAGAATAAGCAAACTGGCAGTTGCTCTGCAAATAGTCTTAATAAATCTTTACTTTTGGCAAGCAAAAGCCGAAGGTCAAACAATTGTTCCAGCGGCGGACGCAACGGGTACTACCGTCACTCCCGCAGCGCAAAACGGAACTCCTGGGCAGCCAACTCGCTTCGATATTGAAGGCGGACAATTATCGAGCGATCGACAAAATCTTTTCCACAGCTTTACAGAATTCGGCTTATCGGAAAATCAGATTGCCAACTTTATATCAAACCCCAACATTCGCAACATTTTAGCGGGCATAGGCGGCGGCAACCCCTCGATTATTAACGGCTTAATTCAAGTAACCGGCGGCAATTCTAACTTGTTTCTGATGAATCCATCCGGCATCATATTTGGCAACAGTGCCAGCTTAAACGTGCCGGCTTCTTTCACAGCAACCACCGCCACCGCTATTGGATTTGGTTCAAACTCGTTTAACGCTGTCGGTAGTAGCACCTACACATCTCTGACAGGCGCGCCCAATTCTTTTACTTTTGGGGCCGCTCAAGCAGGGGCAATTATCAGCACGGCAAACTTAGCAGTCAAGTCAGGGCAGAACTTAACCTTGCTCGGCGGCACAGTTGTCAGCACCGGCAGCGTTTCGGCCCCAGACGGTCAACTTACCGTAGCATCAGTCTCCGGGACAAATTTAGTGCGCGTCAGCCAGCGAGGCAATTTGCTGAGTTTGGAAATCGAGCCGCCCTCAGCGACGAGCCCAGGAACAGCGCCAACAGCTTCGACATTCTCGATCGCATCCTTGCCCGAACTGCTCACCGGCATTGGTGAAACAAACGCTACAGGCATCAGCGTCAATGCCAGCGGTGAAGTGGTACTCACGGCCTCTAACCGAGCAGTAGCTGCGGGGGACGTGGCACTAAAAGATGCAAACGCTCAGGCGATCGACATTCAAGCAGCCAACACCATTACAGTCAGCGGAAACCTGACAAGTTCCCAAGGTGGCCAAATCGCCCTACAAGCTAGTGGCGACATTCGCACTGTCGATCTCGACTCCCATTCCGACACCACCGCAGGCGGCAACATCACCGTCACCAGCCGTACCGGAAAAGTAGAAACAGGCAATATCAAGGCAGGGTCGATCGACAAAAACAGCAACGCCGGAGACGTTAGTATTGCATCACCCTCAAGCAGCATTCAAACAGGGTTCATAGACGCCAACTCCCAAGAAAAACAAGGTGGCGAAGTCACCCTCAACGCCCGCAACGACATCGAAGTAACCCATATCAACACCGAAGGCCTAACAGGCGGAGGAAAGATTGACATTACAGCCGGCGGTAATTTCCGAGCGACAGGCACTTTCACAAACGATAACAACTGCTTGTCGCAAGCTTGCAGCATTTCCGCATCCACCACTGGTAGCGCCAATGGTGGAGATATCACCATTCGCCACGGTGGCGAAGCCTCGAACACTTTTTTCAGCATCGGGCGAGACTATAACAGAGTCAACGGTACTGCTGGCAGTATTGCCACCGGCGGTCCAAAGAAGGAAAATGTGATTACACAGGGAAGTTATTTCAGCCCCGATCCTCAGATAGTACAGCCGACCCAAATTAACATTACGGCTTCTTCAGTATCGCCAGCACCGACACCCGCACCAGCACCGACACCAGCACCAACACCCGCACCAACACCCGCACCAACACCAGCACCAACACCAGCACCAACACCAGCACCAACACCAGCACCAACACCAGCACCAACACCCGCACCAACACCCGCACCAGCGCCCGCACCAGCACCAGCTCCTGAACCCGCACCCGCACCTGAACCCGCACCCGCACCCGCACCCGCGCCCGCACCTGAACCCGCACCCGCACCTGAACCCGCACCCGCACCTGAACCCGCACCCGCACCCGCACCTGAACCCGCACCCGCACCCGCACCCGCACCAGCACCCGCTCCTGAACCCGCGCCCGCACCAGCACCCGCGCCCGCACCAGCACCCGCGCCCGCACCTGAACCCGCACCAGCACCAGCACCAGCACCCGCACCAGTACCCGCACCCGCGCCGACTCCCCCACAAGCATTCCTACCAACTCCAGCACCCGCACCAGCACCAGCGCCTGCTCCTGTACCAGCGCCAGCGCCCGCACCAGCACCCGCACCAGCACCAGCGCCTGCTCCTGTACCAGCGCCAGCGCCTGCACCAGCACCCGCACCAGCGCCTGCCCCTGTACCAGCGCCAGCGCCCGCACCAGCACCAGCACCCGCGCCCGCTCCTGTACCAGCGCCTGTACCAGCGCCTGCTCCTGTACCAGCGCCTGCTCCTGTACCAGCGCCTGCTCCTGTACCAGCACCCGCACCAGCTCCTATACCAGCGCCTGCTCCTGTACCAGCACCCGCACCAGCTCCTATACCAGCGCCCGCACCAGTACCCGCACCCGCACCAGCACCAGTACCCGCACCCGCACCAGCACCAGCGCCCGCACCAGCGCCCGCACCAGCGCCGACTCCCCCGCGATCATCCCTACCAACTCCAGCACCAGCGCCAGCACCAACAATTACTCAAAATCCAGTGGTTGCGCCTGCTGCTGCGCCGATAAATCTCGCACCGATACCGACACCGGAGCTCGCTGCCAACCAGCCACCCAGCACAAATCGTTTATTTTCGCCCAGCTTGCAAGAGCAAAACCAGATATCTAATTCCTTGCAACAGCGCATTTCACCTCCCGCGTTTGGGAATCTTGACGCTTCCAAGTTGCCAACTAACGTCGATGCCGTTATTTTTCCTGTGGAGGAGAGATTTACCAGGGAGTTTGCCGATTACCTAAGTTTGCCATCAACAAATGCGATCGCCACCCTAGAAGATGCCCAAAATACCCTTCGCAGTGTCCAACAAGCCACAGGCATCAAACCAGCTCTCATTTATATCAGCTTTGTACCCAGGGGTTCTACAGTCGATCGGCCTTACAGCAGTTCGTCCATCTTGCGTGTAGAACAGCAAATTCAAGCCTCTGACGAACTGGAAATGATGGTGATCACCCCGGAAGGTGTGCCCGTTCGCCAGCGCATCCCTGGAACCTCTCGCGCCCAGGTAATGGAAGCTGTTCGGAAATTTCGCGATGAACTCACTAATCCGGTAAAGCGCAAGACTACAAGTTATTTGCCCTTGGCTCAGCAACTTTACCAGTGGATGGTAGCGCCGCTCGAAGCAGAACTGCAAGCCAAAGGCATTGAGAATTTATCTTTTATCTCAGATATGGGGTTGCGATCGATACCGATGGGTGCGCTGCACGACGGTAAAGGCTTTCTGGTAGAGCGTTACAGTGTTGGATCGATGCCGAGTCTGAGTTTGACAGATACCAGCGCCACCAATTTCAAAAATACCCAAGTTCTGGCAATGGGGGCGTCGCAATTTGCAGATATGAGTCCTTTGCCCGCGGCGGAAATAGAAGTATCGACCATCACCCCGCAGCAGTGGCCGGGCAAGTCTTTCTTGAATGAAGCTTTTACCCTGGCTAATTTGAAATCGCAGCGCCAGCAGTATCCTTTTGGGATGATTCACTTGGCTACTCACGCCGAATTTCGATCGGGAGACCCCAGCCAATCCTTTATTCAGTTGTGGGATACTAAACTGCGTTTAAATCAGTTACGACAAATGGGATGGCACAGCCCGCAAGTGGAAATGTTAGTTTTGAGCGCTTGCAGGACTGCTGTGGGCGATCGAGAGGCCGAGTTGGGCTTTGGCGGGTTAGCCGTGCAAGCCGGGGTTAAATCGGCTATGGCGACTCTTTGGTATGTCAGCGACGAGGGCAGTTTGGGATTGATGGCGGAGTTTTACGGGCAGTTAAAAACTGCTCCGATTAAAGCAGAAGCACTGCGGCAAGCGCAATTAGCGATGTTGCGCCAAGAGGTGCGAATTGAAGGGGGGATGCTACACACTTCTGTTGGCAATCTGCCACTACCCCCGGAATTGGCAAACGTGGGGAGTCAGAATTTTTCTCATCCTTATTATTGGTCTGCTTTTAGAATGATTGGTAATCCTTGGTAATGAGGTTTGTTTTAGTCGATCGATTGTTTGCTAATTGTGCGACAGTTCGATCGGCTGCGTTGGGGAATATGGGTATAATCGATCGCAATTTAGAGCGCTCTTTCGGCGTTGGTGCGATCGTTTCATACCTGCATTCAGGAACGCCCGCCGCTCATCTAATTAAAGATATGCCACAATCTGAAGAGCCTGTTTGTAACTTTATTTAAATAAAGTGCGATCGCCTCTTGACAGGTTATAGTATTATACCTAGAGTCATAATTAAACAGTGCGGCTGTCAGCCCTCTATCAGTTGCGACTCAAATATGTTAACTAGGATACATATTCATTATCAACACCAGTATTTAACACATGAGTAAACAATTATACAAAGTTTTTGACGAAGTAGAATTCAAAGCTCAACTGCTTGCTAAATACTGGAATAATTTTTATACAGAAATTTCAGAGCATTTACCAGATACATATCAGCCTGAAATGCAAGAACTGTCTATAAAGTTAGACGAGGCTTTAAGCAATCTGGTTGATCAACTTCGTAATCCGACTCTGACTCTGGCGACTACAGGAACCACCAGTAGTGGGAAAAGCACTTTGGTAAATTTGTTGTGTGGAGCCGAAATTGTTCCTGTAGCCGTAAGTGAAATGAGTGCAGGGGCAGTCACTATCGAATATAGCAAGGAAAAGTCTCTAATAATCCATGAAACACCAGGAGCATTGTGGGAGTGTGGAGAATGGAGAGGTATCAGAGAGGAAAAAATTTATCAGCGCTTATACCAAGTAATGATAAGTTATATCGAAAACAGAGAAACACAACCGAATTTAGCTTGCCCACAATCTACCATCTTTTACCCTTTCAGGCTTGTCAAAGAGTCTAAACTGGAACTACCCCAAGGAACAAGGGTAAAAATTCTTGATTTACCTGGTTTGGCTTATGTGGGCGATCAAGGTAACGCAGATGTTATTAAACAGTGCCGAGAGGCATTGTGCATAGTCACATACAATAGTGCAGAAACCGATGCACATAAAGTAAAAAGTTTACTGCAAGAAGTTGTACAGCAGGTAAAAGATTTGGGTGGTTCTCCTGCACGTATGCTCTTTACTCTGAATCGGATTGACGTTTTTCGAGCCGACAAAAATTGGCCTGAAACAGAAAATCGCTTTGTTGAGAAAGCTATACGTGATATAAAAAACGAATTGACTGAACAATTAAAAGAATATACAGAAGATATTGAGAAGTTACAAGTTGTCAAACTTAGTACCTGGCCTGCGCTACTAGCCCTTCAGATCCAAAATAATGATGATATCTATAGTGCTGAAGCCTGTAAAAAGGCAGACAACAATTTTAACGGATTAATTAATGAAGATATATTAGAAGTCCTGCCACGTAACGTACAAAAATGGTCTAGACACGATCGAAACCGAGTTGCTGAAGCATTATGGCAAGAATCTTATGCAGAAGAGTTTCAGCAACACTTAAAGGAACATATTAATCAACACTTTCCACAGTTAGTAATACCGCAAGCTATAGAACGTTTTAATGTAGCTGCTGGAAATGCAGTAACGGAATGGGCAACACAAACAACAACAGCCATTCTGAATAGTTCCGAAGCACGTTATAAACAGGAATGTAAAAAAATATCAGACATTAGGTCATTACTTGAACAGTTTTTAGAAACTAGCGATGCCAAGTTAAGAGAGCCATTTGAAAGAATAGATACAAAGATTAAACAAGTTATAGCAGAACAGTCAGAAGATGATCCTGTGCTATATCTTGAATCAACAATTTTAGAACTTAAGAATGTAGAACCTTATAATTTGTTAGGAGAAAAATTATATCCTCTTTATGGATGGAGACGGGAATTAGGTCAAGGAATTAAACAAGTATTAGAAGCAGTAGCAAAGTCTTTAGAAACTGGAAAGGTAGACTTAGACAGTACAAATTTAAAAAAAGCAAATCTTTTAAATGTCAATTTGCTAGGAAGAAACTTAAACAGACTTGTAAACTTAGGCTATACTGCTTCTGTAGCTAAAGAAGGTAAAATAATGAAAGCAAAAACTGATTCTGAGAAGAATCAACTTAAACAAATAAATGAAGAATTAAATGAACTAGCTATTCATTTGAATATTGTAATGGAGGATGTGTTAAAGCAAATTTCTAACCAAGAATTAAATAGAATGTATCAGGCAGTAGTAGAACTTTTCAATTGCCACTTATCTTATATTGAAGAAGGTGCAAATGATATTGCACCTAATATAGCCATAAAATTCCCTGAATCTAAATTTAGTAAAGTTGATAGTCAGCTTACATTTAATTTTCGTTTTGAAGCAGGTTTTCCTATTAACAAAGGAACGTGGCAAGAATCCGTACAGGTTCCCACAGAGAAAAGAATTTGGTATACATTATGGATAGCAAAAAAAACTGTTTATCACACGAAATATGAAACACGCTCTAGTGATAATGCCGAAATACCTAGTGTGGAAAATTTACTAACAGGTTGGATTATTCAGTCGAAAAAGGGAGAAGCAGAAATAGTAAACAAAATTGCAACTTGGCTACTAGAACAAATTGATTATTTAAAAAAAAATGTAGATAAAATTCAGAATGATATTATTGACCGTTATCAAACGAGACTTGATAAAGCTAACCAAGAAATTACTCTAGATTATGAAAAGCAAAAAAATGTTTGGCAACCTATTCAACAAAAAGCTCAAAACCTTGCAGAAGAATTTTCTAGCTTAGAAAAAGTTTTAAAAGAGGAGCATTAAAATCTAGTGGCAACCGAAAATCCTAAAAGCCTATATGATCAAGTTTGTAATAACATATATCCTCAAATACAAGGGATTGAAAGAGGTCTTTTATATAAGACTATTCAGATGATACTTTGTGAAGAACAATCACTAGAACAAGAAAAAACAAGAAAAATATGTGATTATTTTGGGATAAAACCTCATGCTAATAAAGATGAAGACAAGAAAATTATTGATGACTTGTTGGATGCAATTTTCAGAAATATTCAAATATTAAAACTACCTGCAAAATTGGTAAAAAATTTTCAAGGAGGAAATATGGAGTGGATTTTTGTAGCAGCAGCTTTTACATTCGTTGGATTGTTTTTTTATAAGCAAACTCTTGATCAAAAGGAACAGGATAAAATAAAACCGGCGGTTCAAGAAATAAAAGAGCAACCCATTTTTTCACCTCCAATTCCTGCTGATTTATGTCTTGTTATTCCAGCATCTATAGCAAGCAATTTCGTAAACCGTTCAAATTTAAAAGTTGATGAGCTAACATACCTCATAGATAATGCCTCTTACTTTTTATGTACTACTGTTAAAGTTGCTGACTCAAATGAGCAATATTTAAAAATAACACATGAGTCTATTCCACTTGATAGTAGAAGAGAAGTTTATCTCAGAATCAATATTAATGATGGTCGAAACCTGATTGATAAAAAGATTCCTTACTATTTAAAGACGAATCTACCACTTCAAGCTCAGTGTATTGTTAAACAATTAGCTTGTCTTGAAAATTTATCTGGATTAGAAAAATTTAACCGCATTTAAGGAGCCTACAAATGGACTGGAAAACAGCATCTTCTTACTATGAGACTCGTCTCACTGACGCTTTAAGCATCCAAAGACACGCGGTAAATTTAGCCAACTTACCCCAAGCTGAAGTTCCGGCTCGATTCAAAGAGGTACTTTTACAAGAAGCAGAACCTACTCGCCGTCAACTTGAAAGACTCAAAAAACGCGAGTTTCGCATCGCTGTTGTCGGGTTAGAGAAAGCAGGAAAAAGCACCTTTATTAATGCTTGGTTGCAATGTGATTTACTTCCAGCAAAGGGAGGAAGATGCACATTTACCACAACACAAATTTATTCAGTTGAAAACGAGTCTGAACAAAGGCTGGAAGTACAAGCGAGAACCGAAGAAGAGTTTATCAACTTACTCAAGGAACTTGAGAAAGTTGGAGCGAAAGAAGACCTAAATACTATACGAGCAAACGAAATAACCTTACAACAGGTAAGAAGAGAAGGTAATCTGACTTTTCCCTTTACTAGACTAGAAGATATTAGAGAACCGCTCAAAAAGTATGTAGCAGATGAAAAGTATGCTCACGCTGTTTTAGAGGCGAGACTTTATACTAACAAACTTGCTCAGGCTGAAGGAATTGTTTTTTATGATGTTCCCGGTTTAGATTCAGGTTTAGCAAAGCACGTTGACGAAGCACAAGCAATGCTCTCTGACTGTGATGCGGTGATATTGGTACAGCGGTTTACTAGCCTCCGAGAAAAGGAACTAGAAATAATCAAGTTTACTGAACTTGGCGATAAAAACGTCACCGTTGCTGATAAGCTTTTTGTATTTTTAAGTCGGATTGATTCATTAGGTAGTGCAGAGACCCTTAAAACACATATTGAAGAAGCATCTCAAGACTGGTTAAAGCGTGCAAAGCTTCCACCTGAACGCATTGTATATGGTTCAGCCGGAGCCTATCTAATTTTGAATGGTTTAGCAGGAGAACAGACTAAGTTAGAGATTGGGGATGCAAGTAATATCGAAGCTCAGTTAAAGAGACTAACTGGAATTACTGATGAAGAAACTCTGAATAAAAATGGTACTGGAATTCCCGAAATTAAAGAAAAAATATTTAACTATATCAACACTGAGCGTGTCTCGATTTTAAAGAAAAGATGCGAAGCTTCTATCAATAAAATTTTCAGCAATTCCGAACAGATTTATATTACAGTCAGCAAAAAGTATCCAGAAAATCCTGAAGAAGCCAAGCTATTTGAAGAAAATAATCGGCGGGTTTTCTTTACCGAATGGTGGAATCAAAAATGGGAAACAATCAAAGCTGATTTACAAAAATACTATGAATATTCTGTGGTCAACAAATCCTTAGACAGTTCAAATGCTAAGTCATTCACTCAAATAGAAAAATTTAGAGAACGATATTTACAAATCGTTGACAATGAAATGCAGAAACTCAGGGAGGAAACATTTAAAAAGAAAGACACTATCTTTCTTGCTAACTCCAATCCTGAGTTTGACCGCATGAAAGCCAATTTTGCTTGGCGTGATGATTTGTACGGTGATATTAGTAAGCTTCTCTCTGCAATTGCTCATCAACTTGCTTTAGAACTTAAGGATGAAGCATTAAAATTAGTTGAATATATGACAAGTTTATTATGGGAAAGTAATCAAGTAAAACCCCGGCTCATTGAAAATTCAGAGGAATATTTTTTAGCAAAACTAGAGAATAGCTTAAGCGTATTATTTTTACGCTTTGCTCGTCCAGTTGCTGAAGCGCTGATTCGCGGCCCAGTTAATAGTGATACTCGGAATAAAATAATCAAAAGTTTAGGGGTAGATATTGAAATTATTGATAACTACTATAGTGGGGAAGAAGCTGCATTTAGGGTTCTCAAAAAATATGTAAAATATGGTTCAGATTTACTATTTAATTCGGAGATTCGGCAACAAGTATTAGGAGTTACAGGAATAGCAACCCAAATTGCTGGGGTAGCAGCGCAAATAGTGGGAGATTTTTCTAAGGACATAAAATCGCCACAAGAAGAAGCTGTAGTTTTTGAGGTAGGAAATGATATTAGTGCGTTTGAAGAATACTTAGTTTATGCAATTTTTAGTGCGGCTGGTTTCGAGTCATACTGTATTCAAGAACTGAAGGGTTTAGTGGATAGTTTCCGAGACAAAGAAGGTACTTGGACTGGCGTTGCTCTCAATGAGTGGTTGCAGGGAAATCCACTTCTGTTTGCTGAAATACCTGATAACTTGAAGTCACAAGAATCGAATTTAGAAGTTAGCGAACGATTGAGGCAATTATCTATTGCTTTAAAAAGAAGTCGTTCGCCGGAGGTACTGTGAGGGACCGAAACTACAGGAAAATAGACCTTTTGCAAAAGTCCTTTTAATCCAATTTTAGGACGGGTTCTCCGGGCCATCCCACAACAATCATCTTTTCTTATGGAATGGGTATCTTGCCCGTCTTAGCTATTTTTTGCAAGAGGTCGAGTTTAACATAAGTCTGTCGGTCCGATCGCCCAAAACATCTTCCACCATCATCAATCCGCTTCTAATCCGCCGGAATCATCCCCGATCGCACCCTGAACATCCTCTCAGCAACGGCGGATGCACCAAAAGAACCCTAAAACCCAGGAATTAGAGGGGGAGTAGGTTTGATGTGTTTGTGCGCGTAAATGGCGCGATCGCCCCCTCAAGTACAATTCCTAACCTCGTATCACTCTCCCTGCGGCAAATTCTCCAGCCAAACCTCTAAATCCTCGATCGACTGAAAATCTAACAATTCCTCTGCTAGAGTTTCAATTTGCTCGATCGACAAATCAGCAATTCTAGTGGTGATATATTCCGGTAATGTTCCAACTCGCCGATTTAACAGACGGCGATTTAACAGACGTAAAATCAAGGCTCTTCCTTCTTGTTCGCGGCCTTGCACAATGCCTTGTTCAATGCCTTGTTCGATGCCTTCTTCCTTAGCTTCCCGATAAAACCGAGTTTCCTCAAGCGTAATCCCTAACATCGCCTCTGCCTCCCTTCGGTTCAAATTTGTAAACTTGTAAACCAGTATCGTCGTCAGCATCTCTATTATGGCGCGACTCGCTGCCTCAGATTCCTCCCGCTGCGATCGCGCCAACAACAATCGCGCCGCTTCCGGCGTACTCGCTTCGTCGATAGTCGTCAACGCCATCAGCGCCACCCCCAGCGGCAACTGTTCAATCTCCCCCAACTCATCCAAATATACGCGATGTACCTGATTGCTGCTCAAGAGCGATCGATACGGATGCGGGTCTGATTGTTCAGTCGATCGACTCGGATAAATCACCACCGCTTCCCAATCTGTAAATCGCTGACGGTTGCGATAAAAATACAAAAACGACTCACCAAACAATCGCTCATAAAGCAATTCATCCCGCTGAAACTGCACCTCACAGAAATATACAACTCCAGGCTCAGCATCCGGTGGCAAAAACACCCCATCAATTTCAAACTTCGGTTCCTTCACAGCAACGGAGTCAAATCGATACTGTTCCGCATTCGATGGTGACTCTTCCAATAGCTCAAACAGCAGCGTCGGAGCTTCTTGAAATAACTTGTAAAATATTGAATCTCTACGCATTAACCCAACATCTCCTCTAACCTATGGAACTGCTCGAACCGTCAGTCGATTTTAGATTTTAGATTTTAGATTTTAGATTTGACTCGCCTTGATAAATCTGGGAGGTTGAGCTTTAGTCTAAAATTTGGGGAGTATCCACAACGATTGTCGGGGGCTTCCGTTTTTTTGCTGGTTGCAAAAACAGCAAATGGGTAATCAGCTCAATCAATTCTAAAGGATTCCAGATAGCCCCAGATCAAAAAACATCCTATATTTTCAGTCCTAGACGCACTCCCGACAAAGAAACGGGGTTTTTTACTTAATCTCTGGGTAAAAACGAAGGATTTTCCTAAAACCCGGTTTCTGGCCCCCCGTGCGTAAGTCCTAATTTTGTTAATCGGCGATCGAATTTCGCCCATCAGCATTCCGTGTTTCCTTACTTGGAACTCGTCCAACCTCAAGTCCTCAGCCAGAATCAACAAGCGTGACTTGACGGGGTGACACTCGTCTGGTGGGTCAATAGTAGCTTGTTTGATGCGTCCGCGCGATCGCCCGCTCCCACCTCAACAACCGCCAACCACTCATAATTGCCACAAAAATTCAAAATCCCAAACCCAAAACTGCCCAACCCCAGTACGATCGATCTAGTTAGCAAAAATAAGTAAAAACACTACCGGAGTAATTTTTATGGATCTGGTCGTACTCCAGAACTGGCTGGACAACATCTCCTTTGCCGTTTTGTTCTCCACAATGCTCATTTACTGGGTTGGCGCAGCATTCCCCGGCATTCCCTACCTATCAGCCCTAGGAACCGCAGGAATGGCCGTCGCCAACCTATCCATCGCCGCTTTACTCGGTTCTCGATGGATAGAAGCCGGCTACTTCCCCTTAAGCAACCTCTACGAATCCCTATTTTTCCTAGTTTGGGGAATCACCGCCATCCACCTAGTCGCGGAAAACATGAGCCATTCCCGCTTAGTAGGAGTAGCCACATCCCCCGTAGCAATGGCAATATCCGCCTTTGCAGCCCTGACTCTGCCCGCAACCATGCAGTCTGCAGAGCCCCTAGTACCCGCCCTCAAATCAAACTGGCTGATGATGCACGTTAGCGTCATGATGCTCAGTTACTCAACTTTAATGGTAGGAGCGCTACTGGCGATCGCCTTTTTAATCGTCACCCGCGGCCAAAAAATCGAACTCACCGGTAGTTCCTTCGGCACCAACAGCAACCGCAACGGCAACTACCGCCTCCAACGCCCTCAAAACCCCGAACCTCAAATTGCAGAAACCAGCGCCGACAGCGCGTTAGCTTTCAGCGAACCCTCTTTCAACTCCAACAATAACGGTTCGGCCACCACCGCAGTCCTTGAATTAGCAACCGTTCAAACCGCATCAACCTCCCCAACTCAAACCGCAGAACTTCTCTCGCCCCAGCGATTGAATCTAGCAGAAACTCTTGATAACATTAGCTATCGCATCATCGGTTTAGGATTCCCCTTACTGACAGTTGGCATTATTGCCGGTGCGGTTTGGGCTAACGAAGCTTGGGGCTCATACTGGAGTTGGGACCCGAAAGAAACTTGGGCGCTAATTACTTGGTTGGTATTTGCTGCCTACCTGCACGCCCGCATCACTCGCGGCTGGCAGGGAAGACGCCCAGCAATTTTAGCAGCCACAGGTTTTGTGGTAGTTTGGATTTGCTATCTAGGCGTCAATCTGTTAGGCAAAGGTTTACATTCCTACGGTTGGTTTTTCTAATTCCTAATCCACCAATGGGCCAAAGAAGCACAGGATAAGTCAAAGAATCGGGATTAATATCATCTCCGGTTGTAGGGTGGGCAATTCCCACCTTACTCAACCAGCGAGATTCTAATAATTAACTCCCTCTTCCTTCTTCCCTTTTTTTACCCGATCAGCTTCGCCGAAGACCTTTCTTCCTTCTTATAACTTCGGTCTTCCTCACATCCGTTACATCCGTTGCATCCGTTACAAAATCCGTTGCCGAACTTCCTTCATTAAAATAAGGACAATTAATATGGACGAATCGCCAATATTTCCCCAAGAAGACGATGTTGTGTCTGCCCCTACCAGCGCTTTGATGTATCAATGTACATTCAAAGTCAGCGAATTTATGGCCATTATGCAGTCAAAATTGGTAGACGAAAAATTATTTTCAGACGGTCTGGATTGCGAGCTATTAAGTGCTGGCAAAGACTGGACGAAAGGAAAACTTAGAATGCGTCTGGAATTCATTCCGCTTGAACCTGAAATCAAAGAACAAAAAGCCCTTCCTGCCGCTGCCGAAAGATCGGACACCGTGCAAAACGACGCCGTAGCTAGCTCAAATCAAACCGATATAGATGAGCCATTAAATCAATGTGACTCAACAGAAATAAATAATCATTTTCCTATTTCTAGGTATCCAGACCGCGACCCCCAAAGTATAGGAATGTGGAGCTAGGAAGGCAAAGACTGAGAGATTGGGAGAGGGGGGATAATCCCCCTTCTTTGCTCAAAATCCATCCGTTAAATCCCGTACACGGCTCGTTGTCTAACTTCCTTATTTTTGCTTAATGAAAAACTGCTCTCATGGCTGAATCTTCCAATTGGACGCACCTCCACGCTCAACTGCACCGGACGCTGCTGCACCGACAAATATTGCCATCTAATCAGCGATTGCTAGTAGCAGTATCCGGCGGACAAGATTCTCTGTGTTTAATTAAATTACTGCTAGATTTGCAGCCAAAATGGGGATGGAACCTAGCGATTGTTCACTGCGATCATCGTTGGCGTTCTGACTCGGAAGCCTCGGCCAATCATGTAGAACAATTAGCTAAAAACTGGGGAATATCCTACTATTTGGAAACAGCCTCGGACATCCCCAAAACAGAAGCAGCGGCCAGACAGTGGCGATATCAAGCTTTAACCGAAATTGCGATCGCCCACAACTACCCCTACATTGTTACAGGCCACACAGCCAGCGATCGCGCCGAAACACTCCTCTACAACCTGATTCGCGGCAGTGGCGCCGACGGACTTTCTGCCCTCACCTGGAGGCGGCCCCTGCTCGATTTTCAATTGCCGATTTTAGATTTTAGATTAGGGAATTCCGGCGAAAATCCCAACTCCCAAATATTGGCCGATTTTAAATTGGAAAATCAGGATGAAAATTCCCAATCGAAAATCCAAAATCTAAAATCTAAAATCTATTTAGTTCGTCCCTTGCTCGAAATAACTCGATCGCAAACAGGTCAATTTTGTCAAGAGCAAAAACTACCCATTTGGGAAGATTCCACAAATCAAGACTTGCAATATAGTCGCAACCGGATTCGATCGGAATTATTGCCTTATTTGGAAACTCATTTCAACCCAAAAGCCCAACAAGCCCTAGCTCAAACAGCCGAACTCCTCCGCGCCGACGTAGAATATCTCGAACTTGCAGCCAGCGACTTGCTACAGCGAGCAATGTCTCCAATTGCAGACAGCCCGCAGGTAAATTTTCAACTTCCCGTCAAGTTAAATCGCCCGATTTTGCGCGAAGCAGCCCTGGCCTTGCAGCGACGGGCAATGCGGCAACTACTGCAACAAATATTGCCCTCGGCGCCCAGTTTTGAAAGCGTAGAAAAACTAACCAGCTTAATCGTAGCGCCCAACCGATCGCAAACCGATCCATTTCCTGGAGGAGCGATCGGTCGAGTCGAACACCCTTCGATAATTTTACATATTAAATTTTAAGCTGTTATCAAACCCGAAAGGACTTGCCGCAAATCGGAAACTATCCGACCTTGCTCGTCTCCCGTCTCCTGCACCCGATCGAGTTCCCCCGCCACCGCTTCGAGCTTTTGGCGTAGCGCAGTCAAATTGTCCTGCACCGGCTGCAACATTTCTTGATAAACATTCACCCTGCCCCAGAGTTGCGCCACTGCACCTTTCTGGTTGAACAAATTCTGCTCTAACTGCTTGAGTTCGTAGCGTTTCGCCTCACTTTCCCCATTTTGGCGGTTGACATTTGCCTCCATTTGGGATATAGCTTCCCGCACCTGCTGAATTTCGTTTTCCAGTCTTTGCAATTCTTGGCTTTGCTGCTGCCGCTGAGTATCGAGCTGTGCGACAATCGGCCCCAAATCAATATCTCCTCGCTCTTGTTTTGGAGCATTAGCAGTACCCAGCCGCCGCCACAGCACCGCCTGATGCTGCTTTAAAACATCTTCCCGTTCCTGCAACCGGAGGCGCTGTCCCACCAGAGTTTCGTTCAACATCTGATAACTTTCGAGTTCATCTGCCATTTCATTTTCCAAAGCCATGCGATCGTACTCGCTAGCAGCTTGAATTTTCCCCTGCAGCTCCTCGATTGTCTCCCGCTGCAGAGTCAACTCCTCCTCTTGATCGTTAACAAACCGGAACACCTTTTCCAAATCTTGTTGCAGGTGTTGCACCAGCCCCTGTAACTCATCAACAGGCATCTTCTCCAAAGCTGACACATCTACTTTCTGCTCCGTACCCGCAGCACCCGAAGCAGATGCGAGCCTGGAAACTTGCTGGTAAATATCCTCAACAGCCCGCACCTGCAAAGACACAGACCGAGCCTGATCCTGCTTAGCGCTGAGGGTACTTTGCTGCCCTTTAAGCTCCGCCCGAGCCCCGGCCAAAGCTTCTTGAGATTGGTACCACTCTTGCCAGCGGTTTTGGAGGCTCTGATTTTGTCGATCGACCTCTTCTTGTTGCTGTTGAGCTATGCTTTGTTTTTGCTCCAACTGCTGCCAGTGCTGATCCAGAATTGCCTGTTGAGCGCCCACGGCACTAAAAGACTGATTCAGTTGTTCCCGCACCCCGTGGGCAGAAGCAATTGCCCCTCCCAGCTTCTGCATCAACTCCTGAATCCTCTGCGTCTGCTGCTCATCAACTACTGCCCCCTGCGGAACCTCAGACTGCTGCTGGGCCACCCGTTGCTGCTCGCCCCGCAACTGTTCCCAAGCCGTCTCAATTTCCACACGACTGCGATCGACTTCCTCTCGCAGTCGGTTAGCTTCATCTCTAGTATTTTCAATTTCTGAGCGCTGAGCCTCCAGCCGCTCCAACTCCTCTTCCATTTGAGCCAACTGCTCTTCGCGGGCTTGCATTTCCATTTCCCGGCGATTGAGTTCCTGACTCGAAAACGTCAGAGAAGCCTTCCACTGTTCAATTTCCTCTTCCTTATCCTTAAACTTGTCCTGCAATCGCGAGAAATTTTGCAGAATGCTCACCAACTGGCGGGCCGCCTCCTGAATCCGCTGCACTTGCTTGCTAGCGCTCAACTCAACCAGCACCAGCGTGCCGTCGTTAAACTTATTAGCTTCCTCAACTGGGATCGCGTCATCACCTGGTACGGCGCTCCAGTTATGTTCGCCCCGCTGACAAGCTAGCAGTTTCAGTTCAGCCTTACCGCCACCGAGACCAAAGCCGCTTCTCTGTTTTTGTACTTCCGCTAGATACAGCACACTAATAGTCCTCTGCTTCGTAAAACCTATCCCAACTTACTTTAAGTTACTTAAAGGCCTAAAAGATAAGTGGTGTTTACTTCCTACGCTGTTGGGTAGACGGCTAATTCCAACATAAGTAGGCTATCCCCCTTAAGCCAAAGGTTCTTGGCTAAACATAACACTGCGTGTGATCTTTAGTCAACTTACCTAAAGTAAACAAGTATAGACAAGTAAGGATAACTTTTTGCCAATAAAGTCTTACTTTTTGGTGTCGTTTGCCCAATCGGGGGATAGCATTTTTTTCTAACTTTTCTTCAGCACTCACGCATAGCACGTTCTCACGGGAGAACTTCCAGAAAGTACGGCCGCCGCCAGTTGTCTGGAGGAATGAGAGAGCAGTACGAATGCCGCTTGATTAAAGACTAGCTCTCACTGCGGAGACTGCCATAGACCAAACCTGAAAAAGGTCAGTCCTTGAACCTCCCCACATCTAAAGCCGGAGGATTCTTGCCCACCTTCTAGACGACAACGGGACATTCAAATATCCCTCTACTCACTCAAAGAACTTTACTGATCCCGGAGCGCATACTTGCTGAGTCCTTCATATTTTTAAGGTTGAACGTGACCTATGCTGCAATTATTTGCCCTTTAACTATTCCGAATTAATCGGATTAGTGCGTTACCGGGGTTGCTCACCCTCTAGGATATTTCAATGGGTTGAAAGTTATTCTTACTCTGGCGAATTGCTCTGTACCAATTATACCACTCTGGTTTTAGCAACACAATCGTTTCACGAGACTTACAAGTCCCTACCGACTGATCCCCAAGTCTAAATCCCCATGTCGTTAGCCCAGGGCTTGCCTCTGGCGTTTCGATCCAAAACTTTCTATTGATTTTACAACGCTTTAGTTATGGGTCGATCGTGAAAAAAGCCGTTGCTGCCCCCAAGCTGGTGCCTGGCTCCGGCGGACTAGGGATTTGAACCGCGCTGCCTTAGAATAAGGTAATGACGGGAGCCTATGACGATCGCCGCGGGCGAGCAAAAAGGTCGATCGGCACTGAGGGTTTTCCTGACAATTGCCAAAAAAGGTTCATTTTGACTGCACCTGATTTTAGGGCTGTGGCAAACCCAAAAAACCTCGATCGCAACTCATCCAACCCAACAGACTAGCCTCAAGTTCCCATCGGGGCTTGATCGGCACTTGCTGCTGGTAGCAGCGGTAAAACGAGAGAATCCTCGGTATTTTGAAGTTGACCTACGCCAAGATGTGCTCGATAAACTGACGGCATACTCAGCCAAAAACTTCAAAACTTTGGCTATCGAAGACTTGAACCAGTCGGGAAGGCCAGCGTTGCATACTCGAAACACCCGTGCAATCGTGCGAAGTGGATTCTACGAGTTTAGGCAGCAGTGGGAATACTCAGGTGAAACTCTACACTTAGAGAATGTCGCGACTTTCGCGGTTTCAGCTTGTGGACTGGTAGTGCGGCCGAGGAGCCGCAGCAAGTATCGCCCTTTCGTCAATTCCCAATTGTGAGATCAGCATCAGCGCGTAAATTATTGACGGAAACTAAAGTCAATCTTTTCGCCAGCACACAGTCTTTCCGAGCTCAGACACCAACGGTTTTAAGGAGGATACTTTAGCTGCATGCAGGGAAATTTGAGTGAAATAGACATCCGCAGCATCCTGCAATTGATTGAGTTAGGTCAGCGAACCGGAGAACTGTTCGTAGAGGCCTACACCTCCACCGGCAGCAGCACGGGTACTCAACCTACCCCGCGCTCCCTTGCAGGACAATCCTGGTATGTCTTCTGCTTCAACGGTCAGATTATTTACGCTACCCAGAGTGCGGGCAGTTTGTTTCGCTTGCGCGACTACCTGCGCCGCTACAAAGCAGATACCGCCCTCGACAAAATCCAAGTTCCCTATATGGCATCTACCAATGCCCCAGAATACGGCTACCTATGGGCCCTGCTAGAAAACCACATCCTCACCCCAGCTCAAGGGCGCAACATCATCCAGAGCATGATCCACGAAACCCTATTTGACTTGCTCAGTCTCCACCAGGGTTCCTTCACTTTTGAAATGGGCCCAGCTTTGGCTCCTCAACTGACCAGCTTAGAAATTAGCTCCCTGCTGGCCAAGATTGTCAAACAGGTGCAGCAGTGGAAGCAGTTTCACCCTCACATTCAGTCGCCCAACCAATGCCCGGTGATTTCAGACCCCTCCGAGCTGCGAGTCGCGCTGCCTGTCAATACCTTTAATACTCTCCGACGCTGGGCCGATGGGCACACTTCGATCCGCCAAATGGCGCGCTACCTCAACCGAGACGTGCTCACTGTCGCTAAGGCGATTTACCCCTTTGTGCAGCAGGGATTGGTGCAAGTATTTTACGAACCCTCTGTTGCCCCGGCCAACAATAAAAAAGAATGGTCGTCCCCAGAAACCAAGGTTCCGAGAGTTGTCTGTATTGACGACGACAATACTATTCGCAAAACAGTCGAGTCAATTTTAAATGAACACGGTTACGAAGCTACTACGATCGGCAATCCCCTCCAAGCCCTGAGTTTGGTGTTTCCACTCAAACCCGATTTAATTCTGTGTGATATCGCCATGCCAGAACTCGACGGCTACGAAATTTGCGCTATGCTGCGTAGTTCTAGCGCTTTCCGGCAGACGCCGATCGTGATGCTGACGGGGATCGACGGATTTATCGACCGCGTTAAAGCCCGCATGGCCGGAGCTACAGACTTTTACACCAAACCTTTTGGTGAAAGCGAGTTATTGATGCTGGTAGAAAAATATGTGGGCCCGGGCTACCCTCGGCTCAATCTCTCGGAAAGATTATTAGACCGATCGCCAGAAGACCAATTAGAAGAAAAATAACTTTCGCACCGATGGCAGGATGGGAGCTTTTTTGTACCTGCGGTTAGCTCAAGTCTCGGCCACCACAAAGAGAAAGCTGGGGGTACTATTGGCGATCGCACCATAAACTAGAATGTATTAATCCGCGCGCTGGCATAAGGGCGTCGGTAAAACTCTGTTCAATTTCTAGACCCAAGTGGGTCTAACACGCTCAAAGTGCAAATATAATATACTTGTTCTCCACTTGTAGCCGCTCCGAAAAACTGATGTACAGAGCTACTTATTGCTAGGTATTTCTGTACAAAGTCAGAGAGTGCAATTGTCAGTCTTAAGTGACTCCGTTTATGATTGTCGCGACACCAGCCATGTCAACAACTCCTCGCTAATCCGAGTATCGGTTTAGCATTCATCGCAGAAATTACCCAGAGTTTTACCAATGGAGACGGCGGTGGGATTACAAAGTGAAGCTTTAGGGGTTTCAAATTAATTGTTCGTACTCTATTTGAGCTAATTTGTAAGCATTGGTCGCGCGAATTTATTGATGGCAGTCAATTATTGACGGAGCAAATTTATTGCCAAGTACCTCCGGCAGTAGCGCCATTCACCCCTTGGCTGTGTCAAGCTTGGCTGTGTCAAGTTTCGACGATCGAAGTTTCGATCGGGTTCTTCTTGGCCGGAAACCTCAACAATTTGCTAGAAATGCAGGTGTCAGAATTATGATTAGCGGTAGCCCAGACTTTATATTACCAGGACTAGGCGTAGATCCGGCTCCGGAATTCCAAGAACTAGAAACTCCCGAAGGCGAGCTGCACCTGCGGTTCTACGTTCCTTCGGGGAACGAGTTCGCTCTGCCGGCGACAGGGATTAGAGAGGTACTATCCCCTTCCCCAGACCGCATGACCCCGATCCCCAACGTTTCCTCTTTGCTTTTAGGTACGCTAAATATGAGAGGACGAGTGATTTGGGTGGCAGACCTGGGTCAATTTCTGGGAGACCAAACACCTCTGAACACAGATAGACCCGAAATCCCGATCGTGGCTGTGGAAGACCAAGACACGATTTTGGGGCTGGCAGTCGATCGAATTGTGGGGATGGACTGGCTCGACGTAGAGCAACTGCACTCTCAGAACAATGCACCAGACGGCATGATTCCATTTCTGAGGGGAGAATGGATGTTAGGTGCACCAGCTCAGAAAGTGCTCCGACTGCTAGATCAAGTGAAAATTCTGCGCTCGGCGCGGTGGGCAGCGTGAAATCGATTTTAGATTTGCGATTTGCGATTTTCGATTGAGGTCTAACCATCAACAGTCACACGACTTGAGGCGCGCATCTAAACATTCAATTCAAGATAAAAATCAAAAATCTCAAATCTAAAATCTAAAATCCAAAGAGGGCGGCAAATGGCAACAAGTACCAACTTTCAGCAGGACTACCAACGGGCAGAAGCGGCCTACATGGATGGCAATTATTCAGAAGCCGCAGCCCTAGTTTATCAATTAGTCGAAGATTTTCCCGAAGACCCCAGCGCTCGCCTGCTGTGCGGACACATTTACTGCTACGGACTGCAACAGTATGAGGTGGCGCGGGAACAGTACACGGTTGTGCTAGGCCTGAGTGATGACCAGAGTTTGGTGGAACACGCTCACAGCGGAATTACCTACACTGACCAATTTTTATCTGGAGAACTACAAACGGAAAATTTCGAGGCTTTGTCTGCTGAAACTGAATTAGAATTCTATCCAGACTTATCTCTTGATGAAGGGTTAGAAGACCCGGATTTGGGACTTTTCCAAGGAAATTCCCCATCCCTTTCCTATAGAAGTCAATCCCCAGACGACATGGAAAACGAGGATTTGGCCGACTTGGGCATGAGTGGCTTGGGGTGGGAACCAGAAGACGACGATCGCCCAGGCTCAGTCCCAGATTTAGCCTCACATTCTAACCCCTTTGGTGGCGACAGCGGCGGAATGGCAGCTTATGCTGAGAACTCCGGCTCCCTAGACATAGACGAATTTGCCGACTCGGACTTTGGAGACCCTTTTGCCTTAGATGATGGAGGGTTTGATGCTGCTGACGTGTCTAGCAGCAAAGTGTCTGGTTCAAGCGCACCTTACTCAGGAGATTCGTTTTCAGAAGCTCCGACTCAGATGCTCAACGGTCAAAGTTTTGCCTCTTCAGAAGTCGGGAATTCCTTCGACTCGAACCAACTAGACTCCCCCATCGCGCCCTCGGACAATTTTGGCGAACCTTTTGCTGCGCTCGATTTGCCAGACGAATTCGACGATAACTCCGACTACGACTACCAATCCCCGCCCCAGAGTGGTCAAAATTACGGTCATAACGCACCTGATGCCGAAGAGGAAGACCCTTTTGCCGAGGCGATGCCCTCGTCGGGTTTCGGGTCTTCTCGACCTCAAAACAAACAGCCGAATAACGGGTCGGACTACTCGTCAAACTATTCGCTGGCGGAAGACGAAACGCTGTTGATGGGAGGTGCTGTCCCCAACTCTCAAAGTCAAAGGTCGAGCCGGGGGCAATTTAATTCAGTCGATCGAGCTTCCGCCAACAGCAACGGTTACAGCGACTCGGAACCCCCGGCATTTAGCTCTAGAGACAACTTCGAGTTAGATGCTTTTGAAGACGACGCTTTTAGCGATTCTTTCTCTTTCGACGAAAACGAACAAGCGACAGCTTTCGGGGCGTCCGACAAGAACAACAGCGGCTGGTCGTCAAAAGCAGGGAACGGTCAAGAACACAGCGATTTTTTAGACGAATTTGACGAGTTTGACGATTTGGGCAATTTGCCGGACTTTGATATCTCAGAAGATGCCACCAGTTCGATCTTGACTAGAGGTAACACCAATTTCGGCAACTCGACCAGCGGCATGATGGGAACGACGGGCAGCAGCCTGGACTTTGACAACAGCGATGGCTCAGCAATTCGGGATGACGAAATATTTAGCATAAGCGGCCCGGCTGATGCGTCTGTGTCGAGTTTTTCTCCCACCGAAACAGAAGCGGTCGATACTTCGGTAACAGTAGAACAGGGGGGACTGGCTTTCTTGGAAAATGCCCCTTTGTTTACAAAACAGTTGTACACGGCAATCGGGGCAGGACTGGTTTCTTTGGTAGCTGTGGCTTTCGTCACCAACATTGCCTCCTATCAAGCTCTGCGGCAAGACAAACCGGAGGCGATCGTTTACCTGCGCCAAACAGGCTGGGTAATGACCGCAGCCGCAGGCTTTACCAGCTTTTTAACTTCTTGGGGCATCGGCCAGTTGATCGCCAAGCAGGTACGCAAGTCGTCGGATAATTTGCAAGCTCAGTTCGATGCCGTATCTCAAGGAACTTTGGATGCTCGCGCTACGGTTTACTCGGAAGATGAATTTGGCAAAATGGCTGCTAAATTCAACCACATGGCGAAGGTCATCCAAACCACGATTAGCGATACCAGGCGCAAGTCTGACGAGCAGGAACAGGCAAAAGAAGACTTGCAGCGCCAAGTGATTCGCTTGCTAGACGACGTGGAAGGAGCGGCTCGGGGTGACTTGACGGTGACTGCGGAAGTGACCGCAGACGTTTTGGGCGCTGTTGCTGACTCGTTTAACTTGACAATTCAAAATCTGCGCGAAATTGTCCATCAGGTGAAGCAGGCGGCTCGGGAGGTCAGCAAAGGCGCTACGGATAGTGCCAAGTTTGCGGGCGATTTGTCTTCCGACGCGCTGCGGCAAGCTGAGGAACTGGCGGCAACCCTGAATTCCGTGCAAGTCCTAACCGATGCGATTCAGCGGGTCGCAGAGAGCGCTAGAGAGGCGGAAGAAGTGGCCCGGGGCGCGGCGGCAACGGCTCTGAAAGGGGGCGAGGCTGTGGAGCGGACGGTGGCCGGGATTTTGGAAATTCGCGAAACTGTAGCAGAAACCACGAGAAAAGTCAAGAGGTTGGCGGAAGCTTCTCAAGAAATTTCTAAGATTGTGGCTTTAATTGCGACGATCGCCTCGAGGACGAATTTGTTGGCCCTCAACGCCAGTATTGAGGCGGCGAGAGCTGGGGAAGCGGGCAGGGGTTTCGCGATCGTGGCAGACGAGGTGCGACAATTGGCAGACCGATCGGCTAAGTCTTTGAAAGAAATCGAACAGATCGTGATGCAAATTCAAAGCGAAACCGGCGCGGTAATGACGGCGATGGAAGAAGGGACGCAGCAGGTTATTGAGGGGACAAGATTGGCAGAACAGGCGAAGCGATCGCTTGAAGATATCATTCAAGTAACTAACCGAATTGACGTGTTAGTGCGATCGATTACTGCCGACACTGTAGAGCAAAACGAAACAGCTCGCGCCGTAGCTTCTGTGATGCAAGCAGTCGAGCTGACCGCTCAGGAAACCTCCCAAGAAGCGCAGCGAGTTTCTGGTGCTTTGCAAAACTTGGTGGGCGTTGCTCGCGACCTTTTGACATCGGTGGAAAGATTCCGAGTAGAAACAGCAGAAAGACAATAATCAATTGTCTCATGCTTTTTTTGCGGGCTGATTTACAAGCACGTTAGTGTGGCAATAATGGCATACAAAAAGCAACCTCGCAGTCTTGAAACCGTTGCGGGGCTGCCAATTCAACACCTAAAGGAAGTAGGAGTTGCACAGATGGACGACAACATACTAGAAGTAATTCCTGGCATATTTGGTGAGATTCAGCCGACGGGCTGTATTATCTCTACCCTAACCAAATCTAGCAGTGGCTATGCCAATAAAAGACTTCGCATTAACGGTGAATGGAAAACGTTTACTGTCCACCGTTTAGTATTAGAACATTCATTAGGTCGGCAGATCAGATCCGAATACTTTGCTTGCCATACTTGCGATGTTCGCAACTGCATTAATCCTAACCATTTGTGGGAAGGTTATAGGCTAGAAAATTCTCAAGATAGGTTTAAGAAAGGACGGATTAAAGATGTAGGAAGTACATCGGCTCCTCAACCTCAAAAACAAGTGCGAGGCATAGAAGTAATTCCAGGCATTCGCGCTAAAATACAGCCGAACGGCTGCATGATTTGTACCTGGGCTAAAAGAAGTGATGGTTACGCCATTAAGGGTAATAAAATTAATGGCAAAACAAAAAGTTTCTACGCTCATAGACTTGTACTGGAACACACACTGGGAAGACCTGTTAAACCTGGTTATTTTGCGTGTCACAGTTGCGACGATCGCGGTTGTGTCAATCCTGACCATTTGTGGGAAGGAACCCCCGCCGATAACTCCCGCGATGCCAAGCGAAAAAAACCGCTTTCCTTTCGTTCCCGGCAAGATATGTCCTAACCGCAAACTCAAACCCGAACAGTTGCGCGAGATTCGCTATCTTTTAAGTGAGGGCATATCGAAAGCAAAAATAGCCATGACATTTGCGATATCTCGCAGTCAGATTATTCTCTTGGCAAGGGGCGAGATATACAGAGAGCTTCTCTAGAACTACTAACATAGACCCAATACAATAACGCTTAAAATCAGGAATAAAACTATGCTACCGGAGCAACAACAGAGGATAATGGGCTACTTTATTGAGGAGGCAAAAGACCACCTCAATACGATCGAGCAAGGCTTGCTGAATCTGCAAACCACGATCGAAGACCCAGAACTCGTCAACGAAGTATTTAGGGCCGCTCACTCTGTCAAAGGAGGAGCAGCAATGCTGGGGCTGACCAGCATTCAGCAAACAGCTCACCGACTAGAAGATAGTTTTAAAGTATTAAAAGAGTGCAGCGTTAAAGTAGACCAACAGCTAGAGTCCCTGTTTCTGCGAATTTTTGACACATTGCAAGGGCTGTTAGAGCAACTGTCGGGGCCTTTTGGACTGACAGAAGAATTGGGAGAACAGATGGTTCGAGAATTAGAACCAGTATTTGAAGAACTTAATGGGCACTTGGGGGGACTCGTTGGACACGGAGAATACCATGCATACGAGAGCAGCGCTCCGGCCGTACCCGAACCAGTGATGGCGGGGATGGGAGTCGGGGCGTTGGCCTCATCAAGGAGTATTCAGGATTCGCGGTCAGTTTACGCACCTGATGCCAGAGCAACAGAAGACAGCGCGCTGCAGCTAGTATTTGACTCGGACGTGCCGGCGAGGATGCGGGAACTCCTGCAAGAGTTCAAACAGCCCGAAGGGCCAGAAAGCAGGCGGCAACTCAAGAACATTTGTCGGAACTTGCTCAGGGCGGGGGAAGAATTTGAACTGCCCTGCTGGATAGAATTGATCAAAGCTGTATCCAAGGCGATCGCCAACCCAGACAATACCTACCGTACCTTAGCGCCAACGGTGATCAAAGACATCAAACAAGCGCAAGAACTGGTAATTTCTGGTCTAGAATCGTCGATCGCACCAAGCGCAAAACTTCTGGCGCTACAGCCGGCTGTTTTAGTTCCAGAAACGGATTTTGAAGATTTGCTGGCCTTCGCTCAACCGAGTAAATCCGGGAAAAATGTGGTTTCTGTTGAGGATGAGGCCTGGGATCTGGTGGGTTCGGGCGATGCCCCGGATGGATTGAACAAGTTGCTGCCGACTATTTCTGGGCTGAGTATAGACGAGCTGTTCGACCAACTCGACAGTGGCGACAGCAACGATGACACTGGCATTCGATCGTCCCAGTTCGACGCGGATTCCGCCTTCGCAGAATCGGATATAGAGACGGGTGCTTTTAGAGGTTCGACCCGCACCGGCCCGGAAGTGGGCGCGGCAGAACTCAACACTTTAGCTGACTTGTTTGACGGCGAGTCCCCGGATCTCGACGGCGCTTGGGAAGAAGAAGAAGACCTCGACTATGCACAGTCTTCTGGGATATCGGCGGGAATGCTGGGGTCCGACGATGACAATTCCGGCGATTTTACTGATTTGTTGTTTGACGAATACGATGCGGAAAGTTCCGAAACGAACACGAAGCCTCCGATTGATGACCTGACGAGTTTGTTTGGGGAGGATTTGCTGTTTGGAGAGGAGGCAGAGGGCTCGGCAGTAGCTGTCGGTCAGAAAAATGCGGGTTCGAGCCAGCGGTTAACTCGCAAACAGGTTAAAACGGGTAACGGTAAGCGCGGTTTGGAGCGGCGAGACGAGACGGTGGCCCCAGCCAGGGGACAAGCTGACGAAGATGCTCTCGGTACGCTTTTGGACGAAGTGGCTGCCCAAACTTCTGCAAGTGGTACGGACAATGCTGATTTCGAGAACTTGTTCGGCGATTTAGGCTTATCTGAGGCAACAGGTGGGCTGGCAGTCTCTTCGGAGTATTCCCTGAAGTCTGAGGCTTTAGACGGAGAATCGAAGAAGCCTGCAGCAGGGGGGGGCAATGATTCAGCGGAGGCCGAAGCGGTTGGTCTGCCTGAAATCGATGATTTCGAGTTGTTCTCTGAGCTTGGCGAGGATTCGGATTTGAGCGAGTTGTTGGGGATTACTTCTAATTTCCTATCTTCAGAAGACGAAGGTGGGGAGAACGGGGGCGATCGAGCTCAAGCTGCAGGCACCGCACAAAATGAGGAAATGGGCAACGTTCTTAACATGACATCAAATTCTGATTTAGATATCTCTGCGAATGAAAACTGGCTAGAAGATGCTTTCGGCATGGAAGACGAGTCTGTGCAATCGCTCAACCTGGAAGTAGACGATACGGATTTAGATGCGCTGTTTGGGGATATGACCTCGGACGCGATTTCTGAGGATGAACAGACTGTGCGGGATCGGCAAGGAGCTGCTACTTCCCGAGAAGCGGCAGATTTGGCTGAGCTGTTCGGTTCTGTACCTACGGGTACCGAGTATGACGGAGAAGCTTCGGGGCAAGCCCGTGGGGGTTGGCAGAATGATGGGGATTCAGAATTGCTGAGTGCGGATGTGGGAGTTGATGAGGGCGACTTGGGGAGTTTGTTCGAGAACAATGGTGCGAATGTTTCCGACCAAGGCTTGACAAATTCGGCAGCGGTTGAACTTGGGGCTTTGTCCGACAAGAGTCCTGAGTCGGAAATTTCAAATGTCGAATCTGATGAGGGCGCAGCTTTCGATTTCTTGGAGGATATGTTTGGGGAAGGCATGGTGCAGCAGGGGGATGCTGGATCGGCGCCAGATGACGGCGCTGCGGATGTGAAGGAGTTGTCTGCCCAACCTGCCGATGGTTTGGCAGGCGGGGTGAGTGCGGATTTGTTTGATCGAGCCGAAACAGATGCCGCCGGGGAGTTTGAGGGCGAAGATGATTTGTTTGATGCCCTGGAAACGGATTTTTCGAGTGTGGATTTAGAGGCACTGCCTGCAGAATCTCTCGATGGTATGTTTGATGGGGATGCTGACTTGCTCTCGGCGATGGAAACCGGGGCTACTCTCAACAACGAAGAGTTGGAGGGTTTTGATGATTTGTTGGATTCGATCGATGCTGAGGTTCTGGTGACTTCGGAACTGACAACGGGCTTTTGGGACGCTGAGGACGAGTCGGCCCAGGCCGATTCCTCGGAGTTGGAAGAGGGGTCGCTGGCAGACTTTTTTGGCGAGGGCGAATCAGGCGATGAGGATGCCGAAGGCAATTTTGACGATTTAGAAGCACTGTTAATTGCCGGGGGTGCGGGAGCTGTCATAGCAGCTTCTGGGAACACAAATCAGAGTCCGGTAAATACAGAAGTTTTCTCGGATCTCGAAGAACTCCTCAGCGAGAGCGCAACTATGCCGGAAATTTCTGCACCGGCGACAACTGCTAGTAAAGCTTCGCGCGCTGCTGCCGAGGAGAGCGACGACGAATTTGGCGATTTGGAAAAACTGCTGGAAGATCCCAAGGAGAGCGGCCGCCAAGGGGAAGGCAATATGGGGCCGTCGGCGATCAACAGACCCAGGCGGAATGCTCGCGCGGGCGGGTTCGGCGACCAGACGATGCGGGTGCCCGTCAAGCAACTGGACAACCTCAGCAATTTGATGGGGGAACTGGTTGTGAACCGCAACAGTTTGGAGCAAGACCAAGAACGGATGCGGCAGTTTTTGGACAATTTGCTGCACCAGGTAACGCTGCTGAGCGATGTGAGCCAGCGGACTCAGGATTTCTACGAGCGGAGTCTTTTGGAGATTGCTTTGCTGGCAAACCGGCAGGGACACCGATCGGCCTGGCGCTCTGAGGATTCGGCGCACACCAGGGAAAGTGCCTGGAGACCGGAGGAAATGGACAGGTTTACTCCTTTCCACAGTTTGGCTCAGGAGATTATTGAGCTGATCGTGCGGGTACGGGAGTCGGCGGCGGACATTGAGTTTTTGGTGGATGAGGCTGATCAGGTGACTCGCCAACTGCGGCAAGTCACGACTCAACTGCAAGAAGGTTTAACTCGCGCCCGGATGAAGCCGTTTGCGGAGACGACGGACAGGCTGTTCCGGGCGGTGCGGGAAATCGCGATTAAGTGCGGCAAGCAGGCTCAATTGCAGGTTGAGGGTAAGGATATTTTGATCGACAAGATGATTGTGGATCAACTATATGACCCGATGACTCATTTGGTGAACAATGCGATTACTCACGGGATCGAAGCGCCGGAGGTGCGTCTGGCTGCTGGGAAGCCTGCAGTCGGCAGGATTACGATTCGCGCTTTCCACCAAGGGAACCAAACCGTGGTTTCGGTTTCTGATGACGGGGCGGGAATTGACCCGCAACGGGTGAAGGCGAAGGCGATTAAGCAGGGTATGCTGACGGCGGCTCAGGCTCAGAGGATGTCTCGCTCGGAAGTTTACGATTTGCTGTTTATGCCGGGTTTCAGCACTCAGGAACAGGCGACGGAGTACGCCGGCCGGGGGGTCGGTATGAATGTGGTGCAGACTTCGTTGCAGGAAATTCGGGGCACTGTGTCGATCGATTCAACCATCGGCAAAGGGACTGTGTTTACGATCCGTTTACCTCTGGTGTTGAGTATTTCTAAGGCTCTGACTTGCATTAGCGATCGAGCTCGCATTGCTTTCCCGATGGATGGGGTCGAGGATATGATCGATGTGCCTCGCGATCAGGTGACGACGGGGGCGGATGGTTTGCCTTGCATTGAGTGGCGGGGTCAAAGCTTGCCGTTCCGGCCGCTGCGGGATCTGCTGGCTTACAGCCGCCATTTGGGTCGGGGCAGTGTTTACGGGTTCAATACTGACGATGACATGATTTCGGTGATCGTGCTGCGCTCTGCTGGCAATTTCTTGGCGGTGCAGGTGGATCAGGTTTCGACAGAACAGGAAATTGTGATCAAGCCGTTGGAAGGGCCGGTGCCGAAGCCGATCGGGATTGCTGGGGCTACCGTGCTCGGAGACGGTCGGATCGTGGCGATTGCGGACGTTCTGGAGCTGATCGATTTGGCTACGGGAAGGCTGCGGAAGGACACTGGCGGTACGCTTTGGGATGAGGGAGATCGGGCTGCTGCGGAGGCGGAAATCGAGAAGACTGAGCCGACTGTGCTGATTGTGGATGACTCGATTACCGTGCGATCGCTATTGTCGATTACTTTCGAGAAGTCTGGCTATCGTGTGGAAGAAGCTCGCGACGGTAAGGAAGCTTGGGAAAAGATGAAATCTGGTCTGCCTTGCGATATCGTTTTCTGCGATATTGAAATGCCGAGAATGGACGGTTTGGAACTACTTTCTCGGATGCAGAAGGATGCCGTTTTGTGTGAATTGCCGATCGCGATGCTAACTTCTCGCGGTGCTGACAGACACCGCCAAATGGCTTACAGTTTGGGCGCGAAGGGCTATTTCACTAAGCCTTATTTGGAGGAGCAATTACTTGATGCTGCTTCTCGGATGTTGAAAGGTGAGGTTGTTGGTGCTCCGGTTGGTGTGTAATGTGTAAATCTGCGTTTATCTGCGGTTGAAAAATGCGAATTTCTTAGCCGCAGATGAAAATGGATTAACGCTGATTGACGCAGATAATCTCTAATTTATCTGCGTTTATCTGTGTTTATCTGCCTATATCGGCGGTTGCAAAAAGGGAATTTGTTAACCGCAGATGAAGATGGATTGACGCTGATTAACGCAGATTTAGATCGCGCGTTGGGTTTTGGTGGTAGGCTGGGAAAGTGGGGTGTAGCGGAAGGGCGATCGAGGTTATTTATGGATGCTAAAGAACTTTTAGAAAGATACGCTAAAGGCGAACGTAAATTTCCGAATGCAAAGTTAAGTGGGGTAGACCTTAAAGGTGCTGACCTGAGTGGGATAGACCTACAAAGTGCTGATTTGACTGGGGCTGATTTGAGTGGCACAAACCTAACAAATGCGATTTTTTACGCTGTTAATTTGAGTCGGGCATCCTTGACAAGTGCAAACATGAGTGGAATACGTTGTGATTCAGCTAATCTAAGTTTAGCAGAACTCAACGGTGCAAATTTGAGTAAAGCAAATCTGAGTAGTTCCAACTTGACTAATGCTAATCTTGACAAGGCAAATCTGAGTGGTGCAAATCTAACCGCTACTAACTTAAGTAGAGCCTCCTTGTTTCACGCAGACTTAAATAGAGCGGACTTGACTAACGCTAATCTGACTGAAGCCAACATAATTCAAGCAGATTTAACTTCTGCAATTTTAAGTGGTGTAAAACTCTTAGAGGCAAAAAATATCAACGGTTCTAAACTTAGGGCAGTCAAATTGCCCGAAAAGAATTTGTCAGGAATGAAGTTGATAAATGTAGATTTAAGTGTGGCAAACTTGGCAAAAGCTAACCTTAAAAAAGCTTGCTTGCAAGGCTCGGATCTAGAAAGAGCTAATCTGCGAGGAGCAAATTTAAGTAGAGCAGATTTAAGTAGAACCAACTTGAAAAGGGCCGACTTAACTGACGCAATAACCTATGGCTGGAATATCGAAAATGCAGACTTAACTGGTGCTATAATGCCCGATGGAGAAATCTACGAGCCAGAAACCTCTAACGCAGAACTCTACCAGCCAGAAACTTCGGAAAAATCATCCCAAAAGGTAACATCTATGACGCGCAAAATTATTCGTACTGACAAAGCACCGGCACCCGTCGGCCCTTACAATCAAGCGATCGCCGCTACGGGCACTATGCTGTTTGTAGCAGGTCAAATTGCGATCGACATTAGACTAAACGATATTGTCTACACCGACGATGTGGCAAAACAAACCGAACAAGTTATGGCAAATCTCGAAGCCATTCTCACAGAAGCCGGCGCTACTTGGTTGGATGTCGTAAAAACTACGGTTTTCCTCAAAGATATGAATGATTTCGCCGCTGTGAATGCGGTTTATGCGAAATATTTTGATGCGGAAACTGCACCGGCACGCGCTTGTGTAGAGGTTTCGCGTTTGCCGAAAGATGTGTTAGTTGAAATTGACTGTATTGCTGTGATTTAATTTCATCTTCTTTTAGATGCCAGACTTTTTCAAGAAGTCGGGCATCTGGAATTCTGTTTTTTTAATGTTTTTGCAGTTGGGAAACTTGAATTTTCGGCAATTCTTTCCATTCGGGATCGATGGGGGAGTAGCAACAGTAGCACACCGCTAAACAGTCGTATTCAGCATTCGGAATTTCAGGCCTGTACTCCTCTACGCGCGAAACCTCCCAATCTCCCCAGCGAACGTGAGTGCTCGCAGCAAGGGATTTAGGATCTGCACTCTCCTTAAATTGGCTAAAGTTTCGCAGGCGATCGCCCGTTTTAGGAAGAGGTTTATCGGAGTAGTCGTAGTGTTCTGCTAGGATACTCGTGAGAGCACCTGTATGGGAAAGCAATCTCTCCTCCCATCCAGGGGAAGAAAGCGATTCTGTTTTGAAAATTATCAACCGTTTTGGCATTGATTTATGCCTCCTTCTAAGCATACTTTATATTATAGAACTTACGCCCTGTAAAGGTATTATGTAGTTTACGTTGGTTTCTGAGTATCATTTATAGTAGGTTGGGTTAAGCGATAGCGAAACCCAAGATCCAATTAATGAGTGTTGGGTTTCGTTCCTCAACCCAAGCCAAGATCCAATTAATGAGTGTTGGGTTTCGTTCCTCAACCCAACCTACTCTTACTACGCGCATAGTTTATATTTTATTAAGTCTCGCGTTGCGTGGAGGAAAGTTTGTGTATAGCAACCGCCGAGGGTAAAGTGCGCGACTGTATTAACTTCTACAGCCGATCGCACTTTTGTCGATCTGTCGCTGTCGCGCACCTACTCCCAAATCAATCTGAAACAATCAGATTTCATCTCAATTAGCAATTAAAAATCACTAATCACGAGTTAGCAATTAGCAATTAGCAATTACTCTAAAAGCAATTACCAATTACCAACTCTCAACTATTTATTCAGCGCTTCGCGGGCGGCTACCGCTTCGTCGGGATGAATATTCAAGCGGGTCAAATTAATTCGACCTTTATTGTCAATTTCTCGCACTTTGACAATCACTTCGTCGTTCACAGCTAACTCGTCTTCCACTTTGCCAACGCGGTAGTCCGCTAACTGCGAAATGTGAATCATTCCTTCTTTTCCGGGCAAAATTTCCACAAAAGCGCCGATCGGAATAATTCGAGTTACGCGGCCAACATACACGTCTCCTGCATTCAACTTGCGTGTCATGCCTTGGACAATGTTGTAAGCCCGTTGAGCTTTTTCGCTGTCGTTGCCAGCAATTGTCACGGTTCCGTCGTCTTCGATGTCTATTTTGACACCGGTTTCTTCGGTGATGGCTTTGATCGTTTTGCCACCAGGCCCAATTACCAAACCGATAAATTCTGGATCGATTTTCAGGGTTAGCAAACGCGGTGCAAACGGCGACATTTCCTTGCGGGGAGTGTCGATGGTTGCCAGCATTCTTTCTAAAATGTGCAGTCTGGCTGGTTTTGCTTGGCGGATGGCGGTGGCAATCACATCTAAGGGCAAACCTTTGATTTTCATGTCCATCTGCAAAGCAGTAATCCCGGTGTCGGTACCGGCTACTTTAAAGTCCATGTCGCCTAAAAAGTCTTCAATTGCCTGAATGTCAGTCAAAATTCGGACTTCATCGCCTTCTTTAATTAAGCCCATTGCCGCGCCGCTGACGGGTTGGGAAAGGGGAACGCCTGCATCCATTAATGCTAGCGTTGAGGCGCAAACTGAACCCATTGAGGTGGAACCGTCGGAAGAAAGGATTTCGGAAACTACGCGAATCACGTAGGGGAAATCTTCTTTGGATGGCAACACGGGCAGTAAAGCGCGTTCTGCGAGGGCTCCGTGACCGATTTCTCGGCGGCCGGGCGATCGCATCGGCTTGGTTTCTCCCACGGAAAACGGCGGGAAATTGTAGTGATGCAGGTAGCGTTTGTCTTGCTGCGGGTGCAAGTCGTCTCCTAAGTCTTGGGCGTCGCCTGGGGTTCCCAGGGTAGCAGCAGACAAGACTTGAGTCAAGCCTCGATTAAACAACGCACAGCCGTGTACTCGCGACGGCAGCACGCCTACGCGACAAGAAACGGGTCGCACCTCGTCTAGCTTGCGACCGTCTACGCGGATGCCATCTTCGAGGATCTGCTTCCGCATCATTTTTTTGGTAACGTCTTTGAAAACGTTGCCGATCGCCTTGCTGTTGGCGGTGGCCGCTACTTTTACCGGGTCCTCTTCCGGGAGTTCGGCGATCGCAGCTTCGACTGCATTTGCCTTAACTTCGTCCAATGCTGCATTCCGTATTGTTTTGTCTTTTTCAAATCTTGACAAAATGATGCGGATGGGTTCTTGGGCGCGATCGCGAATGAAGGTTTCCAGGGCCGAATCTTGCGATGGCCGTTCCTCTACCACCAAATCGATGCCCAATTCGGCCATAATTTCGCGCTGGGCTTGAATCAAGTCACAGGCTGCTTCATAGCCGAAGTCGATCGCCTCGATGATATCCTGTTCGGGCAACTGGTTGGCGCCGGCTTCTACCATGATTACTCCGTCAGGAGAACCAGCTACCACGAGATCCAACTCGCCTTCTCTGATTTCGCTGTAGGTTGGGTTGATGATGAAATCGTCCCCTACCAAACCGACTCGCACCGCCGCCATCGGCCCGTAAAACGGCATTTTCGCCAGCAGTATCGCCACCGAAGCCCCCGTCACCGCCAAAACGTCCGGTGGTACTTGTTCGTCCATCGAAACCGTTGTTGCTACAACTTGGATGTCATCTCGCAGCCAGCTTGGAAATAGCGGACGCAGCGGTCGATCGATCAAACGGCCAGTCAAAGTCACTTTTTCTGGGGGACGCCCTTCCCTTCGCAAAAATCCACCGGGAATTTTACCGCCAGCGTAGAGTCTCTCTTCGTAATCCACCAACAGGGGCAGGAAATCAATTCCTTCTCTCCCCTGCGATCGAGTCGCTGTCACCAAAACGGCCGTGTCACCCGACTGAATCAAAACTGCACCGCCTGCTTGAGGCGCTAGTAAACCAATCTTCAGTCTAATATCCCGTCCATCGAAGGATATTGACTTGTCTATCTCTACCATGTAGCACTGCTTCCTTATCTACCACATTCTTTCTCTGTCGGGATCGTAACATTACCACAGGATGTTTGAGAGTCCGACGCCAAAAGACAGGGATAATCGCCTCGCGATCGACTGTCCCCGCCTCAATTGTAAGCATTTATACTCGATAATTATTTTTTGCAGTCTGGGCTCGATTCTCCGGTCGATCGTCCGCTAAACGCCTGAAATAGATGGTACTATGAATTTTCGTTTGGGAATTGGGACGTTGAAGGAAGAAGGAACAGGGATTTAGTTATTTAAGTTAGGGAATAAGCCGTAAGGTGTGCCATAAGTACGTAAATATACAGGTTCTACCTAATTCCTATCAGGCTTAAAATATCCTCGGTTTGTTTTAAATAAAATTTTCATAAATCCATATAAATGTAGTAGTCAACATCCCACTTAAATAAAAATATCAGGATTTAAAAAATGGCAATTTTACACGGCAGTTGGGTACTAGAGAATGAAAAAACTGGCTTATTTATTTGGGGAGAAACGTGGCGAAAAATCGGGACAATTGACACCATAGAATCGGGGATAAATCTACCGCATCCCTTAGCAATGACCGAATCGGAATTTAAGACTTTCCTAAATTCCTTGCGGCAGTCGGGAAAACTGGATTGGCAATTACCGGAAACCGCCGAAACTCCACCGGAAAAAAGCAAAAAAACTCGGCGATCGCCCAAAACTCAAAACGCAGCAGAAATTAGCCCACCCAACTCCTCAATTAAAAGGGAAATTCGGGCGATCGCACTTCCCACCCAAATCTCAGAATCGAACGCAACTCTGATGCCGCAGCACTCAGCAGCAGCACTTGAGGAACCGGCAAAAACCGAGGATATTTACCTTTATCCCTGGCAAGTCGAGGGTTTTTGTCTCAACCCTCAAGCAGCTTTTGTTTTCTTGCAATCATTACCGCTTAACAGCACGGAACCCGACTCTTTTGTTGGCTCAGATTTGCGTTTTTGGTCTCATGTTGCTAGGTGGAGTTTGGATTTGTTGGCAAGATGCAAATTTTTGCCTGGATTGGAGAAACAGTCCGACGGTTCTGCTATTGCCAAATGGCAACCGCTGTTAGATAGTTCTACAGATACACTCCGCCTCGCCACTTTTGTCAAGCAAATGCCGACGGCTTGCAGAACATATCAGAAGAAGGAAGAAGGAAGAGGGAAGAAGGAAGAAGGAAGAGGGAAGAAGGAAGAAGGAAGAGGGGAAAAAGAAGAAGGAAGAGGGGAAAAGGAAGAAGAATCCAGTCAATTGCCTTTAGCGGTGGATTTGCCGATGGGGGCGGAGGAATTGGTGTTAGGCTTTTTGAGTAGTATTGTAGATAGTCAAGTGCGATCCTCTTCGAGGGCTGCGCTAACGGCTGGTAGCTCTACTTTAGACATCAAAGCAGTTTCTCCTGTGCGCGACTGGCTGCAAGCTTTGCAGCAGGAATCTGGGATTGTGCAAGTAGAAACAGCAGCATTGGAAAACTTGGCAACCAAGCTTAGTGCTTGGACTGCACCGCTGCAAAACCAATTATCTCAACAAAGTCAATTTCGCACTTGCTTTCAACTCATACCACCAGCGCCCGGTAAAGCCAACTGGAATTTAAATTATTGCTTGCAAGCAGCAGATGAAACCGAATTTTTGGTTGACGCGACAACTGTTTGGAACAACTCTGTCGAGCGTTTGGCTTATGCGGGGAGGACAATAGAATTGCCTCAAGAAACTTTGCTCAGCGGCTTGGGTTTAGCCTCGAAACTTTATCCGTTAATTGAACCGAGTTTGCAAGCACAGCGGCCTCAATCTTGCCAATTAAATCCGCTGCAAGCATACGAGTTTATTAAGTCTGTAGCTTGGCGGTTTGCTGATAGCGGGTTGGGCGTAGTTTTGCCGCCGAGTTTGACAAAGACGGATGGTTGGGCGAGTCGTTTGGGTTTGAGCATTCAAGCGGAAACTCCGAAAGTGACTCCGGCGAAAGGTGGGCTGGGATTGCAAAGTCTGCTAAATTTTAAATGGGAATTGACGATCGGCGGACAGCGCATTTCTAAGGCAGAATTTGACAGATTGACCGCGTTGAATTCGCCTTTGGTGGAAATTAACGGCGAGTGGGTGGAGTTGCGCGCGCCTGATGTGAAAGCGGCTCAAACTTTTTTTGCCAGCCGCAAAGAGCAAATGACTCTTTCTTTGGAGGATGCTTTGCGTTTGGCGTCGGGCGATACTCAGATGATCGAGAAATTGCCTGTGGTGAATTTTGAGGCCACGGGTCAACTTCAGGAATTGTTGAATACTTTGAGCGATAATCAAGCGGTAAGTGCGATCGCAACTCCGGCTAGTTTCCGAGGACAATTGCGGCCTTATCAAGCCCTAGGAGCAGGCTGGTTAGCATTCTTAGAACGTTGGGGTTTGGGTGCTTGTCTCGCGGACGATATGGGATTGGGAAAGTCGATCGAGTTAATTACTTTCCTCCTGCACTTACAAGAACAAAATGCCCTAGAGGCGCCGACATTACTGGTTTGTCCAACATCATTATTAGGTAATTGGGAGCGGGAAGTCAAGAAATTTGGCCCGACGCTGAAAGTGTTAGTTCACCACGGAGACAAACGCGCTAAAGGCAAAGCATTTGCGACGGCAATTAAGGGAAAGGATTTAATCATTACAAGTTACGCGCTGGTATTTCGGGATGCGAAGGAATTTCAAGGCATTAAATGGCAAGGATTGGTTTTGGATGAAGCGCAAAATATTAAAAATTCTGAGGCTAAGCAGTCGCAAGCGGTGCGGCAAATCGAGGCATCTTTTAGAATTGCGCTGACGGGAACTCCGGTGGAAAATAGACTGCAAGAATTGTGGTCTATTTTGGAGTTTCTCAATCCTGGCTATTTGGGGCCGCGCAATTTCTTTCAGCGCCGATTTGCAATTCCGATCGAGAAATACGGAGATAGGGAATCCTTACAGACTTTGCGATCGCTCGTTCGGCCTTTCATCCTCCGCCGCTTGAAAACTGACAAAGAAATCATCCAAGATTTGCCCGAAAAACAGGAAATGACTGTATTTTGTGGGCTGGCGGGTCAACAGGCGGTCTTATATCAGAAAATAGTCGAAGAGTCAATAGCGGAATTAGAATCAGCCGAAGGTATTCAGCGGCGGGGAATGATTCTGGCTTTGCTGGTAAAACTCAAGCAGCTTTGCAACCATCCGGCTCTTGTGAAAGCAGAAGCTAAGCCGAAAGAATTTGAGATTAAGAGTCAGGAATCGGGGAAATTGCAGCGGTTGGTGGAAATGTTAGAAGAGGTGCTCGCTGAGGGCGATCGGGCTTTAATTTTTACTCAATTTGCGGAATGGGGAAAACTCCTGAAACCGCATCTAGAAAAGCATTTAGGGCGAGAAATTTTGTTTTTGTACGGAGGAATTCGGCAACAGCAGCGGGAAGAAATGATCGATCGCTTCCAGCACGACCCCCAAGGCCCGCCGATTATGATTTTATCTTTAAAAGCTGGCGGGACAGGTTTGAACTTAACCAGAGCAACCCACGTTTTCCACTATGACAGATGGTGGAATCCAGCAGTAGAAAATCAGGCAACTGATCGCGTATTTCGCATCGGTCAAACTCGCAACGTGCAAGTCCACAAATTTGTCTGCACAGGTACGTTAGAGGAGAAAATACACGATATGATCGAAAGTAAGAAAGCTCTAGCCGAACAAGTAGTCAGCGCCGGCGAAAACTGGCTCACCGAGCTAGATACAGACCAACTTCGGAATTTACTAATCCTCGATCGCAATGCTATTATAGAAAGCGAAGAAGAATAATGTATTTAATTTTCTTCGATTTCTAGTGAGGACTTTAGTTGTCAAAAATCAGAGTAATTATACACTCTGACCAAAGAAACCGGGTTTTCTACCAGGATTAAAAGTTATAGTCCAGTTTTTTACTAAAAGACTCGATTTCTGACTCTCATAGATAACTAAAGCTTTCTTCCTTCTTCCTTCTTCCTTCTTCCTTCTTCCTTCTTCCTTCTTCCTTCTTCCTTCTTCCTTCTTCCTTCTTCCTTCGGCTTATGATTGACAGAGAATGGTGGACACAACAGTGGTTAGATTTAATCAACACCTATCGCTTCAAAAAGCGCTTAGAACGTGGCTGGCAATATGCGCGCGAAGGTAAAGTTCTCAGCATTAAATTCCCTAACCAAGAAGTAATTGCCGTAGTTCAAGGAACCGATCCCAAACCCTATCAAGTTTCTTTAGGACTCGACACATTGAGCGATGAAGATTGGGATTACGTGATTGAAAATATGTCGCAAAGAGCAGTTTTTTCAGCTAAACTCTTAGCAGGAGAAATGCCGCACAATATTGAAGATGTCTTTGCAGCAGCGGGCAAAACGCTATTTCCGTTAAGTTTATCTGATATTCGATCGCGCTGTAGCTGTCCTGACCCCAAAAACCCTTGCAAACACATCAGTGCAGTATACTACTTATTGGGCGATCGCTTCAGCGAAGACCCCTTCGTACTCTTTCAATTGCGGGGGAGAACCAAAGAGCAAATTTTGACAGCACTTCGTCAAAGACGCGGTACGCAAGGAGAGGAAAATTCCCAACTCAACTCCGGCGAAAATGCCCCCACAGCGAATTCTAAATTACCAAAGGTCGATCGCTTTTGGGAATACAATCAGCAGCTAGAATCATCTTTAGTAGTTATTGTACCCCCACCCAGCAGCGAAACAGTATTAGATATCTTAGGCCCAATTCCCATCGCCACCGACGGAAAAGGAAGCGCTAGTAAATCCTCGCCCGCATCTGACGCACTCAAGCAACATTTTAGCAAAATCTACCAAGCAGTTAGCCAGCAAGCAGTTTTAGCAGCACTAAAACGGGGCGAAGGAGATTAAGATATTTTAATTTTACAGAGGATAATAGAAACTATAGCTGATAACAAATCAGACTTTAATACCCCTTTTATTCTTTAGTTCCTCTCTGCTGGAACGAGAGTTTGTGTAGAATTGATTTCAACCGAGGAGTCTTACTTTTGGCAATTTCAGTTTACACTTCCCGCAAATTACTCATAATCTCTATCAATTCCTGGGGGCGTTTAATCAAAAAATCGGGATTGTGTGCAGCCAAAGCCTCCTGAGAATTAAAACCCCAAGCTACAGCCATTACCTTAATTCCTGTTTTTCGAGCAGCTTCTATATCTCTAATCTCATCTCCCACATAAACAACTTCTTTAGCATTTATATTTTCTCTTTTTAGCCAGCTATTAATAACTTTATGTTTGCCAAAAGTTGAACCAGAGTAAATAAATGTGAAAGTATCTTGCAAACCGTTTTTTTCCAGCGATGCCAAGACGTTTTCTCTAGAATTAGATGTGATAATGCCCAGTTGAAATCCCAGTTTTTTTAACTCCAGTAAAACTTCTTTAATTCCCGGAAATAATTTAATGTTGGGAATTTCGCTGCGTAACTCTGCTTTCAACATTCTAATCAACAGCGGGAATTTGAAGATAGAAATGCCAGAATACTGAAGGAGTTGCCAAGAAGTTAAATTGCTCAGTTGAGCGATTTGCTCCTTGGTCGCAGACTTAAAGCCCAATTCTACTGACAAACGGTTGGTGATGCTCAGAAGAATATCGATTGTATCTGCTAAAGTACCGTCAAAATCAAAAATAATTACTTTGGTCATGGGACAATAGCAAATAAGGAACCGGGGATCATACAATTTTAGATTTTAGATTTTAGATTTTAGATGGGGAATGACTTACTGCATAATGTATTGACTATTGGCGCTCCGTACATACCCTAGGTTTATTATCTATAATGTGGCCCCTAAGCACCCTGACGAACATCTCAAATTTTAAGGGTTAATTTGATTGGCTTTGGCATTTCGCCGCAGCATTTCCGGTTTAATGCGCCGCAGCGCCGAAGCTGTAAATCTGCGGTTCCATTCCTCGTCGGAAATGTCGGCTAATTCTGCAAGTGTCGGTGCTATATTTTCAGGATAAGGCTCAAACTCTGCCACATCAGTTGGTTTAGCAAATCGCTGATTCCAAGGACAAACATCCTGACAAATGTCGCAACC
The DNA here is from genome assembly GCF_036700465.1 of Microcoleus sp. T3_A4. Lineage (NCBI taxonomy): Bacteria > Bacillati > Cyanobacteriota > Cyanophyceae > Oscillatoriales > Microcoleaceae > Microcoleus > Microcoleus sp. T3_A4. The sequence continues at coordinate 75,198 of NZ_JAUBOY010000011.1, read as the reverse complement.
TGCTACCCAACCTTGTAAATTAGATGCAATTTCGTCGGGCAATTTTTCGGCTCGATTCTCGATCGTGTGATAGGCTATACATTGATCGGCATTCACCACAAAAGGCTCAGTAATTGCTCCCGTCGGGCACGCCTCAATGCAGCGAGTACAAGTACCGCAATGTTCCGTATGAGACTCATCCGACGCTAACTCCAAATTAGTCAAGATTTCGCCCAAAAACACCCAAGAACCGTATTCGCGCGAAATTACATTACCATTTTTGGCAATCCAGCCAATCCCGGCACGCTGCGCCCACATTTTATCCTGAACCGGCCCGGTATCAGCATAATACCGCGCTTCAATTCCCTCGCCTTGCGATCGCACCCAATTTGCCAAAACCTTCAGTTTTTTGTGCAACATTCTATGGTAATCCCGCCCCCAACCGTAGCGAGAGATTTTAGCATATTCGACCCCTGCATCGTCCCCCCCCTCGCACAGGGGATTTTCGGGGCGTTGGTGGGGCGTGTAGTAGTTGATGGCGACACATATTAATGACTGCACCTCTGGCATTATTAATCGAATATCCTGCCGTTTCGGGTTTGCCATCCATGCCATATCCGCCTGATAACCCTTGTCCAGCCAAGCTTGCAATCTTTGTTTTTCTAAATCAAAATCCGCGTCTGTTGAGGCTATCCCCACTTTGTGAAATCCCAACTCAAGGGCTTTTTGCTTAATGCGATCGCTATTAATTGATTTTTTCATCATAAGAAACCACTGCACAATTTGTGCCATAAGTCTAGTAGTTTTAAGAGTAATTTTGGGACAGTATTGATAATTCTTTTACAATCTTTATATTTATAAGTTTGAACTCCAAAATGTCAAAAATGTTACATAATTTAATTTAGGGAGAATTCGATTCGCTAATTCAAGTACGCAAGTAAAACCGACAGCGAATCCCACAGCATACATATGGCAGTTAGTATTCAATCAGCTCAATCTATTTTTTCCAACACCGAGATCGCTAGCGTTGTTCCGGCTACCACGGAAGCGTTCTACAAACTCAGCGTTGAAGACCAACTCGCACTGCTCTGGTATGCCTACACCGAAATGGGCGTTTCCATTACCGCAGCAGCACCGGGAGTAGCAAGCATGGCGCTTGTCGAAGGCATTCTGAGCGAAATCAAGCAAATGTCGCCGGCTGCTCAAAGCAAAACCATGTTTGACCTAGCCAGCAACGCCGACACAACAATTGGCCGGATTTACACTTCTTTGCGCGTCAATACCAAACTCGGTTTCTGGTACGAGTTGGGACAGTTGATGAAACAGGGCCTTGTCGCTCCGATCCCCGCTGGCTATCAAATGTCTCCCGAAGCCACCCAAGTTCTCGAAACCATCAAAAAACTCGATCCGGGTCAACAAATTACCGTACTTCGCAACACAGTAGTTAACATGGGCTATGACCCTGCTTTTAACCAAGAGTACGCCAAACGCTCTGCCCCCCGCAGCACTCCCACCGCTCCAGAAGAGCGGGTAAAAACCACAATTGAGGGTATTAGCGAGCAAACTGTGCTCAGCTACATCGACTACATGAACGCCTTCGACTTCACCCCAGCCGTCGGTTTATTTGCTGAAGAAGGTGCCCTGCAACCGCCTTTCCAAAAGCCGATCGTTGGTCGCGAAGCTATCCTCAACTATATGCGCGAAGAGTGCGTCGGACTGAAAATGATGCCCCAGCAAGGCGTGTCAGAACCTGCCGAAGATGGCTACCGACAAGTGAAAGTCACGGGTAAAGTTGAAACTCCCTGGTTCGGATCGAATGTGGGTATGAACATCGCGTGGCGGTTTTTGCTCGATCCCCAAGGTCAAATTTTCTTTGTGGCGATCGACTTGTTGGCATCTCCTAAAGAATTGCTCAATTTGATCCGCAAATAGAATATTCTTGTTGGCTCTGTTAAACAGGCTTGCCCAGAAACCCAGATGCCGCTAGGTGTCTGGGTTTATGTCATTTTATATTTAATATTTTAAATTTTAGATTCAAGAATTGAAGGATGAAAAATGACTGATTGTATCAGGGTTTACAGCTTGGCTACACTTGTATTTTTTGAAAGTAGGATTGATTTTGGTCGAGCGCTCTGAAATCTGCGATCGACGCTCTCCGGTTCCCGATTCCTCCTTTTGTCGGAGAATTATTTTCCTACCCCTACTTATATCTTTTGAGGGATTTGCTGCGACAAAGAGAATGATTACAGTATAATCATTCATTTGAAATCACTTGTTTTATGACCGCAACAACTCGACCTATTTTAACTAACTCTATAAAGATTGCAGGCATCACAATGCCAGGGATACTGCAATATTTTGAAACTTTAAACGCGGGGGATTTTGAAGCGACGGCTAATTTGTTTGCCGATGATGGGGTTCTGCACGCGCCGTTTGAAGATCCAATTATCGGCAGGATTGCGATCGCCACTTATCTAAAAAAAGAAGCACGAGGAATGCAGCTAGAACCCCAGAAAGGTGTCAGCAAAATTTTAGAAGATGGCAATGTGGAAGTTCAGGTCAGCGGCCGGGTGCAAACTTCCGCCTTTGGTGTTAATGTCGGATGGCTGTTCTTGCTCAATTCTGACCAAAAAATCCTTTCTGTTACGGTCAAACTGTTAGCTTCTCCCCAAGAATTGCTAAATCTGCGGTCACATAAGAAATAAGCTGTTTGATAATCTGTTTCAGATTTAAATTGCCTATTTGGGTTTGACCTGTCGATCGCACGTAATAGCTAAAGTCGTGCGATCGCCAGGTTAATCGGCTCTTTATCGCCAGAATCAGGCAGAAACCGGGTTTTTTCCAAATCTTTGGTAAAGTGCCACTCACGGTATAAAAATCCCGTTTCTGCGGTATTTGTGCGATCGGGACTGTACCCCTACAATCTTACAGTCTCGCCTTGGGCTGACGCTACTGCACGGAAAATTGGCTGTCACCGCAGCGCGTGCGACAGACAGCCAAAGCGAGTCTAAAAGTGCATTGCCAATCATTAATGACTAATGACTAATGACTAACGACTAATTAAGATTTTTCCGGCAAACTCGCTTCCAACTTTAGACAGTTGCGACCGTCTATTTGCAAAGTGTAGTCCACCCGATCCATAAGTCTACTCATAATCAGCCAGCCGTAGCCGCTTTCCTGTTTAGCTTCCGGCCTCGGGGGATTGTAAGTATCCATTTCGTAACCTTTACCGTAATCCCAAATTTCTAAACCAATATCCCTATTTTTTAAATTCAAGCGAATTAACACGGGCAAATTGGGTTGATCTTTGTGAGCATGGCGGATCACGTTAGAATAGGCTTCTGCTAACACCAAGCGCAAACGATTCGACTGACGTGGCCAATCGACGTGCTCTCCTAGCTCTACTTCCAAACTGCTCAGCAACCAGTTTTCAACAATTGTTAAAAACCGCAAGTCGCTTGGCACATGAAGCTCAGTATTCATAAAAAAATCCCGTAAGTTTGAAAACCCCTGTGTCTTCACACCAGGTATGAAACACGACGCGCCGAATGGATTCGGCCTCAATACTTGTCGCTACTCGGGGGATACTAGCCTTTTCTGTTTAAAAATCAGGCATTCGTCAGTCGGTAGAAGGCAGAAGTTAAGAGTATAGTTGAAAATTTTTGTTATGGGCTTAAAACCCATTAACAATTGATAATTATACCGAGACTGCAAGCAGCGAGGTATAAAAAATCTGTGTTTCAATCCTTGGCTTTTAAGCGTTGGTTTTTTCTGACGAATGCCTTCTACCTTAACCCTTGACAGGTATTTAATCCCCCAGGAAAGCGATTCAGGAAACTAGCAGCGCCATCGCTGGCTAGGTTTTTTACTGTGGTTTTTGACTGTTGACGATAACGCCGTCTTTTGCAGGACTACTCTATGGGCCGTCAACAAGCAGGGCTTAAGTTTTTTCGGCTCTCACCCCCGACTATGCGTCGGGAGTCGCTGACAGATTCAAAGAACCTCCAGAGAGAGTATGGTTTGGTCGTCTTCCTGAACGGGATTATCGGCTCGGATGTGAGCCAACAAATTGTCCAAGTTGAAAGAACCAGGTTCCTGAATCAAGAGTTGCCAAAGCCCTTCTTGTTGTAGCATAGAACGGGTTGGTACACCCCCTGCTACCGCTTGACTTGTCACGCTAGCTTCAGTAATTCCGTCACTCGTCAGCAGAAATACATCTCCTGACTTTAGTTCGATCGTACCCGCTTTGCCTCTCCAAACTGGTAGTATCCCCAAGGGAATGCCACGAGCTTTCAGGAAATTCGGCTCGACAGGCGTTTTACCGCTAGCGGCTTGAGCTTTCACCTCCGAGTGAGACCACACAATCGGGTAAATGTGACCGGCATTAGCAAAGGCGAGGTGTCCGGTTGACGGAGTGTAACGAGCTACAACCATTGTAATAAAATGGTTGTTGCCGATCAGGTCGTCAGACATAGTGCTATTCATGTTCTGCATAACTTGATCGGGCTCTGGAGAAACTTCTTGGGAAAGTTCCCGCCGCATCACCGAAATCGCGCTGGCCATAAATAGAGCAGCCGGAACTCCCTTACCCGAAACATCTCCCACCGCTATCCAAATATCCCCCTGAGAGTGGACGTAGACTTCAAAAAAGTCGCCGCCAACTTCCCGCGCGGGATAACAGCAAGCTTGCACCCTGACTGTTTCAAAATCCGGCCAACTTTGGCGCAACAAGTTTGTTTGGATTTGGCGAGCCACTTCCAACTCGTTTTGCATCTGCTTGGCTAAATCCAGAGTCCGCTGGTAGAGCTTAGCTTGAGACAGGGCGAGAGCAGCTTGAGCTGCTACACCTTCTATTAACTCTATATCTTCTGCCGACCAAGGGTTAGCGCCGCCAATCTGGCACAAAGCCAGTACCGCCAGCAATTCTTGCTGGTAAGTCAGGGGCACGGCAATCTCAACCGAGTTACCATCCCCCCCACTGTTTGGGTTCACTTGAGTTTGGCGGCTGGCTACGGCTTGAACCAGCAAATTTTCATCAAAAGAAAAGCTACTGGCTTCAGAGGTTTGGGATTGGTAGGGGAAGGTACTTGGCAATAGTCGATCGGCTTCTACCGGCCGCAGCATACAATAGTTGGCCTCAAAAGTTTGACCTACGGTTTGAACAATAGTTTGTACCATACTAGAGTAATCAAGCGACCCGCGAATCACGCTCATTACCTCATTGAACAGAGATTCCTTGCGTAAAGCGCGGCGCAATGCAACGCTGCGCTGCTTGTAGTATTTGTAAGTATCTGAGGCTTGATTGATCACCAATTTGAGTTCTTCTGGATTCCACGGTTTGGTGATGTATTTGAAAACTTGACCTGAGTTGATGGCCTCAACCAAATCTTCAACATCGGTGTATCCCGTTAGCAGAATCCGAATCGTATCGGGAAATCGCTCGACTGTTTTCCCCAAAAACTCGGTGCCATTCATTTCTGGCATCCGCTGGTCAGATATAATCACCGCCATCTCACCCTGTTCGTCTAGAACTTCCAGGGCGCTGAGGGCGCTATCTGCTTTGTAAACCTGAAAGTCGCGTCGAAACGTCCGGTACAATAAATCCAAGTTGTCGGGTTCGTCATCGACTACCATCAGTTTCAGCTTGCTTCCATCTCCCCGACTCATCTTTCTTCCCCCTTGAAAACCCCCACCATAGCTGTAATCAGCAAGGTGGCGGGAGGAAAAGGGGGGCTGGATATATGCAACATATCAGTTACGTCAAGTTGAGTTAAAGAAACCCGTTTTACCTCAAGGTGAGCATTCCTTTCGCACCATCTGTTCGCACAGATGAGAGGCTTTCGATACTGTAACCCGCCTCGGTAGGCCGCTTCAATAGGGAAAATTCCCGAGTCAGCTTTCACGCTGTGATACGAGCAATGATCTTGTTAGCAGTTGGTACTTTTCTAAACACACCAGCATTCAAAACGGCTAATTAATGCTCTGATTGCAGAGTTCTTAACTAGCTGGGCACTGTCCTCGGTGTGAATTTTAACACTTACTACTAAGGCAGGTATTGCTACCTAAGTCTGGTCAACATCGGCTGTATTTCAAGCCCCACTGTACCCGGAGGGTTAGTGGTTGGTTGTTGGCGCTATTGCCTACATCTTTGCCGAATCGTACTTGATTGCTGCATGCAAGTCTCCTTAATCTCTGAACTTTTTGCAGCAAGCATATTACTACTGCCGAATCAAGTTATTCTTTCTGCCAGTCTGAGCTTAGCAGAACGAGAGCGGGGATTTCTAGCGACTTCTTCGGATTGTGGGACGATCGGCTTTTTTGTCAGTACCTGCAAATTGGGTGTTCCTCTGAGTTGGTGCTTGACTGGTCGGTCTTCGAGACTGTGAAATGTAATGATTCCGATTCTCCCACCTGGTTTTAACCACCTGGGCGCTTGGTTGAGGAAAGTTTCTAAAGAAGCGAGTTCGGAGTTGACAGCTATCCTTAAAGCTTGGAAAGTACGGGTGGCCGGATGGATTCTGCCGTTGCGCTGCTTGGGGGGGAAGCTGGAGGCGATCGCCCCTGCAAGTTCTGTTGTAGTTTGAAAAGGGCGCCCTTGCACAATCCGCCTTGCGATGCGCCGCGACAGTCGCTCCTCGCCGTACCTGTAAATAATATCTGCTAGTTTAACTTCTTCCCAGTGGTTGATAATCTCTTCTGCCGTCAAAGATTGCTGCTGGTTCATACGCATATCTAGTTGAGCTGGGTGGCGAAAACTAAATCCTCGTTCCGGTGTATCGAACTGAGCAGAGCTGACGCCCAAGTCTGCTATGATACCATCAAATTCAGCCTCTGGGGACTGATATTCAGCAAAGTTGCCGTGCCAAAACTCAACGGGCGAGTTGGCAAATCGGGCTTGGCAAAAACGGATGGCTTGTTCATCGCGGTCGATCGCCACCACTGTAACATCAGCCGCCGCCGCTAAAATCAAACTCGTGTGTCCGCCGCCCCCAAGCGTCGCGTCCAAATAGTGTCCGCCTGGACGCACAGCCAAACCCGCAATTAATTCTTGACCCAAAACTGGAACGTGATAGGCGTCAATACTGACATCTGATCCAGGGGTCTCCTTCTCAGAGAGCTCGATATCCTTCATAATCATAAAAGCCAAACAAAAATCAACAATAGCTAGTAATCATTAATTCATTTAATTATGTCAAGAATTGAGACTAGAACCGAACCGATGGTGCTCAACATGGGGCCGCACCACCCTTCCATGCACGGGGTACTCCGGTTAATTGTCACCCTGGACGGGGAAGATGTGGTGGACTGCGAGCCAGTTTTGGGCTATCTGCACCGGGGGATGGAAAAAATTGCCGAAAACCGCACCAACGTGATGTACGTGCCCTACGTGAGCCGCTGGGACTACGCTGCGGGGATGTTTAACGAAGCGGTGACAGTGAATGCACCGGAAAAGTTGGCAAATATTGCTGTCCCCAGACGGGCTAGTTATATTCGGGTAATTATGCTGGAGTTGAACCGGATTGCTAACCACTTGATGTGGGTAGGGCCGTTTTTGGCGGACGTGGGCGCGCAAACTCCTTTTTTCTATACTATGCGCGATCGCGAACCAATTCTCGACTTGTGGGAAGCAGCCACAGGTTATCGCATGGTGAATAATAACTATTTCCGCATTGGCGGAGTCGCCGCAGATTTGCCCTACGGTTGGGTAGATAAGTGCCAAGATTTCTGCGATTATTTCGTTCCCAAAATTGACGAGTACGAACGTTTAATTACCAACAATCCAATCTTCCGCCGCCGGATTGAAGGGCTGGGTACTATTTCTCGCAACGAAGCGATTAACTGGGGACTTTCCGGCCCCATGTTGCGCGGTTCCGGCGTAAATTGGGATTTGCGGAAAGTTGACCATTACGAATGTTATGACGACTTCGACTGGGAAGTTTGTACCGAAGCTGCTGGCGATTGTTTAGCCCGGTATTTAGTACGGATTCGGGAGATGCGCGAGTCTGTTAAGATTATCTATCAAGCCTTGAAAGGACTCCCCGGCGGCCCTTACGAGAATTTGGAAGCGAAGCGCTTAGAAAGCGGGCCCAAATCGGAATGGAATGGTTTTGACTATCAGTTTATTGGCAAAAAAGTTGCCCCGACTTTTAAGATTCCCAAGGGCGAACATTATGTCCGCGTTGAAAGCGGCAAGGGTGAGTTGGGGATTTATATTATCGGGGATGATAGTGTGTTTCCTTGGCGCTGGAAGATTCGGGCTGCAGATTTTAATAATTTGCAGATTTTGCCTCACATTGTTCGCGGCGTGAAGATTGCGGATTTGGTGGCAATTTTGGGCAGTATCGACATTATTATGGGCTCGGTTGACAGGTAGGTTTTGTCGGTTTTTATCTAAGAAATTAACCCGGTTTTTTTAGGGAACCGGGTTGATTTTTTTTGAACGGCAGATAAACGCGGATAGATATCGATTAATTTTGCTGTTAACGTAGCTAAAATGTACCTTATTTCTCTCTGCTCTCTTCCTCTGTGCCCTCTGCGCCCTCTGCGGTTAATAAAAAAAATCTCTTCTTCACAAATGAAATAACATCAACTTTGATTCGATAAATTATGAAAGTTCAGCAACCAGATATCAATGACAGCAACCTGGAACTCTGCAATTTAATCGGCGAAAAAATTGCCGCCAGTCCCCAGCAGCGTATTACTTTTGCTGAATATATGGATTTGGCATTATATCATCCGCAGCACGGTTATTATAATAGCGATCGACAGTCGATCGGCAAACAAGGCGATTTTATCACGTCGTCTCATTGGGGTGCTGATTTTGCGGAGGTTTTGGCAGAGCAGTTTGTGGAAATGTGGGAATTGCTCGATCGCCCTTTCAATTTCGCGATCGTAGAAATGGGCGCTGGGCGGGGAACTTTCGCCGAAAATGTGCTGCAATATCTGCAACGGCAACATCCCGACTTATTTAAAACTTTAACATACATAATTGTTGAAATTTCGCCAATACTTCAAGCCGAACAACGCCAAAGATTAAGTGATATCGAGTGCGTTAAGTGGTGCAATTGGGATGAGATAGTTAATAATTCAATTGTCGGTTGTTTCTTTTCTAACGAGTTAGTGGATGCTTTGCCAGTGCATCAATTCATTCTGGAATCAGGGCAAGTTAGGGAGATTTACGTTGCCGCAGAAACTCCCAAAAATGAACAAAAAGATATAAAATTTGTTGAAGTAATTGGCGAAGTTTCCACGCCAAAAATTGCCGAATATTTGGATTTGGTAAGCATCGATTTGTCGGCGAGTGTTTATGGGGATGGTTATCGCAGTGAGGTGAATTTGGCGGCTTTGGACTGGATGAGTACAGTTGCTCAAAAGTTGCAGCGGGGATATTTGTTAACTATTGATTACGGTTATCCGGCGCACCGCTATTACAATCCGAGGCGCAGGGAGGGGACGCTACAGTGTTATTATCTGCACCGATATCACAGCAATCCTTATATTAATGTGGGGCGGCAGGATTTGACGGCTCATGTTAATTTTACGGCGCTGGAAAAGCAGGGTGAATTGTGCGGTTTGGATGTGGTAGGGTTTACTCAGCAGGCTTTGTTTTTGATGGCGTTGGGTTTGGGCGATCGTATTGCTTCTCTGTCTACAAATGATGCGGAAGTATTGGATTTGGCAACGTTTTTGCGGCGCCGGGAGGCTTTGCATCAATTGATCGATCCGATGGGTTTGGGGGGTTTTGGGGTTTTGGTGCAGTCGAAGGGGTTGAGGGAGGACGAAAAGGGGAGAATCTTGAAGGGTTTGAGAGTGCCGGATTAGTTATTCGATCGATTTGCTTATATCGATTACGCAAGCTTACTCAACGGCGGAAATTCCCATTTTCCCGAATATAAAGTAGATGGCAGCTTTAAACAATAAGCAGCAGGAATTACTTCGATCAGCCACCAATTAAACATATCTCGTCTGGCTTCAGTAAAACCAGAAATGGCATCACCAGTAATCCCATCATACAGAATATCTAAGATGGCATTATAAGCTCTTTTCGTATTGAGTGTTTGCAGCAAGGCGTAAAAGATATTGTAAGCTTCGTCAGTAGCTTGATATTTTCCGATTTTGTTGATGTTAGGAAACAAGGTATCAGCCCAAGTTTCTGGGATTTCACAGCTATCCTTCAGCCAACAAGATACAATTCCTTCAACGATATCAGCTTTGTGTTCTTCAGAAAAGTAATGTTTAATAATCGGTTTAGCTGCTAATGCTATTCCATAAGCCATATAGACGTATCGCTGATGGGATATTGGATCATTAGGCATTCCAAAGGCTGTCATTACTTCTACAAAAGCTTCTTCTACATCGCTGTTTCCGCCTCTTTCATATAAATCGTCATATTTTCTGTCCCAAACCGTGCGAAGTGTTTGCTGTAATCGATCGGGAATATCTGAGTTGCTCGGCAATTTAAAATCGGTGTAGTAGCCTATGTCAAACTCGAACATTGACTTTTCTTCGTTATGTATTTGGATTTTTTAGAGCGAGAGCTATCGCTCCCTCTTAAAATTCTAAGTAGTAGTCAGAATCGGACAATTTATAGAGACGGATATAGTCTCTGCCGTAATTTTGCAATGTCTGGCTCGTGACAGGCTCAAATTTCTGCAATGCACCACTTTGTTCTAACTTACCTTTGATCCAGCGACCTAGAATTTTTAAGTCTTTCTTGGATCTAAAGTTTTTGTAATAATCGCCTTGAGTGCGACAGGGAAAATTTGAACCATCATCAGTATAGGCGGTAAAATCCCCCTGGGGATAAACAGGATTATTTGTCGTTTCTGTATCTACTATAATCTCAACTTCATACCAATCTCTAGGGATAACCTTCCCGGTCGATTTACTTTCTCTTCCTTTTCCGAAAAAAGCATTGAGATTGGATTTTTGCTGAGCATCAACCCTGGATAAAGATATATCCACATAGGGCGTTGCGGGAGTTATGGCAGGTAGGGACATTAAGTTACCTCACTTCACTAAAAAGTTAATGTTAATTGTAATGGCTGTTGTGCAGCCTCTAATTCTGCGTGTTGTAAGCGTTCCTTAATTGACATCATTTGCAGTTTTTGATTTAAATTGTATAAATCCACTTTCGGATAATTCCCTTTAAATAGCGGAATCAGAGATTCAACAACGTCAACTATTCCATCTGGCGGAACTGCATTGCCAATTTGTCTTCTTACTTCAGTAATAGAACCTTCAAAAACAAAATCATCGGGAAATGTTTGCAACCTAGCTCTTTCACGATTTGTCAATGAACGGGGTTCGGGATAATGATATCCCCAAGTACCGCCACCACCACCAGCAATAATTGTAGCACAGGGTTTATCTGGATGAATTCGCCGATAAACGTGACTGATCATGCCTTTTACATAATATGGACTATCCTTAGGAATATCAGTAAAATTCCCTCCGGGGTTAATTAGACTCAAAATTTCAATGGTTCGAGGCTGAATTTTCTGATGTTCCTGATTATATTTCACTTTTTCCACATTTTTGAGTGCTTCACCTGCTGTGCGATAGGGATGTTCACGATTTTGACCGTATTTGGGCTGAGGATGCACAAAATTAAATCCTGTATCCATCCGAATTCCAACTAATAAAACTCTTTGGCGAAATTGCGGAACTCCGTAATCGGCAAAGTTGTAGAGTTTAGGTTTAACTAAGTAGCCCGGAGCGATACTTTCAAAGTCGGAGATTATTTGTTTTATTGCTTGATAATTATTGGCACTTAATAAGCCTTTGACATTTTCTGCTACAAAAACTTTGGGCTTTTTTTTGTTGACAAAATCGAGAAAGTATGTATATAAATTGCCTCTGGTTCCTTCAAGTCCGGGGCGCTTCCAAATCATGGAAAAGTCTTGACAAGGAAACCCTCCTATACATATTTCTGCATCGGGAACTTGTGCAATGTCTATATTTTCTATGCTGTCGTTGACGATGACATCAGCAATGTTTCTGCTGAAAGTTTGGCAGGCGTATTTATTGGAGTCGATCGCCCAAACTACTTCAAATCCGGCTTTGTGGAAGGGCAAGTCCATGCCGCCACAACCTGAAAACAATGATATCAGTTGCGGTTTGGTTTTCCAGGCGATCGGCTTGAGACGTTCGATTAACATATTAGTTCGCATTAGGACAAGGGCGGGCTGGATGCCTGCACCACAAGATATTAATTATACCAAAACATCATGGTATTCGACTCATCAATTGATATTTCACTCTTCGTCATCTAATTCGAGCCCCGCTTGACGCAATTTTTCTGCCAATCTTTCAGCGCGGAGTCGTTCGCGTTCGGCTCGTTCTTCCGACCACAGCAACAACTCGCCTTCTGTATCCCACCACCTCAGCCAACAGCCTGTTCTCCCTTCGTGGGTTCCTTCCCAAATACCTAAAAATAAGTCTAATCCCGGTATCCAATAACGTCCATTTTCATCTGGTTTTTGCAACTTGTAGTGATCTGATTCTAAATCGTAAACTTCTAAATGAGCTGTTTTTGCTCGGAAGATGACGTATCTGGGGACTTTGATTACTTGCTCGTAAAAATACCACTTTCCCACCCGCGAGGTAAACTCAACGGAGTATTCTTCTCCATAGGTTTCTGAAAGAAACTCCATCACGATTTGGGGGATGGTTCCTTCTGTATGTGGTGTGTAACTGCGGCGTACTTGAGAGACATTTTTTGGATTTACGGGTTTCACGTACATCCAATCTGGCGCTTTGCAGATAATACGCTGTTCGTCGCTGGTTGAACCTGGGAAACTTATCCCGGCACACAAGGCAAAGTTGGAAACAATTAAGGCATCCTGCATTAATTCAGGAAATGCTGTTAGTGGCTGGCGCAAAGCTGCGGCTAATAATGGTTGGCTTTCGTCTTCCACGGGGTCGTCTGGTAGTTGAAAATCTTCTGGTAGTAGCGGCCAGGTGATTGTGAGTTTTGTTTCTGGGTTTTTAGTTGCTACAGACATAGTTGATCAGAGGTTAAATGTTTTAATGTTTAAATTACATCTTTTGGTTTTTGGGATGCATGTTAATGGCTTAATGACGAGGGAGGCAGAGCCTCTGGATATGCGTAACCGGGCAGAGCCTGGTAACGAGAGGATGGGAATTCAAAGTCCCCCTTCTTAAGGGGGATTTAGGGGGATCTAGACTGGGCTAAAACCGAGAGTTTTAAGGGTTTTTAATTTTCTGCTGTAGTTCGCTGGTCATTGCTAGTAGTTCTGATTGGGCGATCGCACTTTGTTCACCACTCGCCAACCACTTCAATTGTACCGTCTCGTTTTCAGCTTCCGCATCTCCCAAAACTAAACACGCAACAGCACCACTGCGATCGGCTCTTTTAAACTGTTTCCCGAAAGCACTACCGCTCAAATCTATCTCTACACTAAACCCCGCACTTCGCAATTTTTGAGCTAACAATACCGATTGCTGTTCTGCTTTTTCGCCCCTGGATACCAAATAAAAATCCTGCTTGGGTACGGGCAAAGGTTGCAACTTTTGCAGTAGGATAATTAACCTTTCGATACCCATTGCCCAACCGACTGCCGCCGTATCTGGGCCGCCCAGTTCCTTAACTAAACCGTCGTACCTACCGCCGCCACAAACTGTGGCTTGCGCTCCCAAATCGTCGGAGATAATTTCAAAAGCTGTGTAGGTATAGTAATCTAAACCGCGCACTAATCGGGGATTTAACTGATAGCTAATTCCTAAATTTGTGAGCATAAGTTGCACTTGCTCGAAGTGCGATCGCGATTCATCGCCCAAATATTCTAAAATACTCGGTGCACCCTTGACAATTTCTTGAGTGCGCTGATTTTTGCTGTCTAAAATCCGCAGGGGATTGCGAGTCAAGCGGTCTTGAGAATCCGCGTCTAATTCGTCTTTGTACGGTGTAAAATAATCGATCAAAGCTTGCCGATAATTTTGTCGGTCTTCCTTATTTCCGACGGAATTAATATCGAGGCGCAAATTTTTTAAACCGAGGGTTTGCAGGATGTCGCAGGCGATCGCAATTACTTCGACATCCGCACGAGGATTCGCACTACCCAAGACTTCCACGCCAATTTGATTAAACTGCCGCTGTCTTCCCTCTTGTGCGCGTTCGTAGCGAAACATCGGCCCCGCATACCACAGACGCTGCACGTCACCCGCCGCGTACAAACTGTTTTGAATAAAAGCTCGGACTACTCCGGCGGTGCCTTCTGGACGCAAAGTAGTCGAGCGATCGCCCTTATCCTTAAAAGTGTACATTTCTTTGCCCACAACATCGGTAGCTTCGCCAATGCCACGTTCAAATAAAGATGTCTGTTCAAAAATTGGCGTCCGAATTTCTCGATAAGCCGCTTTTTTCAAAATTGTTCTAGCGACTTCTTCTATATTTTGCCAATATTGAATTTCAGCGGGCAAAATATCCCGCGTTCCCGGTAAAGTTTTAATTGCACTCATTTTGTTAGTCAGTTGTCAGTTGGCAGTTGTCAGTTGTCATTAGTAATTAGTCATTAGTCATTAGTTATTAGTCAACAGTTAACAGTCAATAGTCAACCGCTAACAATTGCCAATTCCCAATAACTAATGACTTAATAATTCCCACGCTCCGTAACGATCGCCATAATAAGCCAAAATGCGATCGACCCGCTCGCGACCTGCCAAATCGAACCCTTCAGGATACTGTATCCACAAACCCCCAACTTGGCTGTCGTAGTAATCAAACCGCTGCGACTGCTGCGGAATTAAACCGGTTTGCACCCCTTCAACTTGACGCAAATGGGTCGCCACTTCGCGATACACCGCCAGCGGCAATCCAGGGCTTTGAATTTGATAGCGGAGTTGTTTTTCTTGTGCCGTTTGCATCATTTCTTTGCCTGTCCCCAACCAAAATCCCTACTTAAGATACTTCTTTATCGATCGGCCGCGGTAAAGGGCAGCAGTTAATATTGTCCAAACATACCTTTCCCCACTGCAAAGCCCAGCGTACAAGGGTAACTCGATTGTCAGCGCGCGTCTTGTTCAAGATATTGCTAATGTGGTTGTCAACAGTACGCTTGCTAATCTCTAGCTTTTCGGCGATTTTCTCATTAGTCAATCCCGCTGCTACTAACTCTACCACTTGCAATTCTCTGTCCGACAGGGTGACAGGGGTTCCAGAGACAATCCCACTCATAAATTTTTCCTATGTCTGCATATTTACCTATCTACAATTCTAAAGGATGAGGGATCAAGTATGAAGAGAAAATTAAATTTGCTGTGCTACTTTGGGGCCCGAAGCACCAACTCGCTTGCAGAATCGCCAGGAGTGCAAACCCAGCGCTGACACAGCATGACTCGCACCGACTTGCACTGCTGGCACCGGAGGGTGGCGGGTGATCCCTTTACCTGCGCGCATCTGACATCCGGGCAAAACCCGCAGATGTTTTCAGGTAAAACAACTGATACGCCCGCACTGCACTTGTGCGTTGAGAGAGTAACTGCCAATATCACTAAGTCTGATATTATAGGAGCAGCCATAAAAAAATAGCTGGCAATTTTTCTGGGATGGGTTAAAAATCATTATTGACCTGTCTACTGCTGGTCTAAAATCTCAAATCTAAAATCTAAAATTCCTATGACTTATCCTCGCGTTCTATGTCTGGGTGAAGTTTTATTTGATTGTTTAGCAGACAAACCAGGAGTCTCTCTCGAAGAGGTAGAATCTTGGACGGCATATCCCGGCGGTGCTCCTGCTAATGTTGCCTGTGCTTTGGTTAAATTGGGGACGGCGGCGGGATTTATCGGTGCTGTAGGTGGGGATGAATTGGGGAATTCCCTAGTGCAGGTATTGCAAGAAGTAGGGGTTGATATTGCTGGAGTTCAGCGACATCCAAGTGCGCCGACGCGACAAGTTTATGTCTTGCGGAATGAAGCGGGCGATCGATCTTTTGCCGGTTTTGGCAAATTTGATACTGCGGATTTTGCTGACACCCGCCTCCTCGCTGCACAACTACCCGAAGTGCTGTTTGAAAATGCCGAATATTTAGTGCTAGGCACTTTAGAATTAGCTTATCCTGAAAGTCGAGAGGCGATCGTCCGAGCGATCGAACTAGCAGAACAATATGACGTTAAAATTATACTTGACATCAATTGGCGTCCCGTATTTTGGCCAAATCCAGACGAAGCAAAAGCGCGCATTAGAAAAATCTTAAAAAAAGTTGATTTTGTCAAGTTATCTGAGGAAGAAGCCGAATGGTTGTTTGACACTACCGACGCTGGAGCTATTACCTACCGTCTCGATTCTGTAGAAGGCGTTTTGGTAACAGCAGGCGAGAAAGGTTGCGCTTATTGTATCTCGGAAAATGAAGGAAAAATCCCCGCATTTACAGTAGATGTTGAGGATACAACAGGTGCAGGCGACGCATTTCTGGCTGGTTTTGTGCGACAGTTGTGCAAGCAGGGAATTAAGAATTTAGCCGATCCAAAAATAGCCCAAACAATTGTAACTTATGCCAGTGCGGTAGGTGCGATGACAGCGATGAAACCCGGGGCAATTAGAGCTCAACCTACTGGGGCTGAAGTAGAAGCTTTCTTGTATTTGTACAAAAATTAGGGCCGCAAACCTATCAGCCTGGAAACGGAGAGGAGGCTAAATGTGGTTCAGAAACTCGGTTAATCAGAAAAAATAACTCTTATACTAAATCCGCCTTAAAAAACCTCAATCCGGCTGTTTGAAATCCATACTATATAGCAATCCTTGCAGGAGTCGTAAATTTTTTACCCCAGCGCAACCCTCTCCGAACCCGCTCGGGAGTAAGAAATTCACAAATGATGCGAGGATTGTTATACAAACTCTCCTTCTAGCTGAGAAAAACTAAGAAATCAAGGGGTATTTAAGTCAGATTTGGTATTAGAGGTTTTATTGTGGGCAATTAACCGCACCTCAGATAATTTTTAATTTGGCGCAAGATTAACTCTAACGGCTGCGAAGCATCTATGATAATTGCATCTTCAGGTTCTTCGAGACTGTCTAACTGACTTAACAGCAAATCTGCTTTCATGTAGTGATTTTCGCGAGTTTTTAACCTTGTGGCTAATAGCTGAAAAGAACATTTTAGATAAACTATCTTCATTCGCTTGTGGTCTCGGTAGAGCATTTCGCGGTAAGATGTTTTTAAAGCAGAACAAGCCAAAACCACATTTTTATTTTCTAACAGCCACCTGTCTATTGTAGCTTGCAATTGTAATAGCCAAGGAAGGCGATCCGCATCTTCTAAAGGAATGCCCCGACTCATTTTCTCGATATTAGCTGATGGGTGAAAATCGTCGGCATCGCTGAAATCCCAATTGAGAGATTGCGCCAGCAACTTGCCAACAGTAGTTTTCCCAGAACCTGAGACTCCCATCACGATCGTAATCATGGCGCATATTTACCGAATACTTGCAATTTTATCAACTTGTGCGATCGACAAACCGGGTTTATTAAGTTGCAGGATGAATTCTACCACCATAAAAAATTCAATAAACCCGGTTTGTTTCTGATTTTTGCTCAAATTTCTTCCATAGTGGGTTTAATGAAATTATAAGCCAAAACGCCGATAATTCCACCTATCACTGGGAATACAATAAACGCCCACAACTGTTGGATTGCCCATCCGCCTTGAAAAAGTGCGACACCGATACTTCTAGCGGGGTTAACTGAAGTATTGGTTACGGGAATTCCGACTAAGTGAATCAAGACCAGCATCAAGCCGATGGGAATTCCGCCCAAACCGACGGGATAATTGGGATGGCTAGTACCCATGATTGTAAATAACAGAAAAGCAGTTAGTACAATTTCTGTCAATGCTGCTGCCAAAAGTCCGTAACCAGTGGGAGAATGTTCTGCAAAACCGTTAGATGCAAATCCCGAAGCAGCCGCATCAAAACCGGGTTTTCCTGATGCTATCATGTACAAAACAAGACCGCCTAAAATTCCCCCTACAATCTGACCTCCTATATAATAAGGAAGCAAAACAGCATCGATCAGTTTGGCAACTACTAAACCGATGCTTACCGCCGGATTAATGTGGCATCCAGAGATAGGGCCGATGGTATAAACCATGATTAAGAGGGATAGACCAAAAGCGATCGATACTCCCAAAAAGCCGATTTTGTCTCCAGCTAAAACCGCACTGCCGCATCCACCTAATACCAACACAAAAGTACCAAAAGCTTCAGCAACCCCAATCTTTATTTTTTTGTTCATACTCATAATTATCTGAAGTTTGTGATGGTTCAATTTCACATCAATATGAGTTCTAAGTATAAAAAATAGAACTCGAATTTGTTTCACTCAGCGCAACAATACTAATCCAAATCATTAGCAATGTGTAGCTCTAATTTTCAGAAATTGTATGGGTTTAACTGAGAATGCGAAATTTGGAATCGATAAATTAGCTCAAACATACTCTATTATGTAAAAAATGTCAAGACATAGCTAATTATTCGTCTAAATTGTGCAATTTTATGTATTCAATTCACAACAATTAACTTGACTTCTTCCCTAATTCGGCGATCGTAATTTTACTTATTGTTGCTGATTATCCGATCGCACTTGCAGCTAAAACATCACTGCTAACCGGCTGGTACATCGGGCCTTGGAAGGGGCGGAAGCCTTGCTGGCAATCGGCAGTCATCTTGCACAGCAAGCGGAAATTTAGTGGCGTTGGGGGTTGATTGAGATGATCGACTTCTACGCGAACCAATTCTCGATGCTGCGAAATAATTTCAAAAATATCATCCACCAGATAGCGCTGACAATAGCCGACAATCCAGTGATCTTTAGTACACAGAAGCAGACGGGAAGCGCGCGGATTTTGAAATTCGTGGGCTAAATACAAAAGTTCGCCCACTTGAAGCCGATTAATCCGTTCAATTGCCGACTTTGAAAGGTATCGCAGTCCATCTGCAAAAAAATGGATAAAGTAACGTCCATTTTCATCTGGTTCGGGACAAGGGAACACCTCAAATTTATCAGTTGCCCGTTTGCCTCCGCTGCGCGCCAATAAAGCAATTGGGTCATGTTCGTGTTCAGGGATATTCAACCACTGTACAAATTCCTGGTAGTCAGGGCGCGATCGCGCCATCACTCGATTAGAAAACAACGAAAACAGTTTCTGTGAAGTGTAAACATTATTGAAATCCGGGAAAGATGGCAAAGGCAGAAACCCGCACTTAAGTTTCGCCTCTAAAACACCATTTGTATAATTGAACTGGTATTCTTTACCGTTAAATGTCAATCGACCAATCGGAAACCAAGAACCGCTGCGCGGGCTTTGCCAAGCCAAAAATAGTGTTTTCAAAGTAAATCTCCTGTCAATTCAAGTAGGGTGCACAGTGCGTACTGCACAAACACAACTCACCTACGTGGCTTAAAAAATGTTTACCCGATCGACCCTTGACACTTTACTCTCAAAATGAGAGTATAAGTATACAAACAGGACTTATACCAAATCCGAGTTTACCACCCCTGTTATAAATATTCCGTCATTGCGAGGGAAGCGAAGCAATCGCTTGCGTCTCGGCGATTGCTTTGCTTCCCTCGCAATGACAATAAAGGGGATGCCTAACCCGGATTTGGTATTACCCTGCATAACCGAACTTTGAGATCACCTGTAGAGTTCTGGTGGACAGCGATCGCTCTATATAGCAATCCTAAATCATTTGTGAATTTCTTACTCCCTCCCCTTACCAATGGGAGGGTTGGGGTGGGGTAAAAAGTTTACGACTCCTGCAAGGATTGGTATAGATAAAATCTGTGAGTAAGTCCTGTATAAAGTGATGGAATAAGCCACGTTAGGGAAGGGAAAGAGATGCAATACAAAACCACCAAAAAAGTCAAAACAAATGCACCTAATTTCGCTCCGCAACCTCCGTAATGATGCTGCTAAATACCTGGATGTCAAAAACCAAATTGAGATTTGGAAAGAAACTGTCAACAAAGCGGAATGGCAGAATTTGGAGGATGTTCGCAAAATTTATCGGGATGCCGAAGCAGTAGGAAACTTTACCGTCTTTAATATCAAAGGCAACGACTATCGCCTGATTGTTGGGATTAACTATGAGAACCAAACTGTTTTCTACAAATATTTCCTAAGCCACTCTGAATACGACAAAGAAAAATGGAAAAATGACCCTTACTTTTGACCGAACGACTTACAGCAACTTGCTCGCAGAAATTGCTCCCAAGGCGATCGAAACTGAAGAAGAATACGATCGCCTCCTGGCAGTTGCAGAAAGGCTAACATTTGCTAAAAACCTCACTCCAGAGGAGAAAGTTTTATACAAGTTGTTAGTCACTTTGATAAAAGTTTACGAGACAGAAAACTATCCCATAGACAAATCCGAACCTCATGAGATTTTGCAACATATCATGGAATCCAGCGACACCCGCCAAGCAGACTTGGTAGGTATCATTGGATCTAGCGGCGTAGTATCTGAAGTTGTGAACGGCAAGCGATCCATTAGCAAAGCACAAGCTAAGGCACTCGGCGATTATTTTCAAATCTCACCTAGCTTGTTCATTTAATTTAAGATGAATCGATTGGTTACAATCTAATTCCATGTCTGGTAGGGGCGGCTTGGGCGACAATAATCGCCTAGAATCGACAATACAATAAACCCGCCCCGCCCCGATCGAGACTAATCGATCGAACATAATATAAGGTGCGTCATATCCGAAACCCTCGATTAATTCTAGAGTGAAAGTCTGACGCACCCTACAACTGGTACAAGCAACTATCTAACACAGGAATTCGCGCGGATCGGTGACATACCCAGTCAGGGCAGACGCCGCCGCCGTATAAGGCGAAGCTAGATAAACTTGCGCTTCTTTATTCCCCATGCGGCCGGGGAAATTGCGGTTAGTTGTAGACACGCAAATTTCAGGTTCATTCATCCGCCCGAAAGTATCTTTCGGGCCACCCAAACAAGCGGCGCAAGAAGGCGCTGCGGGTTCGATGCAACCGGCAGCTAAGAAGATTTCCGAAAGCGTTTGACCATCGTATTTTGTGACAAACAAATCTTCGTAAACTTTCTGAGTTGCTGGTACTAAATAAGTCGGAACTTTGACTTGATTTCCTTTCAGAATGCGGGCGGCATTCAGGAAGTCGGAGGTTTTGCCGCCGGTGCAGGAACCGATGTAAACTCGATCGATCTTGACATCGCGGCAGTTGCGGGCTAAGTCGCGGTTGTCGGGAGAGTGCGGTTTGGCGACGACTGGTTCTAATTTGCTGACATCGTAGGTGCGATCGCTATAAAATTTAGCATCCCCATCGCTGTAAAATGAATCGAAAGGTTTGTCAGTCCGCGAAGTAACGTAATCAAACGTAGTTTTGTCGGGCGCAACCGTGCCGTTTTTACCACCAGCTTCAATCACCATATTGCACAGCGTCATCCGTTCTTCCATCGTCAAACGCTCAACTGTATCGCCCGCAAATTCCATTGTCCGGTAGTTAGCACCGGCCACGCTAATATCACCAATAATCTGCAAAATCAGGTCTTTTGCTAACAAATAATCCGGCAGTTCACCGTTGAACACAAAGCGCATGGTTGCCGGAACTTTGATTAACAGTTTGCCGGTTCCCATGATAAAAGCCGCGTCTGTATTGCCGATACCGGTGGCAAATTGTCCGAAAGCGCCGGCATTGCAGGTGTGGGAATCTGTGCCGAAGAGCACTTCGCCCGGTCGCGTGTGGCCTTCTTGTGCTAAGGCGATGTGGCAAACTCCTTTGTAGTCGGGATTTGCTTTGAAGTCCGATCGATCCGTGATGTCGTAAAAGTATTTTATCCCTTGTTCGGCGGCAAAATCGCGGAGAATATCGACGTTGCGGTTAGCGCGTTCGTCGTTAGTGAAAATGTAGTGGTCGGGAATGAGGACGATTTTGTCTGGGTTCCAGACTTTAGCATTCTCACCGAATTCGCGTTTGAAAACGCCGATGGTGCCGGGCCCGCAGACATCGTGGGTCATCAATACGTCTGTTTCTACCCAGATATTTTCTCCGGGCTCGACTTTAGTGCGGCCTGATGCTTTGGCTAATATTTTTTCGGTCAGAGTCATTCCCATAGTGCGATCGCTCTTTTTTATTAGATGCTACAAGTGTATTGTAAGCGAAACATCGCCTGATGTTGACAGGTAATTTATCAACTAAACATTTTCTTCAATCTTAAATCTCAAATCTCAAATCGATTGACTGTCACTTTCTTTTTCGCCGATCGCCAATCTCTACAATAGCCTATACTGCCATTAACACAAAACTAAAAATTATGCAAGTCACTTGATTATGCGACTGGTAACTAACAGCTAGCGAGTGTTATTGTTAGTAATTAATTAAGAAAAGCAACTTAAATCAGGCACTGTAAAAAAATCTCAGAGTGCATTTCTACACTTATATACCTCAACAAGAGTGAAATGAGCTAGATACCCGCACCGCATGAGTATCTGGTTTCGTCATTCTCACCCTGTATGCCAATGGAGATACTTCCCATGAATTCCCAGACACCAAAGCGTCAGCGCGCAGTTATTTTAACATCTGAAGGTATTGATAAATTCCTAGCAGCAAAAGCTGAGGCAAAAAGTTACGAAAATTGCTACCAACATTATACTATCGAAGTTTTAGGCGATCGCACTAACAAAGAGTCAGATAATTTCATTAAGGTATTAGTCAAGCAAATCTTGGATCGGGTAGGGGCGATAGTTGTGGAGATTGCAGGGCAGGTGCAATTCATGACTCAACGCGCCGAACAACTGTTGAACCAGTATTTTTTATCCCGCGCCCCGCACTCATTGCCAGAACTATTACAACATTGGTTCAACCAACAGATATCGCGACTCACATTCAACGGCGATATTCCATCTAGCTGTTTACCATTGTACATTCAGCAAGCCGGAAAACAGTTGAGCGTCCGTCTGGTTCCCGATCCCATTGGAGAGCAATATCTCTTGTTGTTAGAGGAACAAGAACTGCAAGGATTATCTATTTGTGGTCTGACATTGTTAGGACTTACCCAACGCGAGGCAGAGGTTCTCTTCTGGATTGCCAAAGATAAAAGTAATGCCCAAATTGCTAAAATTCTTGGTTGCCGTGAAGGAACCGTGCGAAAACATCTGGAGCATCTTTACGGGAAACTAAGCGTACAAACCCGGACGGCTGCTGTGATGGTTGCTCTGGAAAAGTTGGGGTTATTCAAAGCAGAACTTGTTGCAATATCTTCCTAATTCTATACGCGGATCGTCGTATTGTTGCCCGAGTTTATTTTGAGGAGGATTAGAGCATACACCAAGCACACAGCCTAACCGTAGTGGCTGTTTGGCTGAGGTGTTTAATTGACAACAACTCAAACCTAAATAAAGGCGGCAAGATTATGGCAAACCATGAATTGATAGAACTCGATCACGATCCTTTGGAATTCCTAGATGGGGAAGGACTAGCCACTTTGGTTAGTCCAGAAGGTGTGACGGAAGTTACGAGAGCAGATGAGCAGATGGCAGCAACTTTAGAGCTTCATGAAGCCCTCTCCGGCTGCTTTAGCATCATAGGACCGATCGCCATTTGTTATTCCAAAGTTGACGATGGTTTTAAAGTCTGCCTGAAACTGGCAGGACTTGAGGTAGCCTGCGCCAATGTAGGTCTCAATAAGTGCCAGACGCTTCAAGGCAATATCCTGTTAGCGAAGGCATCAATTGAAGTGTGTTTGCAAGGTAACTGTCTGACTTATAAAGCACAGGCTTGTTATCGGACGAATCCTTTCGCGAAGTGGAAGTGTGTTTCTAAGAGTGGCACGATTATCTGTTTGTAACTAGCTGCTTCACCGGAAACCCCACGCCATAAACGCAAGGCTTGGCGCTGGGGTTTCCGGCCGGATTTTGCACGCCACAGTCTTGTGAGAAAAAGCTATGCCAAAAACAGGCAAAATTTGTTGCAATGTCTTCATAATTATATACGCGGATCGTCGTATTGCTCTCGAAATAAATTTGGATGATTATTAGATCGAACCCTATAGGGAGTCTGTAACCTGTTCCCAACAAAAATTAACTACGGAAGTAAAAATGGAAACCAATAATGTAGATGCAACGGTCGATTTTGTCGATGTCGGTGTTCAGAAACAGGATGGGGCAGCTCGCGAAGGTCAATCAGATGCTAAACCGGGCATCGAAAATGAAACAGTGCTTCACACGCTACGCGCATCATCAATCTTCTCTGTGGAAAACAAAGAAGTTTTACCTCAAAAAAGCCAAGAAGATGCAACAGTCGATTTTGTTGATGTCGGTGCCCTGAAACAAGATTCGACAGCTCGCGAAGGGCAATCAGATGCTAAACCGGGCATCGAAAATCAAACATTGCTTCACACCCTACGTGCATCATCGATGTTCTCTGTGGAAAACAAAGAAGTTTTACCGGAATTTACCCGTTC
Source organism: Microcoleus sp. T3_A4 (assembly GCF_036700465.1). Taxonomy (NCBI): domain Bacteria; kingdom Bacillati; phylum Cyanobacteriota; class Cyanophyceae; order Oscillatoriales; family Microcoleaceae; genus Microcoleus; species Microcoleus sp. T3_A4. Next base: position 50,760 of record NZ_JAUBOY010000011.1, on the reverse strand, counting down.
CAACACAGGGAAATAGAACCGTATTCATTGGCAATTACTCATTGTAAGAGGTGGAATATGCTCACAATTTGCAACAAATATACATCTGGTGTTTGGGTAGCTATTATGTACTATCGTCCCAACTGCCCAGATGGTGGGAATTGGGCAAAAAAAGGTTGGTGGCGGCTCAATCCTGGCGAATGCAAAGTGGTATATGGAGGGAGTTTGCGTAGTCTGAATCGCTACTACTGTTACTATGCCGAGGCTGATAACGGAGCAAATTGGTCAGGGCCTTACGTGAGGCCTGTCCCTCCACAAGCATTTGACTGGTGTGAGTGGACAAGCAGCACCCAAGCAACTAATGTAGGCTTCCGGTTGCTTGATATTAACAGTTACGACAATTTCACGCTGAATTTGACAGCATAAATCTGAGTGGCGTTGTCAAGTTAAATTTTTATTCTAAATTTAACTTGACAACTCAATTTAAACATGAATCGTAACCGTTACGTAAGTTGTTGCAATATCTTCATCATCCTATACGCGGATCGTCGTATTGTTCTCCAAGTAAATTTGGGTGATTATTAGATCAAAAGCAGTTATCTAGCTTCAGCATATAGCTAGAAACTACTTGCCCTTAAGGTTGTTAAATAACAAGGAAATAAACAAGGTCTTCTACGACTAAACTTCATGCCTCAACTTCCATGTCGCAGTTTCCAGCAGTCCAGGAAAACCAAGACGCCAAAGTTGAAGAGGTGGATCAATTTGGTATGTCTCAAGAAGGAGCTTCGCCAGAAGCATTTTTCGGTAATGGCTACCGTTATCGCCATGACTGGGGCGATCGCAACGGACAGCACATCTTGAATCTTAATTGGGGCATAATCACACCCAACTCTCTCGTCTTCGTTGCGATTGGTGAAGGCGCTTCTGGAGGTGGAAAGTTTATCGGTAATGCTCGGTATACTCTCCATAACGTTGCCCCAAACAACGGTGTTGTTAGTATTTGGGTCAACATAAAATGGGGAACCCCGATTCAGCTCTCTGTTGACTATTTCGTATTCAACCTTTAGGAGCATGGATGAAATACAGGGCTGTTTCCTCACAAGTCACAGCCTTGTAATTCAATAAGTCTATTATCGCACTCACCGTATTATCCAACTCTAAATAAGAGGTATTTATGTCTGAACAACCTAGTTTTCCCATCCCAGAAACTGCCCAAGCCGATGAAACGACAGGGCGTTACATTATTACTTTCCGCGAAGATGCAGTGACAGAAGGATTAGACCTCCTGAGCGACCAAACTGGTATCAGAGGGCTGGCAAATGCTGCCGATTTCCCCGACTCTGCTCTAGACTTGAGCCAAATTGCAGCAGCAGGGGGAGCGGTGTTTCCTACTCTCGGCGTGGCCGTTGTTTCCTTAGACGAAGGGGCTTTCAGCAGCATTATGACCTCAGCGGGAGAGGATTCGGCTATTCTGGCGATCGAGCCGGAGAGCACCTTCTACGCGATTGGCGATGGGTTGTCGGCAGACTACCTGCGGGGCTATCGCGATGCGGTGGATAACCTGTACGACAAAGCCACTAATACAGAGGTAGCAGACATCCAGAAACAAGAATGTTTTGCTGATGATACCGAGTTTACTTGGGGCCTGAAGGCGACGAAGGTGATGAAGTCTCTGTTGACTGGTAGTGGAATGAAAGTTGCTGTGCTGGATACGGGGATGGATCTCCAACATCCCGACTTCGCAGGCCGATCGATCGTATCGCAATCTTTCGTACCAGGGGAGGACGTACAAGATGGCAACAGTCATGGTACCCACTGCATCGGGACAGCCTGCGGGTTCAAGGATCTTAACGGCCGCAGGTACGGGATCGCTCACAAATCGACCATTTATGTCGGTAAAGTGTTGAGCAATGCCGGTAGTGGCGCTGGTGCCTGGATTCTGGCTGGGATGGAATGGGCGATCGTTAATGGGTGTCAAGTGATCTCGATGTCTTTAGGAAACACCACTCGAACACCGTCTACTGCTTACGAAACTGTCGGCCGCCGAGCACTGCAAAATGGGTGTCTGATCGTGGCAGCCGCAGGCAATAACGGACGAACCGGAGGAACCGTCGGACAACCAGCCAATAGCCCGTCGATTATGGCTGTTGCAGCGATCGATAACTGCGTCCAAGTGGCTGACTTCTCGGCTACCTCTGAGCTAATTCAAGGAACTAAAGTCGATATCGCCGCTCCAGGAGTGAAAGTATACTCATCAGTGCCTATGAATAAAGGGCGTTATGCTGCTTACAATGGCACTAGCATGGCTACACCTCACGTAGCTGGCATCGCGGCCCTGTATGCCGAATCGACTGGTAAACGAGGTGCTGAACTTTGGCAATTGCTGACTGCCTATGCTATGGCACTACCATTACCATGTACTCGTGTCGGAAGTGGCTTAGTAGAAGCTCCGTAATGAAGAATATCCAAATCCCCGCAGCACTTTAAGCCTGCGGGGCTCTAACTGAAGACAATTGACAATAGCGCAATGGATTTGCTCCAAAGGATGCTAAATATGTCTGACGAACAAGTACAGCGCATCATAGTGACTGTTGACGACCAAAACATATCGGTAATTCAATCGGTTGTCACTGCCTTAGAATCGGCGGGAATGAAAGTGGAGCAGGTGCTAACTGTTACTGGCATCATTACTGGAGAAGTTTCTCAATCTAAGCTAGAAGGACTAAAGAGCGTACCGGGCGTGGCTAGTGTCGAGATCGATCGAGAAATGCAGGCAATTTAAACTAATCAATCATTTAGGGGTTAGTAGATCGAGTTTTGCTAACCCCAAATAGCGAATGCCTTCCGGTGTCACATCAAAGCGACAGGGCAAAATCTCTACACCTTCACTAATCGCCTGTCTGAACAATTCTCCGTAAAGGCGATCGGCACTATCCCCCGGAGCAAAATCCGTACAATCCCCGCGATTAATAAAATACAGCATTACAGCCCTCGAACCCTGCCGCACCACTTCTATCAATTCTCTCAAATGCTTCTGTCCCCTCTCCGTCACTGTATCGGGAAATAAAGCTAACTCCTCTTTTACCCAAGTTGTATTTTTCACTTCCAGAAAAATCGGTTTTTCCTCACCAGTTAGCCAAAAATCCACTCGACTTTTTTTGTCTAGCCCGTAAACTACTTCTGGTTGAATTAAACTGTAATTGCCCAACTCTGGAAACAATTTCAATTCCAAAGCTAATTTAACTACTCGATTTGGCAGCCCAGTATTAACTCCCACCCAAGTTGGCACAGTGTCGCAAACTTTAATTAATTCCCAAGTATAAGCTAATTTGCGTTTGGGATTGTCGCTGGGAGATACTAGCACTGGATTGCCCGGAATGTAAACACCAGTCATCGGGCCAGTATTCGGACAGTGCGCGGTGATTATTTCTCCCGAATCTAGTTCAATTTCTGCAAAAAATCGCTTGTAACGTTTGATGAGAATTCCGGGTAAAAGAGGAGGATATTGGTAAATTAAGCCAGTCATTCGATTTTAGATTTTAGATTTTAGATTCTCGATTGTAGATTGTAGATTTTACCTATAACCGAATACCTGGGTTCGCACTTCTTAAATAAGTCTGGGAGCTAACACAATCGATCATAAGTTATCAACTATATGTTATTTATCTGCTTTTCTCAACTCATTTGTTTCATCATTTTTAGAGGGTAGATTGTATATTGTAGATTTTAGATTGACGCATCATAGCACGAAAGGGCGGTTTGTAGTTAGGACGCATAGTCCCGATCAATTATTAAATTGCCGCAAGTCAGTAATATCGATAAAATTGGTATCAGCGCAATTCCCCCTAGAAGTTTTATCAGTTCATGATATGATTCTCCCGATTCGCGATTAAAATAAGTGAATCCTTTTAGCATTAGCGTTTGTAACCATTTGTGTCCCAATTACAGAAGCCCTCTCGTTCCCTCGCAGGGATTGCCGGCATTGTCGCAGTCGCCACTCTAATTAGCAAAGTCTTTGGATTGGTGCGCCAAATTGCGATCGCCGCAGCCTTTGGAGTCGGTGTCGCCGTCGATGCCTACAACTACGCCTACGTCATCCCTGGTTTCTTATTTATTTTGCTGGGAGGGATTAATGGGCCATTTCACAGCGCCATAGTCAGTGTTTTAGCTCGCCGGGATAAAAAAGAAGCAGCACCCTTAGTCGAGACTATCACCACCTTAGTCGGGGGCATATTGCTGTTGGTAACAGTCGCTTTAATTATTTTTGCAGATCCAGCGATCGATTTGGTGGCACCGGGATTAAATAGGACAGCAGAAGGTTTACAAATCAAAGCAATTGCCGTCCAGCAATTTCGGATTATGGCGCCGATGGCGTTACTTTCAGGCTTAATCGGCATTGGTTTCGGCACTCTCAACGCTGCCGATATGTACTGGTTGCCTTCGATTAGTCCTTTATTTTCTAGCGTTGCACTTGTCGGCGGTTTAGGGATTCTCGTACTGCAACTCGGAGACAAAATTATTCAACCAGAATACGCACTAATTGGCGGCTTAGTGTTAGCTTGGGGAACTTTAGCGGGCGCAGTTTTGCAGTGGCTGGTGCAACTGGTGGCGCAGTGGCGCGCCGGCTTGGGAACATTGCGCTTGCGGTTTAATTTTAAACGGCCGGGAGTGCAAGAAGTAATTAAGGTGATGGTTCCTGCGACCTTATCATCAGGAATGCTGCAAATTAATGTCTATACTGACCTATTTTTCGCATCCTACATCCCTCAAGCTGCCTCTGCGTTGGGTTACAGTGGCTTGTTAGTTATGACGCCTTTAGGGATCATTTCTAATGTAATTTTAGTGCCATTTCTACCCATATTTTCTCGCCTCACCGATCCGAGAGATTGGCCGGAATTAAAAGATCGAATTCGTCAATCTTTAATTTTGACAGCCCTGACGATGCTGCCGCTGAGCGCTTTAATGGTAACACTTGCGGGGCCGATCGTCCGCGTTGTTTACGAACGCTATGCTTTTGATCGAGAGGCCTCGCTGTTTGTCACGCCGATATTGATGGCTTACAGTATTGGAATGTTTGTGTACTTAGGACGCGACGTTGTGGTACGGGTATTTTACGCTTTGGGAGACGGAGAAACGCCTTTTCGCATCAGTATTATCAATATCTTTTTAAACGCTCTTTTGGATTATTTGTTGGTAGGAGCCTTTGGCGCGCCCGGATTAGTTTTGGCGACGGTGGGAGTGAATCTTCTTTCGATGATTATGCTTTTGTACTTTTTAGATAAAAAGCTGGGTGGTCTGCCTTGGGGGCAGTGGGGTTTACCTTTTCTGGGGTTAACTTCTGGCAGTTGTCTAACTGCTTTCGTTACCTTGGCTACTCTGCAAGGCTGTCAAAGAGTTTTGGGTACTGAAGGTTTGGTAATTCAATTAGTGCAGTTGAGTGTGGCAAGTTTTGTAGGGTTAGGGGTTTTTGCCGTGTTTGTCAGTCAGATGAAGTTGCCGGAAGTTGATATGTTTGTCGATCGTATTCGGGGGCGTTTTCGCAAATAAAATTGTCGGGGCGGGTTAAGGGCGAAATACCAGACACAACGCCCACAATCTGCGTACAAAACCCGCCCTTTACTTTACATTTTCCGTTGAAATTCCTCAAGAACATCCATCAATTGAACTTGACACTGCATCGGAATTAAATCAGCCAGTGGCACTTCCCGCTTGCCGCCACCCAACTTGACTGGAATTCCTTGCAAAACTTGTCCAACTTTGTCAGCATCTAAATTGCCATCTTCCAGCATGGAATAAAGCTGTTGGGCAACAACGGTATGCAGGTGAGCATCATTGAGATACAAATGCCACTTGGCAATGTCAATGTAGACATTTTCGCCGATTTCGGCTGCTAAGGATTCGATCGCCTGTGTAGTATTAGCCATATCAAAAAAGCCGAAAGTTATTTGTTATCAATCAAAAGACTTAACAAATCGTCGCCAACTGCCTTCAGCCAGAATCTTTGGTGAGGGGCGAATAATCGGCGATCGCAAAATGGTAAATCGCGTGGGCCAAAACTACTAGAGCCCATCCACCCGTTACCGAAATTGCCCAAGGCCAATCAGCCTTTTGCAAATTGTGAACAAACCACAAACCAGAATTGGTAGCAGAAAAAAGACCGACGTGGATAGCAAAATTCATCCGGTCATCTAAGCGGCGGTACTCTGGATCATTGCGATCGGGTTTGCGAGGCCAACGAGGAGGCATAGTTTTTCACTTGATATTAGTAGTTCTGTGCCTATTTTAATCATAAGTGCAGCTTTTTGAATGCTGCATCCCTCTTTCGGCAGGAAACTTATGCCTCTACATTTTCATAGTCTCCAGACTTGCCGCCACTTTTACTCACCAGGCGAATCGATTCAATGGCGATCGACTTTTCCAATCCTTTCGCCATATCATACAAAGTCAGCGCCGCCACCGAAACCGCCGTCAGCGCCTCCATTTCCACCCCTGTTTCCGCCTTAATTTTCACCGTCGCCCGAATTTGATACCCCGGCAACCCAGCATCCGGCATCACCTGCACCTCCACGCTACTCAGCGGCAGAGGGTGACACAGAGGAATCAAATGTGCAGTCTGTTTCGCCGCCATAATTCCAGCCAGCCTTGCAGTGCCCAACACATCACCCTTCGGCGCATTCCCCGCCTCAATCGCGGCAAAAGTCTCCGGCAACATCCGCACCCGGCCTGCAGCCACAGCTTGCCGCACAGTCGGCACCTTCGCCGAAACGTCCACCATTTGGGCTTCCCCGCTGTTGTCGAGGTGAGTTAGCTGTGCCACATCGGGCAATTTAGAAAAAGTTTGCGAAAGGTCTTGCATTATTTTGGTAATGGTGTTACTGTTAGATTCTGTGAGAAAAGAACTTAATCAATTTTAGATTAAATCTGAACTCTACAGGGGCTTGTAGCTTAGTTGGATAGAGTGCATGGCTACGAACCATGAGGTCGGGGGTTCGAATCCCTCCAAGCCCACTACTAAAAGTTATGAATTTTGAGTTTTGAGTTGTGAATTAAGAAATTAATTCGACTCACCACTTAAAACTCATAACTTTTTTAATTTGGTACGTTTACTGATTCAAAGCATAAATATCTTTGCCTCGACCGATCGCAAATTTCATCGAATTAGACAAGCCCTTGCTAGACTGAGTAATAAAAACCAGCAAAGCCAAGCCAGCAAGGCCAGCAGCAAAACCAAACATATTTCTGTAGCCAACTTGTTCCGCAACAAAGCCTAAAGTCGGCCCCGCAATCGCAATGCCCAAATCAAATCCGCCAATACAAAGCGAAAACAAGCGGCCCCTTTCATGAGGTTCGCACCTGTCCGACATCAGCGTTACCATCATCGGCAAAACCGTACCGCCCGCGCAACCTTCAACCAAAGCTGCTATTAAAAAAGCACTGCTGTTGTTAGCAAAATACAACAATAACATAGATACGGCATAACAGATTAAGCCGCCAGAAATAAACAAGCCGCGACCGTATTTGTCCGAAGCCCGTCCCGTGACCAACCGTATACCAAAACTGGCGATAGCCGCCGTAGAATAAAATAATCCAGGATTCAAATTAGCCTTAGTTTCTTGGATAAACAAAGGCATAAAAGTGCTCAAAGTTCCAAATACTAAACCAACCACCAATAACACTAAAGCCGGAATCCGCACTCTCGGATTCCACAGCATTTCCCAGTATTTTTGGCTATTTTTGTTTTCAGATAGCGAGTCCGATTTTGTTAAATCTGCAAAATTAGGTTCCGCAATTTTGCAGGTGAAAAATACAGCCGTTGCAGCGAAAGCCGCCGACATCGCAAACAAAGGAGTATAACCAACCCAAGCTTGCACAAATCCGCCAATAGCCGGCCCAACTGCTAGACCAATAGGATTCACCAAGCTCATGTTACCGATTAATTCGCCCCGCTTTCCTGGCGGCGACAAATCTGTTACCAAAGCGCTGTAAGCTGTAGTAAAAGCAGCGATGCTAATGCCGTGAAAAGCGCGAAGAAGTAACAGTAAGGGGATAGATTGAGCTAACAGGTAGCCCAAAGGGGCGATCGCAGCAACTGAGGCGCCTAGAAGCAAAACTTGTTTTCGCCCCCTGCTGTCGGCTATTTTGCCCAATTGCGGTCTCGATAGCAAAAGTCCGATCGCAAATGCACCCATCACAAAGCCAATTTGCTGTTTTGTGCCACCCACAAATTGAACATACAGCGGCAAAGTTGGCAGTAGCGAAGCCAAACTCGACCAGAATAGCAGGCCTGCGGTGAATAAAGTCAGTAAGCTGCGTCTGGGTTGGGGATCGATGTCCCTAAAAATATTCAAGATGCTAATTCCCTTTAAATCTTCTGAGTGCGCTCAAGCTGAGGTAGAGTGTATCTATATCATTGTGTTACAATTTCTTAATATTTGCCACAAAAAAACTTGATATTCTACTCACAGTCAACAGTCAACAGTCAACAGTCAACAGTCAACAGTCAACAGTCAACAGTCAACAGTCAGCGTTCTTACCAATCAACCTCAGCCCTTTCCTCGACCACCCGGTCATAAACCCACTGGGTTTCCATCGCCAACTTCGGCCAACTAAATCGGCGTTCCAAATCCTCATAAGCATTGTCAACCAACCACTGCGCGTAACCCGGATTTTTCAACACCTCCAAAATTCCCCAGGCCAAAGAATCCCGATTGTTTGCCTCAGTAACAACGCCAGTTTTAGTGTGCAGCACCACCTCTGGAAGTCCGCCCGCATCCGAAACCACCACAGGCACTCTTGCAGCAAAGCTTTCTAACGCTACAATCCCAAAAGGTTCGTAAAGACTGGGAAAAACCGCACAGTCAGCCACCGTCTGAAATTTGTCAAGATGTTCCTCAAACATGAACCCAGTAAAATAACACTTATTCCAAATTCCTAAATGCCAAGCTAAATGTTTGAGATGGTCTGTATTGCCGCCACCAACAATTACAATTTTCGCTTTACCCCCCATTTCCCAAATTACTTTAGGTGCCGCATTTAGAAATACACCAATGCCTTTTTCATAGCTAATTCTTCCTACATAATAGACAATTTTCTCATCATCAGCAGCAAACCTTCGGCGGAAATCCATCGCGTCAAATTCGTGCCACCGGGGCTTTTTATCCGATCTGATTCCGTTGTGAATTACCTCTATTTTGTTCCACGGAGTCGATAGTACCCGTTCGGCTTCCCGCCGCATATAATCACTACAAACAATTACTCGCCAAGCATTGTAAGCGAGGTCGTTTTCCTTGGCGTTAATGTAGCGCTGCCCGTCATTGTGGATACCGTTGAAGCGCCCATATTCGGTGGCATGGATGGTGGCAATTAGCGGTACTTTAAAGGTATGCTTGAGGGCGATCGCCGCATCTCCCACTAACCAATCGTGAGCGTGGATGATATCAAAGGGGCCTTCCTCAAGCATCAGTTTCCCGCCTTGGTGGCCCATGCTTTGGTTGAGGTTCGCCACCCAGTGAAAAAAGTCCCTAGCGTGCCCCACCACCACCCGATGCACACGTATTCCTTCCACCACTTCGTACATCGGCGCGTGGCCGAACTCTACAGTAATTAAGTGGATTTCGTGTCCCAGCTTCACCAATTCTGGATATAGTTCCGATACGTGGCGCGCTATACCGCCTACAATTCTGGGAGGAAACTCCCATGCCAAAACCAAAATTTTCATCTTTCTCCCTCCAAATAATTTATATAACTTAATGTTTAGGATTAACAGATTTATTGTATAATTATCACCCTTAAATTTAAGTTGAGCGTAAGTTGATGCCCAATGCCTGACTTTTGGCAGCAACAAAGACAGAAAATCATGCCTAAACCTGGTTTTTGCATGAAATTGCTCGATCGCCATTACCTGAAAAAAACAGGTTTCCTCAAGATTTGAGCCACTGAGGGAAGCAATGGCGATCGTAACTACCCGCTTACCGTTTCTTCAAAATCGGCTCCAATTCGCGCCGAAAACGGGTCCAAGCAGCAGCAGATGCAGAATTAGAAACAGCACCCTGACGCATCAAAATCGCGCCGTCTTCAAAGCCAACAATTCCGTACTCTCCAGATTTTGACATTCGATCGATCGCTGGTACGATCTCCCGCAACTGTCCCCGTTCCCCGCGAAACGCAGCCTGATACTGCTGCAACTGCCACAAATCGGCAATTACATATTGCATCTTCACTGCCTTCCCCGCATCATTGCGGAGTTCAAACATCGGAAACCTGAGAATTTCCCGCCTGCTTGACAAAATCGGCACAATAGTATTCGTCGCTGCCACGCTAGCATCAGCAGGAATTTGAGCCAATAGCGGCCGCACTTGCAAAACGTGCTGCCATTGTCTGACGAGAGGAACCTGCACCCAAGGATCGATCGCATCGGGCAAAATCAAAGAAAAAGTCCGATTTGGGTTAGAAGTGAAGGTAAAAAATAGCGACAAACAGATGCAAAACCCCCAAAAGCGGCGAAAATTTGAAGAAGAAGGCAGAGGAAATAAAGCAGAAGGAAAACGCAAAAACATTCTTTCCTCTCTCACCATTCTATCTTCTTCCTTTTGACGCTGGGCCCACCACAGAATTGCCCCATAAAAAAGCCCTGGAACCACAGTCATCGCATAACGAATATTAATCGCCAGCACCGACTCTCCTTTCGCTAAAAATAGCTTCAGCAGCGGAAATCCAGCTATCATCCAAGACGCAGGCGCGAAAGCAGGAACCAAAGCTAATGGCAACCACTGGCCAAGCAGGTATCTAATCTTACCAAAAAACGGCGTAAATAACTGAGCCACCAACCGCCAGGGATTGCTCACCATTCCCCAAATAATTTCTAGAGTAGAAGCTTCATCTCCATCAGCATATTGACCGAAGCGCTCCATCATAAACCGCTGGGATATATCAGCAGAAAACAAAGGCATAATCAGATTGGTCAGGACGATCATATAACCAAAACTGAGTATGCAGACAGCCAAACCAGTCCGAGGGTAGCGCCGGCTCAAAATCAGGTAAACTCCGACGCCAAATAAAACAACTCCCCCATCTTCTCGCACGGCCAAAATTAAAGTTGCCAGAATCCCAAACAGCGGCCACCAGCGCTTCTCCATCGCCAGCAGCAAACCAAAGACATACAGCGGCATTTGACAAATATCGTGAAAATTGCCCAAAGTCGGGCCGATGACCGCGTTAGCGCAGTAATAGCTCACAACAATTGTCGCCGACAGCTTTGGTTCCAGATAGTGTCTGGCGAGAGCATAGAGCACTCCTCCAGCCGCCGTAATTAAAGTCACCTGCAACACAGTCAAAGTGACGGGCGAGGGAAACAGCGAGTAAATTGGCAGCCACAACATCAGCGCCGGGGTGAAATGCTGCCCCAACCGATAGTAAGATACTTCCGGGAGCTGATTTTGGTGAACTACATTAGTGGACAAAGCTGAAGAGAGGGAACTCTCAAACAAGTGACCCCGAGTGCCGTTCCAAAAAAGTTGATTGAAAATGCCTTGGTCGTAAGTAGCGTAAAAGCTGTAGTAGCGGTGCAGCGTCAGCAACAGGCACAGCACAAAAAAGGCGGCCGCCACTTGAACCACCACCCGCAGCGACTCATTTTTCTTCCATCTCAAAAATATCATCTGCCCGCCTGTAATGAAATTATCGGACAATAGCATAAATCTAAAGTAAGTATTAAATTAAAGTAGAAGTGAAATAACTCGGCTCGGCAATGCTCAATTATTTTCACCCGATCGAAAAGCTCAACAGCGTCCATCCCACACCCGGCACAAGTGGCACTGACTGTTCTCCCGAACAGCAGGTCAATTCCGCACCGCTTTTACAGCTTTTGCTGTTTGTAGACAAGCGTTCCTCTTCCCGGGAACAGACCAGACACATCCGCAAGTCCCTAAAGGATTTGAAAGCAGACTGCGACTTTGAGCTTCAAATCATCGACGTAGGAGAACAGCCCGATTTAGCCGAACACTTTAAACTTGTAGCCACTCCCTCGCTGCTCAAAATTCATCCCGATCCGCGACAAACTCTCGCCGGCAGCAATTTAATCGCCCAACTCGAACACTGGTGGCCCCGCTGGAAGCGTTCTGTAGAGGAATACGCAGCTCAGCAACAGTCTGCCCCAGCACTTGCTGAAAGCCTGACTAACCCAAAACCACTCTATTCCGTTGCTTGCGCCGCCGAACTTGTGCAGCTTTCTGATGAAGTTTTTCGCCTCAAACAGGAAAAAGAACACCTGCAAGAGCAGTTGCAGTTGAAAGACCGGATTATTGCGATGCTAGCTCACGACTTGCGTAATCCCTTAACGGCAGCATCTTTGGCTTTGGAGACTTTGGAGTCAAGTCAGAAGGTGAAAGAGGGGGAAAAGTCGCGTTTGACACCGAGTCTGGCGGCTCATTTGATGAAACAAGCCCGCCGCCAAATCCAAATTGTCGATCGTATGATTACAGATATCCTGCAAGCAGCCCGGGGTACAAACGCTCAACTCCACATTGAACCAAAAAGAATCGAACTGGGGGCGATTTGTCAAGATGTAATCTTGCAGTTTCAAGACAAATTTCAGGCGAAAAGTCTGAACTTAGAAACAGACATTCCCGCAGATTTGCCCTTGGTTTATGCCGATCCCGATCGCATCAAACAAGTCATAGTCAACCTGCTTGACAACGCCAGCAAGTACACGCCAGACCGAGGAACTGTTAATCTTTCCATTCTCCACCGCACCGCTTACAAAGTTCAAGTCAGCATTTGCAACAGCGGGCCGGGAATTCCTGAAGAAGATTGCGCGAGCATTTTTGAAGACAGCTTTCGCTTGCAGCGAGATAAATCAACAGACGGTTACGGCATTGGACTGTCTCTGTGTCAAGGCATCATCCGCGCCCACTACGGTCAAATTTGGGTAGACTCTGTACCCGATAGAGGCAGTTGTTTTCACTTTACTCTGCCCGTCCAAAAATAGTTGACAGTTGACAGTTGTCAGTTGTCAGTAGCAACCGAATTTGATATTACAGCTCAACTTTTCCGCAGTGCAGCAATAATCTGTGCGTTTGCCTTGGGAAAAGTAAATTGGTCTATTTCGTCGAGTGTCACCCAGCGAATTTCATCGCATTCGATCGTTTGCGGTTCCCCGCTGACGTGGCGGCAATGGTGCACGTATAGTCTAACTGTAAATTTAGTGTAGTCGTGGTCAATTGTAATCAGGCGATCGCCAACTTCTACGACAATCCCCAACTCCTCCATAATTTCCCGTTCTATGCAAGCTTCGATTGTTTCCCCAGGCTCCATTTTACCGCCCGGAAACTCCCAGAAACCCCCGTGCAGTCCATGTTGTCGGCGCTTGTCAATCAAAATTTGTTGGCGATCGTTCCAGATTGCAGCAACGCCGATAACTTTGTGGGCAACAGGAGAAACAGACATATTAATTATGAATGGGGAATGGGGAATGGGGAATGGAAATGGGGAATTTAAGAATAATATCAATAATTATTCAGTTATTATTGAATCAACAATCTCAAATCAACTATCTCAAATTAATAATCAACAATCACAACCTAAAATCTCAAATCTAAAATCTAAAATCTAAAATATTAAGCCCCCATCTTGCGAGGGGGGGCTTGACACTTGGATCACTTAAATGTTAAGAATCTACTAATCGTCCGAGCCATGTCTCTCACTGGCTTGTATGGACTTTTCAAAAGTCATTCGCTGTTCGGCATTTTTGAGAAAATAACCGCTAATCATAGCTGAGGCGAGCAATCTACCCAAATGTTCGCGACTGGTAGTCACTGTCACCCCGAAGTGTTCCGAAGGCAAATTCCCCAATAGTCCAACAATATTTCGCTCCATTACTTGAAACACTTCGTGAGAAGTCGGCTTAGACAACTGAGAAACTGTGTCGGGAGCCATTGACTGCACGTATTGCCATAATAAGTTGGCATTTTCTCCGTCTTCTTCAAAGAATTCTGGGGATTTATTAGATGAGTTGCTCACGAGTACCTCCGTTTCAGAGACAGCTTGTTATGTTAGACGCGGGTGGTTAAATTAAATAACCCTTATCTGATGGCTGCTGATCTTTATTACTAAGTAATTACTAATGTAGCAGGACAGTCATAGCAACCAAGTGGGCACAACCGAATTAAAAGCGGCGGTTTTTACGATTTTAGATTGGGGATTGCCAGTGGGGGGAACCCGAGCGCCAATCCCCAATCTAGCTAGCTGGCTAGATAATCGTTGATATCTTGCTTGCGCTTGCGGAGTTTGGTCAAAGCTTCCCGTTCTATTTGCCGCACTCGTTCCCGACTGATGTTGAGACGATCGCCTATTTTTGCCAAAGTTAAGGTTTGCCCGTCTTCTAAACCGAACCGCAAGGCGAGCACTTCTCGCTGTTGCTGAGTCAGTTCCGCCATCAGGTTATCTAAGTCAGTCCGCAGGGAAGATTGCAGGGCAAAATCTTCCGGGGTAGTACCCGTATCTTCCAACAAATCGCCCAACTCTGTATCTTGATTGTCTCCCACGCGCAAGTCCAGGGAAAGTGGCAGGCGCGCGCGATCGAGATATTCGCGAATCTGTTTGGGAGTCAATTCTAACTCGGATGCCAATTCCGCAGCCGTGGCCGCGCGACCAAGCTGCTGAGCAAGTTGGCGCTGAGCTTTTTTAATTTTGTTGAGCTTTTCGGTAATGTGGATCGGCAAGCGGATGGTGCGGCCTTTTTCGGCGATGGCCCGAGTAATTGCCTGACGAATCCACCAATAAGCATAAGTAGAAAATCTGTAGCCCTTAGTGGGGTCAAATTTTTCTACTCCCCGCTGCATCCCGATCGTGCCTTCCTGAATTAGATCCAGTAAATCTACGTTGCGCTTGATATATTTCTTGGCAACAGACACTACCAGGCGGAGATTGGCTTCCACCATTTGGCGCTTTGCCCTTTCCCCGTTTTCGATCGTCCGCTGCAACTGTGCCTCAGACAGCCCAACTGCCTGTGCCCATTCAGCCGCCGTCGGGTCGCGGCCTAACTCTTCGGCTAAAATATTTTTCTCCTGATGCAGTGCGGTTGAGCGCTGTACCTGTTTCCCATAGAGTATTTCTTGCTCATGGGTCAACAAGGGAACGCGGCCGATTTCCCGCAAGTAAGCGCGAACAGAATCTGTATCTGAGGACTTAAGAGTTTTCATGAGCTTTTCCCGCTGAGGATCTGTGCCTCTAAAGGTTTGCGGTAGTCGCAAACCCCTAGCTTTAGCTGGGAAGGAAAGCGGGCGGGGACTTGCGCTTTCCTTCCATTTAAAGAGGCTTAATTTTATGGTAGCTAGCTACTACTCCCAGTCAGCACCGTCTCAGGTTAGGTTTTGGTTGGGGCGTGCACAATACTACGTTATGTTAAGAATCTTAACATTTGTGAGAGCAATTGGCTACACTTCTTCATATTTATTTCATGCCAGCCTGAACAGTTGATACGAGAGTACCCGCTTTCCTGGCTTTACAGTTTGCATCAATATAAACAAAAGCCGCCACACCTCAGAGGGGGAGATTGGTAGAGGGGCAGGGCTGTTTCATTATCTTGTAGGGGCAGCCCCCCGTGGCTGCCCTGAATATGAAGTTACAGATATTGATGAACCCGCCCCAACAGATAATGACTCATAACTAATGACTAATAACTAATGACCGAAAGCATCCAGGATACAAGCCCCCGGATTCATCCGTCCAGAAATAAAAAACCTGTATCCGATAAACTTGCCCCCGAATTTATCCGTGGGATCAATGCTTCAATCTAAAATCTAAAATCTAAAATCTAAAATCGATTGACTTCTTTGCCGTTGAGCTTCGTACAAGATGAGGGCTGCGGCGATCGACACATTTAAAGATTCTACGCCACGACTCAGGGGAATTTGGATTTGTCGATCGGCCAAACTCCTCAATTCTTCCGACAAACCAGAGCCTTCGTTGCCCAAAACTATCAGAGTCGGCACTCGCAAATCTACTTCCCAATAACTTAAACTGGCCCCGGCGACAGTTGCTAAAATTTGCATTCCTCGATTTTTATACGCGGAGACTTCGGCGGTTAAATCTGGACTGACTGCCATTGGCAGCTTAAACCAAGCTCCTGCCGAGGCGCGCAGCACTTTGGGATGGTCTAAATCGGCGCTGTCTGCGCTCAGCAGCAAACCGTCGGCATTAGCAGCCGCAGCCGTGCGGACGATCGCCCCCAAGTTGCCGGGATCTTGGATGGTTTCTAAGGCTATTCCTAAAGTTGACAATTTTGCGGGTTCTGTTGCGGTGCGGGGTGCGGTGGCGACAATGCCGTCGGGTTGGACTGTAGTGGCGATCGACTCTAACACTTTTGCACTTACTAATTCTGTGCGATCGGCTAAATTACCAACTTGCTCCCAAAGTTTCCCGTGATCCTCCAGCCATTCGGGAGTGCAGCAAACCGTTGCTAGCGGGTATTTTGCCGCGCAAGCTTCTTCGAGCAAGTGCGTCCCTTCGAGTAAAAATAATTGTTGTTCCCTGCGTCCCTTCGAGCTGTGCAGCTTGCGGATTTCTTTAACTAGGGGGTTTTGAATACTTGTCAGCATTGTTTAATTCAGCAG
Source organism: Microcoleus sp. T3_A4 (assembly GCF_036700465.1). Classification (NCBI taxonomy): domain Bacteria; kingdom Bacillati; phylum Cyanobacteriota; class Cyanophyceae; order Oscillatoriales; family Microcoleaceae; genus Microcoleus; species Microcoleus sp. T3_A4. The sequence goes on along the minus strand of NZ_JAUBOY010000011.1, from coordinate 34,171 downwards.
AGCGAATGGGGTTATTGCCTTTACCGGGTTAACCCCAAACTTCCTTCTGCCTTTGGAATGCGGAACCCGGGACTTGAACCCGGAAGGCTTGCACCACATGAACCTGAATCATGCGCGTCTACCAATTCCGCCAGTTCCGCATCGGTCACGAATTACTACTCTGCCATACCTCCGCGAATCTGTCAAGTGTTTTGGGGAATTTATTTTTTTTCGGGGCTGCTAGTAATATTTGGCACAAATTACTGTTCGGGTTGAGAAATGCCTTAGTTTCGAGGATTTACTGTTAGCCAAACATCGCAAAACGCTGTGTAGTTGAGTACGGTGCATCAGATCGTGTCCGGTTATTAATAATCCACAAGCTTTGATCTGACGCACCCTACGGGATTTGCTGAAAAAATGGGAATCTAATCAGCCAAATCGGGGAAAACATCGCGCACGGCCGGATGCACCAAGCGGTGATTCTGCACGTTCAATCCCTTCGCCAAACTCGGATTCATTTCCAAAGCTTTAACCCCGTTATTTGCCAACTGCAAAACATAAGGCAAAGTGCTGTTATTCAAAGCTTGAGTCGCAGTCCAAGGAACGGCACCGGGCATATTGGGCACGCCATAATGCACAACTCCTTCCTCAACATAAGTAGGATTTGTGTGAGAAGTTACCCGCAAAGTTTCCACGCAGCCACCTTGGTCAACGGCTACGTCAACTATCACAGAACCGGGGTGCATCTTCGCAACAAATTCGCGAGAAACCAGCACCGGAGCTTTTTTACCTAAGACCAAAACCGCACCGATTAACAAATCAGCATCGGGAACAACTGCTTCAATTTGCAAAGGACTGCTGTAGAGGTATTCTACTCGGGAACCGAACAGAGTTTCCAAGTAGGCTAGGCGATCGACATTTACGTCTAAAATCTGCACTCTGGCGCCCATTCCTACAGCAATTCGCGCTGCTTCTGTGCCAACGATGCCGCCGCCCAAAATCACTACTTTACCCGGTCTTACCCCTGGTACGCCACCCAAAAGTATGCCCCGGCCACCTTGCTGCCGTTCCAGAAACCGAGCTCCGAACTGCACGGCCAAACGCCCTGCAATAATGCTCATCGGCGTCAGCAGTGGCAATTTTCTGTCCGGGAGTTCGACGGTTTCGTAGGCGATGGCCTGGACTCCGCTGCTGATTAAATGCTCGGTTAATGTGCGATCGGCCGCCAAGTGCAAATATGTAAACAGCAACTGCTCTTTTTGCATCAGCGGATACTCAGCAGGCAGCGGTTCTTTAACTTTAACAATTAGTTCGCGCTTCCAGACATCGGAAGCCTTTAAGACAATCTTAGCCCCTGCTTGAACGTAGTCCTCGTCCGCGAAACCGGCCCCAGCACCAGCATTCGTTTCGACGAAAACTGTGTGGCCTTTGTCCGAACAAGCCCGGACACTTGTGGGGCTAAGCCCGACTCGAAACTCTAAATCCTTGATTTCCTTGGGGACGCCTATTTCCATCTATAACCTCTAATCTCAGGCATACGTAGATCGAATCTAACCTAAAAACCATCCCCAGCGGGACAATACTCTTGTAGATTTTAGATTTGGCAATCCGGCAATCCGGCTAGGAGAATATTTGTTGAATTTTTATCCAGTGCGATCGCAATTTCCTCAATTTAGACTTGAATTACATAATTTCTTGATTGATAGATCGACCGCAGATGTAGGGCTGATTAACACAGAGTAACGCAGATAATTTCAAGAAGAGTCAATATATTTGATCTGTCACTTATAATTTAACAGGCATAACTCGCCCCCCTATCTAAACAAATGCCACGCACACCTACCTTAACATTCGATCGCGGAACTCTATTGCTGCACCCGCCGCCCAAAGGCAGAGACTGGGTGGACTTTGCGACATGGGACGATCGCGTGGAAAAATACCGCATTCGAGCAATTCACTACCGCCCGCTGGTAGAATGCCTCCAAGCCGAGTGCATTTACTTTACCGACGAAGCTAGGGCCTACGAACTACTCGAACTCGTACCCAGCGTGGAAATGCAGCCTTACCCACATCAAGAACAGGCCCTCGTAGCTTGGCAGGAAGCAGGAAGCCAAGGAGTAGTTGTCCTCCCCACTGCTTCCGGCAAAACTTATCTGGCACAATTAGCCATGCAAGTCACTGGTCGCAGTACATTAATTGTAGTACCAACTCTCGATTTAATGCACCAGTGGTATGCTAATTTAAAGGCAGCTTTTCCCGATATCGAAATCGGATTGTTGGGCGGAGGTTCGCGGGACAAAACGCCAATTTTAGTGGCAACCTACGACAGTGCAAGTATTCATGCAGAAACTTTGGGCAATAAATATGGTTTGCTGGTTTTTGACGAATGCCACCATTTGCCAACGGACTTTTATCGAGTAATTTCCGAATATGCGATCGCGCCTTTTCGACTCGGACTGACAGCCACACCCGATCGCACCGACGGCCGCCACAGCGATTTGCATTTCCTGATCGGCCCGACAGTATTTAGCAAAAGACCAGAAGATTTGGCAGGCGATGCTTTAGCCGACCATAAAATAGTTCAAATCATGGTAAAACTGTCAAAAGAAGAGGGCGATCGCTACGCCGAATTAATCAACATTCGCAACGACTTCTTAAAACAGTCTAACATCAGAATATCCAGCCTCGAAGGTTGGAAACAGTTTATCATGGCAAGCGCGCGATCGCCCCTGGGACGGCGCGCCATGCTAGCCCACCGCCAAGCCAAAGAAATCGCCCTTTGTACCGAAGGAAAACTGCGAATTTTAGCCAAAATACTAGCAGAACACTCTCCCCAGCGCACCCTAATTTTCACCGGAGACAACGCCACAGTTTACCGAATTTCCCAAGAATTTCTCATCCCCACAATTACCCACCAAACCCCAGTCAAAGAACGCCACGAAATCCTCGATCGCTTTCGCAGCGGCGAATACAAAACCCTCGTCGCCTCCCACGTCCTCAACGAAGGAGTGGACGTTCCCGACGCCAGAATTGCTATCATATTATCAGGCACCGGCAGCGAACGCGAATACATCCAGCGATTGGGTAGAGTTCTCCGCAAAAGCAGCGATGTAAATAAGTTAGCAATTCTCTACGAAGTCGTCACCGAAGACACCAGCGAAGAAAGAACTTCTCAACGCCGCCGAGGAGGAATGCAGCCTCACAAACCCCAACCACAAACACAAATAGAACCGCCGCAGCCAGAATATCAGAAATTAGAAACTATCAAACCGACACCCATTTACGGAGTCAACCGGGAGACAACAAAAAAAGCAGCAGAATCACCAGCAAAATGGGAAGAAGACAATGATGAAATTCCCTGGTAGCAAGCCCAAACTATATCTAAATACTCTCTTTCTTTCTCTCTCTTCCCTTCGCGTTCTTCGCGCCTTCGCGGTTCGTTAAAAATAAAAAACTATTAACAAATGCTACCCACTGATTTATTAAGTCACCGCCAAAACGGGGAATCAATCATCCCTCTCCGCCTCAAGATAGATGCTAAAAACTTAGAAGCAGCTAAGGAAATGATCGGCTGCTTTCAAGAGTCGATCGGCAAAACCCAAGGCGAACTCGACGGACGCTTGCTAGAATTAGAAGGTGACAGCCCCGATTATCGGCTGAAACGGGGATTAGCGCACCTGCTGAAAGGCGGTTTCTGCACGTTGGAAGTCATCAGTCCCCTAGAACCCTCAGAGTTGAGACAGCGGGTTTTTGCCTTGTCCGCGCGATCGACTCCCAGCCCTCAATCCACCCAATTAACCCTGGAAAAAGTAGCAAGTGAACTCAGCCAAGAGTTAAACAGAGAAGTTTTGCCTCACGAAATCACTACAGGTTTATACGCCGATTTAAACGAAAATAAAATCCTCACTGAGTTTAATGCACCAACACCCGAAAATTTGCTTCACAAATACAATCTTTCTCAAGTTCAAGGCATATTTTACCGAGCAAGTCAAGTTCAATTAACCGCCCACCGCAACGATCCAGGAGAATACAAACTCTTATTTCGCTATCTGAAACTATTTCAATTAATGACTTACATTGAAGGCGATGCAGACCACGGTTTTACACTGACAATAGACGGCCCTACAAGCTTATTCAAACCCAGCACCCGCTACGGCTTAGCCCTGGCGAAAATGCTGCCCGCACTGCTGCACGTCACCAAATGGAGTATGCACTCGACACTGCACACAAAAGATCCTTTTAGTGGCGTTTTGAAAACAGGTAAATTCACCCTAAATTCCGACTGCGGTTTAGTCAGCCACTATCCCCCTGGCAAGCCTTATGATAGTATGTTAGAAGCAGCATTTGCTGAAAGATGGAATTCCACAAAAACCGAGTGGCAACTAGAGCGAGAAGTTGATTTAATTCCGATTCCAGGTAGTGTGATGATTCCCGACTTTCGGTTAGTGCATCCCGACGGGCGAGTATTTTTATTAGAAATAGTTGGTTATTGGCGGCCGGAGTATTTGCAAAAGAAATTTGCACAAGTACAGAAGTCTGAATGCGATAACTTGATTTTAGCTATTTCCGAACGCCTGAATTTAGAAAAAGCGGGGGTGAATGTAAATGATGTGCCGGCCAAAGTAGTCTGGTTTAAAGATAAATTGCTGCCCAAATCAGTCCTAGAAGTCCTCGAATAGTAACCAATCCGCGCCCAAGTTGCGAACCTCTTTCTTTCTTTCTTTCTTTCTTTCTCTCTCTGCGCCCTCTGCGCCCTCTGCGGTTCAAAAAAATCCTCCTCAAAAATATCGCACATTCCCAGCTATACTAAAATAGGAATTTACCCAACTCCTTGCCACCGCATACTCTCACCATAAAATCGATTGAAAAATGGCAGACACAAGTATTGTCGAAAGAATCAAAAAGCTGTTAGCCCTCGCCACCTCATCCAATGAAAACGAATCGACTGCTGCAGCCGAAAAAGCTTCCCTTTTACTGGCACAGTACAATCTCAGCCTCGCGGATTTAGGGCCAAATCACCAAGAAGAGATTGACGAAAACTCTGTTGAAACAACATCGAAATTTGTAACTTGGAAAATGATGCTGCTTTCGGGAATTGCCGATGCTAACGGTTGCACTGCCATGCGAAATACTTATAATGGCAGTATGTTTTTGGTGGGAAGTTCTACTAACCTGATTGTTTGCAAACACCTGTACGAGTATTTGAGTTCTGCGATTGAAAAAAGGGCTAAATACCGCAAAGGAAACGGGAGGGGATTGGCGTATCTGAATGCTTTTCGGGTTGGATGCGCGACGAGGTTGAGACAAAGATTGTTGGAACAAAAACAGGAGATGGAAGAGTCGGGGATTCCGGGTTCGGGGGATGTAGCGGCGACTCCAGGGATTGTAGTGCGATCGATGTTTGAGAAAAATCAACAGGCGATCGCGGATTATCTAGAGGGCCGAGGGGTTAAAATTAGAACGAGAACAGATTCTCAAGTCAGCAGCGCGGCGGGTTTTAATTCGGGGTATGAAGTGGGCGATAAAATTAGTTTGCACAAGCAAGTGCAGCCGCAAGGGGATATGAAGCAACTTAATGAATGTCTTTGAGTTCTCGATAGTAATTGATGGATAATCAAAGCAAATTACCAATTAGGTCAGTTGGTGTACTGAAAAGTTGAGTATCATGCACCTTTATCCTGACTCTTCTTAAGAGTTTTGAAAACTTCCCACAAGATAAATGTAACAATTACGCTGAGGAAAAGTGCAGCCAATCCCCAAATTATCACTGATAGAATAACAGAAAATATTCCTATTAAGGCTAAAACCAATAATAATCCAATAAATATTGGTATAACCAACCAATGTTTAAATGCAAGTCGAATTAAAGATTTAAATAACTTGGAATATCTTTGCTGTTCTAAATACAAAAGAACCAAACTAATCAGTATTGCTATCTCTCGTCCATATTCCCCAAGTTCTTTAGCAATTGGTAATGTCTGCTCGTATAATTCAACAGCTTGTGGTTTGCATCCTAGTTTAGCATTGGTAGATCCTAAACGAGCCAATGCTACCATTTCCATGTGACGAGTGCCAGTTTGTTGTGCCAGTAATACAATCTGCTCGTAACAATCTTTTGCTTTTGAGTAATCTTTTTGCTGCGAATAAACACTGCCCAAATTAACCAGAGTAAACATTTCTGCTTCACGGTTACTAAGCCTACTTAAGAATATTAATATTAGCTGATAATATTCGATAGATTGAGAATAGCTTTTTAGGAAATTATAAGCTTCTGCAATACCCAATAAAACAGCTATTTCTTGCTGGTTTCCCATCTGTGGGGCAAGGAGTAAAGCTTGCTGATAGCAATCAATTGCTTTGACATAATCTTTTGAGCCTGCGTAACCTAATCCTAAACCAAAAATGCCAAAAAACTCTCCTACAATGTCACTTTTTAGTTCTCGTGCAATGGTTAAACTTTGCTGGTAATAGTCAATAGCTTGAGAGTAGTATTCTTGGAGATAATAAATTCTTCCCAAATCTGCTAGCGCCTGTCTCTTACCCAATGGATCTTGAATCTCCTGCGCTATTGCTAAGTGCTGCCTGTGACACTCAACTGCGTTAGTATAATCTTTGAGGCGACGGTAAATTGCGCCCACATTCATTAGAGATGCTTCTACACCTTTAGAGTATTGAATCTCTTGCATAATATTTAAGCTATACTGCTGGTATTCCATAGCTTTAGTATACTCTTCGCAACAGCGGTAAACTACGCCTAACTTTCCCAATACTGCTCCCTCAAGCTGGCGGTTTGAAATTTCTTGTGCAATAAGTAAACTTTGCTTTAAATACTCTGTTGCTTTAATATAATTGCCCTGAATACGGTAAAAATCACCTAAATTTGCTAGCGTCGAGCCTTCCACATATCTGTCTGCTATTTCTTGGCTAATTGCTAAACTTTGTTGATAGCACTTTATGGCTTTGGAAAACTTTCTCTGAGATAAATAAGTATTTGCAATATTTCCCAAAACCGTCGCTTCTAGCTTACGGTTTGGGAATTCCATTACACTATTCAAACTTTGTTGGTAGTATTTAGTCGCTGTTTCATAGTCTCCTAATGCTTGATAAGCATTAGCCAAAAAATTGAATAAAATAGTGTTTTCTGTCGGCTTTAATTTACCTAACATTCGGCCATAAATTTCAATTTGTTCGCGATAGTACCCCCAAATACCAAATTGATTGTGTAATTGTTCTTTAATAGGAGTATTGAGGCGAATCAAAAGGGTTTCCCAAGCTCTTTCCCAGTCTTCCACTTCGCAGAGATGGTGAAATGCTTCCAAGTATCCCCGAACTTTCTCAAGATTGGAAGCATCCGGCTTCAGTTTATACCTTGTCAGCCAATTTTTAACCGCTCTGTACTGAGCGCGTTTACAAGGGGGCAGTTCCCTAAACTCGGGTGCTGCTAGATCGATTCCTAGATTAGCCAGCATCCACTCTCCCGGTGGCGTGATGTCAACATCAAAACCATTTGGACTTTTAAAATCAAATTCAGCAAAAGCACTCTTCATATTGTCCACTACCTCACTGTCAAATTTTTCAAATGCTCTAATGCTACGCTGCGAATTAAATTGTGCTGCCGCAAGTGTATCTCATCGTCAATTAATTCTTCTTCTACCAAAAAGCGATCGCGCAACGCATCCAACGCTAACTCTTGCTTCTCCTCATCGCAATCCCAATCTTCCAAATGACTTAGCCAAAACTCCTCCGGTACTCTACAGCGATACACAGAAGCTTCGCAAAGCAATCGATAGGCATTCAAAATATCTTTTTTCAATCTCTCAAACGTCTTTTCCAGCCGAAATCGCACATTTTTTCGCAGTTCGCGAGTATATCGATCCAGTCGCCAGTCGTCATCTGCTGATGCCGTTATTCCTTTGGTCTTAGCTTCCTCAATTGCCTTCTCCACTTCTTCAATTTCCTGCCCGTATTTATTCCAATAACCCGCCACGTTGCCATAAAAAGGCTGACTGCCAATTTCCCCAGCAATCACCCGCAAAGCCAATGGATGCCCTTCATAAGCAGCGCCGATTCGTTCTAAATAAGGTTTGTTTGGTGAATCTATATCAACCTCTAGTCCAGTTTTATCGAACAAGGCTAACTGTTCTGATGGTGTTAGTCCCCTCAAGTCTTGGCGATACCAAAAATTTTTATAACGAGCCGGAATTTGCTCTGGCAAATCCTGCGATGTTACGATGATACGACTTTGGCAAGATTCTAGTGCCAAAAAACTTTCAAAAAATTTTGCCCACAACTCATCCTGAAAACCATTCCAGCCTGTTTCTTCATTTCCTTTTAAAATCAGTTCCAGAGAATCTATCACCACCAAATACCGATTTTCTCGCAATCGCTTGACTAATCGATTCAGCAACCGCTGTGTATCTTTGCGGTCATCTGGCGTAATGCGTTCTCCCCACTTTTCCAACCATCGAATCGCCACACTAGCAAAATCAGAAGCTTGCTGCTGGTTTTCAAAATTCTCCTGATGAAACTTACGACCGTCGTCTTGCAACTCCACCGCCAATCTTTCAGCTAAAGCCGTTTTACCAATTCCCGCGATGCCAAGAAGAATTAACAGGCGACACGATCCCTGAACCTTCTGGGCGAGTTGACTAATCAAGTCTTTTCGACCAACCCAAGCATCGTCACAAGCAAAAAACTCGGCTCTCGAATCTGTCTGAGACAAGGGACTATTATCAACAATATCTTCCCAGTTCTCCAATTCTACAGCCTTGCAAATATTCACAAAAACCTCCTGCCCAATAGCCTTCCCCTCCCAAAACCGCTTTAAAGTTGATAGTGAAGTTTGGGCATCTCCGCACAAGCGAGAAGCTTGTTTGTTCAAGCCTTTCTTTCGCCTTGCCCGATCGACTATTTCCAACCCAGATACAGATGCTCTTAGACTAGCTGCCATGCTGATTTTTTACCCTTCAGTAACCATATTTCACTTATAACATCTGCCAATTTGTGGCGCGGCTCAATTTTGGCTCACTTTTGGATACTGCGCCAGAGGTGCGTTGAAATTGAGCCGTCAAGCCTTTGCTGTTCAAGGAATATAGAGATGGGAAGCAAGTTAGGCGATATCGACTTCTTCCCAATTCTCACCTCCACTATGGATTAAAAAAATGCAGGACTACAAACAATTGACATTGGCTGATGCAGTAATAGCACAACTTCAAAAATTACTCTCTGAACCATTCCGCAGCATCGAACAAGCTGAAAAATCACGCCTAAAAATTCGCGCACTTCTGGAGTTGCACGAATTCTTTAAGCTGGTGTGAAAAAACTCTGTTTTACTCATATAAAAATATTAGTGGTTTCAGGAAACCGCTATCAGCAAAAGTCGCCATCGATAAAATTAGTCGCGTTTCCTGCTTAGGGAAGGCGACTTTTTTGTTGCAAACAAAAGAGCGATCGCCCTCAATCAATCAATTCCGCTTCTTCAAAAATCTGTCTAGTCGTTAACTCCAAACCAGGCAGCAACTCATCCACAATCGGTGTATTATCCGTATAAACTTGACTAGAACCATCGGTCAAAAAACTTCTAATTAAAATAGCCTCTGGATCAATCACCCAAACTCGCGGAACGCCCGCCGCCAAATAATCTTTCGCCTTCTCTTCAAATTCCTTCATTGTTTGATCCGGCGATATAATCTCAATCACCAGTTCAGGAATTGCGGGACAAGCTTCATTTCGCCGCCAACTTTTCGGCAGACGTTCATAAGAAATGTACGTTAAATCGGGAACAGGTGCCCAATCTTTATCCTGACGTTTTAACAAAATTGCCCATTCTGGAAGCACTCGCCCGCGTCCTTTACACCATACACGAATCAGGTCACACAAAGCTCCCTGTAAACTGGAATGAAAAAATTTTGGAGACACTTTAGGAACTGCTTCACCATCTACAAACTCACAATATATATCTCCGTCGGGCAAAGCTAGAAATTCTGCTAAAGTGAGTTTGGTTCCGATGCCTACCATGGCTCCCAGCCCTCTCGCTAATTAATTCAAATATCAATTATACAAAATTTCCCCACATTCCTAGAAATACGATCGCCCCTCGGACTCTATTCCAAAAACAGAATAACAAAATCCCCGACTTCTTTAAGAAATCGGGGATTTAAGTGCGATCGCATTTTAGCTTAGGCGTTTCGCCTGTTTTTATGCCAAAACAGGCACGGGCTGCGGCCAACGTCCCATGACTTTACCAATCACCGCCAATTCTTCCATCAACTTGTCGAACTGATCCGGTGTTAAAGATTGCGGCCCGTCAGACAAAGCTTTTTTCGGATTCGGGTGCACTTCAATCATCAGCGAATCTGTACCAGAGGCGATCGAAGCAAACGCCATTGACGGTACAAACTGCGCCCAACCGGTGCCGTGACTCGGGTCAACCATAATCGGTAAGTGAGTCAGAGTCCGCAATACTGGTACTGCCGACAAATCTAGGGTATTGCGTGTATATTGCCTGTCATACCCGCGAATTCCGCGCTCGCACAAAATCACGTTCGGATTGCCAGAAGCCATGATATACTCAGCAGCCATCAACCATTCTTCAATGGTGGCGGAGATGCCGCGCTTCAGCAAAATTGGTTTGTCTTGAGCTCCGACTTTCTTCAACAGTGAGAAATTCTGCATATTTCTCGCCCCCACTTGGATCACGTCGGCTACTTCCACGATCGCACTTAAGTCCGCCGCATCCATAACTTCAGTGATAATTCCCAAACCGCTAGCTTCCCGCGCCGCAGCTAGCAATCCCAAAGCACTCTCGCCGTGGCCTTGGAAAGCGTAGGGGGAAGTTCTCGGTTTGTACGCGCCACCACGGAGAAAATGAGCTCCAGCAGCTTTGACGCGCATTGCCGTTTCGACAATCATTTCTTCGTTTTCGACCGAGCAAGGGCCTGCTACGATCGCGATCGGGTGGTGCAGACCAATCATCACAGTTCCTAAAGGAGTAGCAACTTCTACTGTGCTGGCTTCTCCTTGGCGGTACTCGATAGAAGCGCGTTTGTAGGGTTTTTCAACCCGCAGCACTTCTTCAATCCAGGTGCTCATTTCGCGCAGTTGCAGAGGTTCGAGCTCGGCGGTGTCGCCTACCAAACCCATGACAACTTTGTAACGGCCGACGATTTTTTCTGGTATCAAACCCCAGTTAGTGCGGAGCTCTTCGTCTAGTCGATCGATCTCGGCTTCTGGAGTGCCGGCTTTCATTACAATAATCATATTTTTTTTGCCTTTTTAGTTGGGCTAGAAACGGATGATGACTCTGATGCACTGAGAAAAATAGATGCAATGGCGATCGAGAATCTATTTATATCAGTATTATTAGCATTGTTGTGGGGCGGGTTCTTGTTCCCTCCCCAAAAACAAATTCTAGATGGTTAACAGCTTAGTTTTTAGCTAATGACTAATAACTAATAACTAATGACTAATGACTAACTTTTTGGCTTGGCGGCGCGCCACGCTTCTCGCATCCGTCCAAAATTGGTATTAAATTCTTCCCACCCCAGAGTGCTTCCTGAAACTTCTTCATCCCAGGAAGCCGAGAGGACTCCGTAGCTTAATCCCAGAACGCCTAGACCAAAACAGCCCATGCTTACCAGCAATACTGCTGTGTTGGGCAGATCAAACAAGCCCTTGCTGACTACCAAATAGCTGACAAAAAATGTGCAAATTCCCAGGATGGTCGGTATGCCGCAGAATACCGCTATGCGAGATATCATGCGTTGGCTGACTACTTCTGGGATGGATTGCGCCTGTTTTCCGGTTTTGTTAGCTTTCGGCTGCTTGTCGGCAGAATCCGACTCTAAGGCTACGCTTGCTTGGGGTTCTGGGGGCTTTTTAGGCGTTTTTTTACGATTTGTTGCCGGTTCAAAGGGCAAGCGCTTGCGGGGTGGTTCGGAGGACATATTTTATCTCTAACCTGAAATCTCGAACATTTTTCAATAAGTCTTGGTGTTTGTCCAAGATTAAAGAATATTGTCGCAAATTTTGGCTTTGGTGTTTAGCCGCGAATGCCTAGACGGGCAATCAATGCTTTGTAGCGCTCGACATTTTGCTTTTGGATGTATGCCAGCAGGCGCTTGCGGCGGCTGATCATCATCATCAAACCGCGCCGGGAGGCGAAGTCTTTTTGGTTGATTTTCAGGTGGGCGCTGAGTTTGGTGATGCGATCGGTCAGCATTGCGACTTGCACATCTGCTGAACCGGTATCGGTTTCATGGGTTTGGAAGTCGCCCATGATTTCTTGTTTGCGCTGTTGTGTAAGAGCCATGAATTGATTTTAGTTTTTTTTGTACGATTGTCACAATCTCCTATGTTATCACAGGGGAAGCATAACAACGATAAAATTTTTGCCAAAGATGGGTTTGTTGCCCGGGCTGAATTTTGGTTTTTATTCCCGGTTTCTCGATCGGGTAGGGGATTATCGGCTCAAATAGGCGATCGCCTCACGTATCCAATCATCCGCATCACCTTTGGTGGACAAAGTGCTGTCTTGACTGAGGGTTTGCAGCGCTTGCAAGACTTCAGCCGCAGTGTATCCCATCGCCAGCAGGATCATCTCGACTTCTTCTTGAATAGCTGGGGGGACTCCGGCGGCGACTGAAGTTGTCAAACCTGCTTGCTGTCTCCATTCCGAGAGTTTGCTTTTGAGTTCCAGGGCGAGACGTTCTGCAGTTTTTGTACCGACGCCCGGTGTTTTGGCGAGGATGCGGGTGTTACCGCCGACGATCGCCTGGACTAAATCTTGCAATCCTAAAGTATCGAGAAGTGCGATCGCCAGTTGAGCACCCACACCGCTGACACTCGTCAACTGCCGAAACAAATCGCGTTCTGCAGCGCTGCCAAAACCGTACAATACGATTTGGTCTTCCTTAACTTGCTGGTGGGTAAAAATTTGGGCGACTTCGCCGGATGCTGGCAATTGACCGGTCACGCGGGGCAAAATTTGGATTTCATAGCCAATTTGATTGACTTCGAGAGTCAATATGACGCGGTTGCTGCCTTTGGCGATATCGGCGACTGTGCCTTTGAGATAGCTAATCATAAAATTAATAATAATACACCGCTATTCGTTTTCATCAAACTCGGCGATGATGTTGCGGATTTCGTTGAGACTAATATCTGTTCGATCTGATTTTGAGTAAATGGTTAACAACAGTACGCTGACGGGCGATTCGACTTGATAAATCATGGGATACCCTGCACTTTTTCCTTTTTGGATGTTGCTGTTTTTCACCCGGACTTTTAAGATGATATAATCTTCGCCCATTCCGGGAATGCGATCGCCAATAAAATTGCCAGCCTGTATTTGTTCAATTACTGGCTGAGTATCTAGCCGGATTTGGCGATATTTTTTGGATAATTCACGCAAATTTCGCTTATACTCAGGCGTTAAATCGATTTGAACGAGCTCGGATTCATTCGACATCGATGCCCTCCCACATTTGAGAAAGAGGTATTCGCTGTCCGGTTTTAGCTTCCTGCAATGCTCTTCTGAGACTAGCTTTTACTTCTTCAACTGGAGTATCGTCGGGGTCTTCTTCAGCTTCATCTTTAGGTTCGGGAAGAAGGACGATAATTCGCACGGGGCCCGGAGTGTCTAGTGTTAAAGGTCGATCGAGAATTAATTGACCTTTTTCGTCGATCGTTCCTGTGACTTCAAAGGCTTTCATTTCTTTGTCCTGGATTTTTTTTAATTAATACTATTATATAACCCTGTCCGAGCGATTTTGTTATTCTCAAGCCAAAATAAGCTGCTGTTTAACCAAAGACAAATCCGTCTTACCAAAATTAACAACCAAAGCCACATTAAAATTTTCCAAGGATTTGACAAACCACATAATTTCATTAGAAGCTTTACCTTCATAGTGATTAAACAAAATAGAAAATCGGTTTTCCAACTCTGGTTTAACTTTGCCCGAAAGTAGAACGAGTTTGAGCAGTAAACCCATTGTCCGGCTGGCGCCGAGGTTGTACACCAAGTCGTAAAAAACGTAGTGGCTGAGATGTTGGGAATTTTCAACTACTAAGAAGTTGAACAACTGGTGGCAAGTCCGAACTAACAATGAATTATTGAATTTCACCGAGTCATTTTCTCGCAATGTATTTTTGATTTGCTTGTACAAACGGTCATTAAATTGACGCCCGCCGTACTCTGGTTCTACGGACGATATTAAATATTCATATAAATCCACTTTAAATGAGGCGTAAGATGGAGTTTTTCGGGAATCTCTCAGGAAAAATTGAGCCGCTTCTTTGTAGCTGCGATCGCCTGCTACTTTTCCCGCAAATTCCCTGACCGCTAAGTGCAGTTCTGCATCATTCAAAAGTGTGGGATTAGCCGCTCGCTGCACAATTCCTATTTCTGTATTTCTCGGCTCAACCATATAATTTAAATATTGAGACAAATGTGTTTCAAATTGTCGCTGTCTTTGAAATGCCAGTTTTTGAATGGTTTGTTGGTCTTCCTCAATGCTGCCCTTGCTCAGCAGAGAATACCCGTACAAATAAGGATACCGACATATCAATTCGCCCAAAGGATAATCTGTATCTTGTGTCTGCGGTTCCGCCTCTCTATCTAAGGCTTTTACTAAGCGCTCTAGGGTCTGGAATTCTTCACTTTTAGTAAAGAAAGCTATTTGTTCTTGCAAGCGCTTGACTATGTAAAATTCCGTCCCGAATCTGGGAGAACTCTGCTTAAATAAAGCTACCAACTTGGCGATCGCGAACTGGTTGTGTGATTGCAATTGCCAGCGGTTGATCGGGATGTAGCAGCAGCGGTGGAGGATATATTTAAAGTGCTGATCCAATCGCTTGACGGAGACTATACTGTACAAAGTTGCTTCAATCTCTCGATCGGGATAGCCCATGCCGTCGATAAATAGCTTTCGGAACCGCTCGATCACCTGTGCGGGGGATTCTGTTTCCACGCAGGAGACGATGTGATCGTACAATCTCTGTTCGTTGCTGCCTGTTGGAACACTATCTGAGGGCGGGGTGAGGATGCGGCTGTCTGCATCTGTGTCTACGCTGCTGTCTGCAACTTGTGCGACAACCACTTTCGGTTTTTCCTCAAAAGTTCGATCGGGATTCAAGAACCAATAGTGTTCTTGGCTTAATTGTTTGTTAGCCGCCCAATCCAAAGCTGACTGCAAACTTTCCCCTGTCAATAACAGCGATTCATCTTCGCGGTCTGAAGCTAGCCATGCTGCTAGCGCGGAGCGGTAAGGGGCCAATTTTCCCAGCTCTTTTTCTACCCAGAATCGATTAAAAACTGACTGATAAATTAGGTTGGAAACTATTAATTTACCGTGAGATTTAACAACCAGTCCTGACAGTTGCAATTCGATTTTTTCGGGAGAGTAATCTGCTGGTACTCCCTGCGATTCCCCGGATTTTGTTGCCTGGGGCGGTTGCAAAGCTTGCTGGTACAGCGTTAACAGCCGCGTGAGGTCGCAGTGGCTATGGAAAATGCGATCGCGTATTGCTGTCAAATGTTGGGGTTCGTCTTCTTCTTCCCAATTTTTAATAATTCTGTGTTTGACCAGTTTTTCAACTTGCTTAGCTTCGGAATTTCTGCCAATAAAAGGCCCGTATTCAAGTACCAAGTGGCAAAGTTTTTGAGTTAGAAACGGTTGACCGCCCGTCCAAGCTAATATTTCTTGGAGCACTTTTTGGGGGCGAAAAGCTTTCAGGGCTAATCCTTTTGCTAGCGGCAAACTTTCGTGCAGTTGGAATCGACTTAAATGAATCTGCCGTCCAATATTAAAAGGGTTACATCTGGGATCTCGGATCAATTCTGAGGGGGCTGCTACTCCCATAACAGCAAAAGTCAGGCGATCGTATTCCGGTTGCTCTGCCCGCTTGGAGTAACAAGCCCGGATCAAAGCAAAAAAATCGCTGGTACTGAAATTTAGGCTGCTGATGCTGTCAATGTCATCGATGAAAATTACCAGATTTTGCTGAAGTGACTTGAGCAAAACTTTTTCGATAAATATCTCCAATCGCTGCACCGGCGATAGCAGTTCGCGATCGTTCCACCACTTGATGGCATCAAACCTGTTTGTGATGTGTAAACTGCTGGCCATGCGGTACATGATGCCGCCATACCACTTTTGGGGGGAGATATCTGGGCTGCTGATGCTTCTCAAGTTGATGGCGGCAAAAACTGTACCTTCGGCTTGCAACCTTTTGGCCGTTTGCACTAGCAGGCTGGACTTTCCCATTTGTGGCGAACTCAACACGTAGCAGAAGTCTCCGGCTTTGAGTCCTTCGTAGAGCTCGCTGTCTGCCGATCGCCTGACATAGGTGGGCGCAGCGGCAGGCAAATATCCTCCGACTTGATATTGGTACGTTGAGTTGACTTCTGCTGTAATCTGGGAATTCATCAAGATTTTACACCCCTATGCTGTGCGATCGAAAGGTTACAAATTGCAATTATGGCCCGCTTATAGCATTTTAGATTTTAGATTTTAGATTGGGGAATGACTTATTCAATCAGGGTTTGGAGTTTGCCTGTTGCATTTGCATGGTTTTTTTTGAATTTGCCTTACTATGGTGGAAAATTTTTCTTCCTCTTTCTCTATTGTCTACTAGCTCAGCTTTCTTCTCGTCAATCTTTACCGTATCTTTGCAAGCGTTCACCGCAAATCTTACGATCTGCCCAATCGTAGCGCGCCACTTGATTTTTTACACTCGTTCACATAATTAGATAAATTTTCAGTCGATCGGATTGAGAACGCTCAAACGCCGTTTTTTTCACTTTTTTTTACAATAATACTTTAAAATTCACCCGGTGGTATGATGTGGGCAGGGAAACTCCTAACCACAGCGCCGTCAACCTTCTGCCTTTAGCTCCGCCTGCCGGATGCCGGAGGAAAAGACTGAGCAATGGCTGCCAATAAAAAACCCCAGCGTTTGGCTGAGGACTGCTTGAGTGGGAGATATCGTTAATCTGCGTTTTTTTAGTTGACTTAGATTGCATGGAATTCCATGCTGCTGACTTTCCCCGGGCTTTCGCGTTTGGGGATTCCTCAGAACAAACTTTTCAGGATGCATCCACAAAAAGTTTAATTCTTAAAGGCTTTGTCAGTACCAGGCTAACCACTCGCTCAACTATAAAAGTTAAGTCGGTGGCTAATTGTAGAAGATGCGCCCTGATGGCTTAACTACCCGATGGATTAGCACCCTGATGGCATAACTCCCTGATGGATCGACGCCCTGATGGCTTTCGCTCCACTACCCAAAAAATTCGGGTTGATGGATGATCGTGGACATTAGTAACACGTCACTTCCGGCGGTTCCGATCACAAGCGGGTGTGCCTGTCTGAATTGATTATGGCAGGCAGATTTATCAGAAGACAAGTGGGCTATTGCATCAACCCATTTCTGACAGATCGGGTTAGCCAAAAAGTGTCAATCTACGGAAATCAGGGTCATCGAACATGAAAAACAGCATCTTAGTATTAGGGGTAATTGCCTCGGCTGGCTTCGGCTTTTTCCAGGCAGGCAGCACCAGCGCTTTAGCGATCGCCCCACAACATTCATCAGCCAGCCGTTTGACGGCTTGGGAGAGTCGTCCCGACTTTAACTACACTGGAACGAATGAGGATGGGGAGCAAGAAGAGGTAAAAACGCGTAAAGGCAGGAAATAATTGGCGCTATTGTGTGGTTCGCTCTGATGCGGTTGTGGTTGTAGTTGTGGTGCTTGTTGTCCCAACCGCCTCTGATCGAGGCGGTTAAAACTCGATCCCAAGATCAGTCTACCTAATCCCAGGGGTGGGGATCAGTTTCAGAGAACGGTGGATGGGAAAATAAATAGGTAAGGCGAGTCTGTCGGTGGAGTTTCCCCGCCTATCAACTTCCTTACCTTCTGATGTTCGGGATTTGGATCTGGCACAATCGTATTTCATCTCGTAAAAACCCAATGGAAAATACTCTCGAAACTACCCGCAGACAGCGCGTATTGACAAGAACCCAGGAACGGCGTCAGGCAACACCCAAAGAAAAACAGTTAATTCATCTGCTAGCCAATATGGCTTGCAGTTTGATTAAATACGACTACAAACACGCAGCGGGCAAGGGCACCCTCCCGCCTTCGGAAAGCAAGCGTTTAGCGGAATGGCACTACCTGCGAGTTCAGCAAATTCGCCGGATCGAACGCTCATTGGAGCCTGTAGCGACCCTTAAGCGCGTTTACTACAAGAGCATCCTCAGTCCGAGAGATCTGAAGTCTTTGAAACTTCTGTGGCTGGAGGAGGACAAAAACCGTGTCAAACGGGTCGATCCTGAGTTGGACGACATCCTTAGCGAAGCTTTGGATCGGGGAGATACTTTAAAACAGCTATTTCACTCGATCGAAGTCAAAGAACGCACCTTTTCTGAAACTCCTCGCCCCGGCGCCGTCCCGCTGTGGGTCAAAGAGTGGGAAGACTCGGAATATGATATAAACTTTTTTCCGCCTTCGTTCTCTGCATGGGTTTCGATCGTGGACGACTAGGTTCAAGAAAAACTCTTTGACATGGCATCGATTGTAAAGTTCAGATGGTAGACTTATTTGCAATTGCTGCCATTGGCGAAAAGTGTACGGGCGATCGATCGGCTAAACTAGGCAGCGTGGCGCGCAGGCATCCGAGTACAGAGAAGTGAATCCGAGTCAGTACCATTGTACAATGGGGGAAAACCAGGGCTTCAGCTAATAGCTGATAGCTGATAGCTGATAGCTGATAGTTTCTCATGACTGACTCGATTTCTACTTCTCCTCTAGACTCGGCGGCCGATACAGCCGAACTCCGCTCTCAGTTGAGGTCTGGTTCGGAAAAAGCTCAACTGCAACTGCTGCAACAACAAATAGCAGATTCCGGTTGGGATGTATTGATGGAATTTTTATTAGAGCGCAAGTCAGAGGCACCGACTGCGGTAATGGGTAAGGCTTACCAAATTCTTTACAGTGCTAATTCTCCGAGAGCGACGGAGTTTTTGCAAGCGAATTTTCCGACTGGGGTTGTGCCGCTGCGATCGGACTCTAACATTGATTACACTCCGCTGCAACAATTATTGGCGTTACAGGAATTTCAAGAAGCCGATCGCTTGACTTTAGACAAGCTTTGTGAATTGGCGGGTGATACAGCTTCCGTGAGAAAGTGGCTGTATTTTACGCAAGTTGAGAGTTTGCCCGTGGCGGATTTGCAAACAATTAATACGCTGTGGAAAGTTCATTCCGAAGGCAAATTTGGCTTTTCGGTGCAGCGGGAAATTTGGCTCGGTTCGGGGAAGAATTGGGATAAGTTGTGGCCGCTAATTGGCTGGAAGAAAGGGAATAATTGGACGCGGTATCCGCAAGAGTTTATTTGGGATTTGAGCGCGCCGAGGGGTCATTTGCCGCTGTCGAATCAGTTGCGGGGAGTGCAGCCTTTTGCAGCTTTGATGGCTCATCCTGCCTGGTTGAAGTGAATCGTTTTGGGGCTTTTGGAGAATGCGGGCCGGGCTGGATGTTCGGCCCGACATTTGTTGGTGAGGGGGTGTGGGATCTGACGGTAACAACCGGGTCAGAACATAGATAGGGCTTGCTGAATAAGTTAGAGGATATTTTAAAAGTGGGGGGCTATTGTAAGAAAGCTCACAAAGCTTAAGCTGAGATTTGTAGATAACAGCACTTTGTGAGCAAATGACGTGCAGCATATCCTAACAACTTGACGTGGGAACAGTGGGAACTAATAGCAGACCTGTTTCCAGAAGCTTGCGCCCGGTGTCCTCGCACAGTATCGATATATGCCGTGATAAATGCAATCCTCTATGTAGGGCTTGCTGAATAAGGAATGATTAATTTTTAAATAGTGGTTCTTGATAAAGCGGCACAGTAAAAGTAACAGTAGCTCCGAGTCCTTCCCCCATACTGTAAAAATTTACTGTACCCCCCATTGCTTCTACCAGTTTTTGAGAAATAGCCAATCCCAAACCGGTGCCGCCGTATTGCCTGGTACGAGCCCCGTCTACCTGAAAAAACGACTCAAATAATTTATCCTGCTTGTCGAGAGAAACCCCAATGCCAGTATCAGCAACTCGGATTTTCACCATTCCGGGGAACTGCTGGTTGTGAACAGTCACCTTTTTCTTAATAACCTCGGCACTGATGCGAATTCCTCCTTCCCCGGTAAATTTAATCGCATTGCCCGTGAGGTTCAAGATTACCTGAAGCAGGCGTTGGTAGTTGCCGTACACAATAATCTCGTCCTCCACAGGGGGTTTTTGGATTTGAAATTGCAATCGCTTTTGCTCGACTTGAACCCGTGTAAAATTCTCAACTTGTTGCAACAGTTCACCGAGTTTGACGGGAGCGAGGTCTAACTCCATTTTGCCAGCTTCGATTTTAGCGACATCCAAAATATCGTTAATCACATTGAACAAATGTACTGCTGAGCGGTAAGCTTCTTCGATAAATTGGTGCGCTTCTTCGGGGTCATCTGCCATGCCGTCCATAAGCAGTTTTAGAAAGCCGAGGATGCCGTTGAGGGGGGTGCGGAGTTCGTGAGAAGTATTAGCAAGAAATTGACTTTTAAGTTGGGAAAGAGCCACGGCTTCGGCGCGGGCCTGTTCTAATTCTTGGTAAAGTGTAGCGTGGGCGATCGCACTGCCGACTTGAGCGACTAACTCGCGGGCGAATTCGAGTTCGACTGGACTCCATTTCGGGGAACTGCCACAGCGGTGCAAACATATCAGTGCATTGGGTTGGTCTTCATAGGAGGTAGCTGCTACGAGTACGGAATGGCGGTGGAAGGGATCGGTGGCGGGGGAGGCGTAATCGACTGCTACTGGTTTTAAGGTGGCTAAAGTTTGAATCCACCCTGGCTGTTCGGCTGCGCGCAATTCTAATCCCAGCATAGAAGAGTAAGCTTCTTGGCGGTATTCAGCTACTACTTTAAAAGTTTTCGATTGGAGATTTTCGATTTGAGTTGGGGAAAGCGGGGGCGAAGGGTAGCTAGCTATTGACTGTTGTAATTCGGCTGCTGCTGCGGTCGATTTTTGCTGATTTTCGGAGGCAAGGAAGGGGGAGGTTTCGAGATTTTCGCTGTCTTTTTTGTAGGAACAGATGATGCAGCGACTCGCGTTTAAAACTTGACCCAAGCTGTTAACAGTTTGCTGCCAAATGGTGGCTAAATCGAGGGTCTTGTGCAGGTTTTGAGCGATTTGGGAGATGACTTTACGATCGATTTCCGAGTACGGAGGGAGCGATCGACCGGGGATACGGCTCGCTGGAAGCGACATTTGTTGGCGGGCGTCCAAGGGGGATGGCAAAGCTCGATAGAGCATGAATTCTGGGGAGTCGGGCCGTCTGTCTGTGGGTTTGTCAGACAGCAGCCTTCCCATAACTAAGACTTTTGTAGCTTTGCCGTTTGAGTCGATCGCCGGAGTGAGTGTCAAATCGAAGAGAAAATATTGTCCGGCGTGGCAAAATGGATAGCTGAACCGTTGCGGTACGAGGGTTTCGAGCGCCCGCCGCAGGATATCGAGATAAGGCGCTGGGGCGATGGGTTGCAGGGTTTCGCTGAGGGGGCGATCGACAAGTTGTTCTGCTGTGAGGTTGTACTGCTCGGCTTTTTGCCAGTAAAAAGATAGATATCGACCAGAGGCGTCTTGGGTAAATACTAATTCTGCTCCTAACTCTTGAAAAAAAACTGTAGAGGCGAGGCTCGATCGCCGGAAATCTGTGTTAGAGTCCATCAGAGTAGGGGATGAAAGTAGTTCGGCTTTTGGATTCTTGAGTTTTTAATAAAGAACTCAAGAGTCCCCATTGTTTTTGGCTTCTACTGTTAATTTGTGAGTTATTAATCACTTAAAAAGTTGTTGGCTTCTTAATTAAGACATTAATTGATCAAAACTCACAATTGGCAATTATTTTAGGCTTATACTATTGACTCTTGAGTGATTAATGAGTTCATAAAATGTTAATTCGTTAATTCTGAACTCAACTCAAAACTCAAAACTATTCGTTCTCAGCCTTTTTGGGTAATTTAAAGATAAAAATTAAGATTGAGAAATTAGGAATCTGCACCGATTAACTATCAAGTGTGAAAATTACGCCAAAATATGAGGCTGCGAACAACTCTAGTCCGGGAATGGCTCACGCATTTTTTCACTCACCTGGAATAGTTCCGAGGTTGTGATTTAGCCGAGTTCACTCGCCCACCACCTGTAGCTTTAGCCACGAAATCTGCAGGAGATCGCCCGCGCGCTCTAAATTTCACAGCCTGCAGATTTGCGCGCGCCGTCTGGGGCGAGAGTACCTCAGTCGTTCCATTCACCACGCGGCGGGACTGGGGGGTTGCGGCGTAAACTCAGAGCCAGCTCGTCTTCGCGGCGCTCGCCTCTGAGCCACTGCTTGATTGCTGTTTCAATGACTTTGCTGGGGTCATTCGTCAAGTGCTTAATTTGGTCTAGCAGTTCAGAATCTATATGGATAGATAGTTCCACTTTTTCTGACGAACTGTGGGAGGGTATACTTGACTGGCTCATAGTTAAAAAATCCTAGTTTTAATTCTTAGGTTTCAATTCTTTTGATGACAAGCGACTGGACTAGATATTTGCAGTCCCTGATTTGCACCCCACCTTTCCTCAACCGCTTAACAGCTTTCTGTACAATGAGACAGAGAAAAGTTTTTTCCTTTTGGGTATCCGGGCTCGGTCGGACACTTGATGGGTAATAACTGATACTCTTGAGGTTTGCCTCAGTTGTGGTTTCATCTCAATCCCCAGTAAGAGGTTGAAGTAAGCACTCTACTCTTGCTTGTGTAATCATACAACAAAAAGTATCCTTTGCCGATTAGCTCTTCGATAAAAAACATGACTAACGTCCCTGTATCTCGCATTCGTAATTTTTCGATTATTGCTCACATCGACCACGGAAAATCGACCTTGGCAGATCGCCTGTTGCAGGCGACTGGGACTGTGCAGGCACGGGAGATGAAGGAGCAGTTTTTAGACAATATGGATCTCGAACGCGAACGCGGCATTACGATCAAGCTGCAAGCGGCTCGGATGAATTATACTGCCAAGGACGGTCAGGAGTACGTGCTGAATCTGATCGACACTCCCGGACACGTGGACTTTTCTTACGAGGTGTCGCGATCGCTCGCTGCTTGCGAAGGGGCGCTGCTGGTGGTTGACGCATCTCAAGGCGTGGAAGCACAAACCTTGGCAAATGTCTACCTTGCCTTGGGAAATAATTTGGAAATTATTCCAGTTTTAAATAAAATTGACCTGCCGGGAGCAGAACCGGAACGGGTAAAAGGGGAAATTGAAGAAATTATCGGTCTGGACTGTAGCGGGGCGATTGAGGCTTCGGCTAAGGAAGGAATTGGTATAGATGAGATTTTGGAGTCGATCGTCGAATTGGTGCCGCCGCCGCAGGATACTGTTGACAAACCGCTGCGGGCGCTAATTTTTGATAGTTATTACGATCCTTATCGCGGGGTAATTGTGTATTTCCGGGTGATGGACGGAAGTGTCAAAAAGGGCGATCGAGTTTTGTTGATGGTTTCGGGTAAGGAATATGTCATCGATGAATTGGGCATCCTTTCACCGACTCAAGTTCAAGTAGACGAACTGCACGCGGGGGAAGTGGGTTATCTGGGCGCGGCAATTAAAGCAGTAGCTGATGCTCGCGTTGGCGATACGATTACTTTGGTCAAAAAGCCGGCACCGGAGCCTTGGCCGGGTTATACAGAAGCAAAACCGATGGTTTTTTGCGGCTTGTTCCCGATCGATGCTGACCAATTTCCAGATTTGCGGGAAGCTTTAGAAAAACTCGAACTCAATGATGCGGCGCTTTCTTACGAACCAGAAACTTCGAGTGCGATGGGATTTGGTTTTCGCTGCGGTTTCTTGGGTTTGCTGCACATGGAAATTGTGCAAGAAAGGCTGGAGAGAGAATACAATTTGGATTTGATTGTTACGGCTCCTTCTGTGGTTTATCAAATCACAACAATTAAAGGGGAAGTGTTAACAATTGACAATCCCAGCCACTTGCCAGATCCTCAGTATCGCGAGAAAATTGAGGAACCTTATGTGCGGGTAGAAATGCTGTCGCCGGAAACTTATGTGGGCGCGCTGATGGAACTGTCTCAAAGTCGGCGGGGCATTTTTATGGATATGAAGTATCTGAGTCAAGGCCGAACTACGCTGGTTTACGAGTTGCCTTTGGCCGAGGTGGTGACTGACTTTTTCGACCAGATGAAATCGCGATCGCGCGGTTATGCGAGCATGGAGTATCACCTCATCGGTTATCGCGAAAATCCGTTGGTGAAAATGGACATTTTAATTAATGGCGATCCGGTTGATGCTTTGGCGATGATCGTACACCGGGATAAGGCTTATAATGTGGGCCGCGGGTTGACGGAAAAACTCAAGGAGTTGATTCCCCGCCATCAATTTAAGGTGCCGATTCAAGCGACAATTGGCGCTAAGGTGATTGCTTCGGAACACATTCCGGCTTTGCGGAAGGATGTGTTGGCAAAGTGTTACGGCGGTGATATTTCGCGGAAGAAGAAGTTGCTGCAAAAGCAGGCGAAGGGTAAGAAGCGGATGAAGTCTGTGGGTACTGTGGATGTGCCGCAGGAGGCTTTTATGGCTGTGCTGAAGCTCGATCGAGATTCGTAATCTGTGTGGCCTTTTGTCAGGAACAGGCAAGATGCCTGTTCCACAAAGAGTCTGTTTTTTGTAGTTGTTTGCAGTCATCTAGAACAGGCAAGATGCCTGTTCCACAAAGAGTCAGTTTTATTGTGGGATTGGCCGGAGAGCCCGTCCCTGTGGAAGCCCAGAATATGGCTGCAGCGTGAGTGGCGATCGCCCGATCGCATCACAGATTACTACAACTTAAACAAGAATGCTTTGTTGCAACTCGCGCCGAATTTCATCTACAACTTTGTGATCGCTCAAATCGCGATGCCACCAGTGGCTACAGCCATCTTGACAATATTTGCAGTACCTGCGCGCATCGGCAATTGCCAATAAACTCATTAACAGGAAAAAGGTTTTGATAAATTCTGAGGGCGGGAGTTTCAAAAGCTTTGCCATTTGTTCTTTTAATCGCCCTCTACTCAGCAACACACAAGGGGTGTAAGTTGGGCGAAGTTTTGATTTGGCAATTGCTAGGGAAACATCTTCTTCTCGCGCCCCTGCTTGGAGGGTCATGTAGGATAGCCGCTGCAATATTTCCTGCTGGTATTCGGTTGGGAAGCTTAAAAACCAGTTTTTTGCATCTTCTTGGCTAATTAATTCTTGTTGAATTTGATTGATTGTAATTTCATCGGCTAGATTCATTTGCCTCTCCTAAGTCTGGCTCAAATATAACGTGAGGTTCTCCTGAGATGAGGGGGCCAGTAAAAATATCGATTCCCGTTTCTCGACCTGAACTATTAATTTCGCCGCCACTTGTACCGCGAGGGACGGAACTGCTAGCGGAATGCCGCTGGCGAGACTTACCTAACATTATATAGTCCCAGTCAGAAGTTGGCGTACTTGTCCCGTTTGCTCGACTGCCAACAACTATGATGGTTTGTTTTGTCCGATCGGCTGCATTCTGAATTCTCCTGGCATCTTCTGGAGATATGCCTGCTTCTTGCCAGGTTTTTACACCTCTCATTTAATGAATATTAGCATTGCAGTAGGGGAGTTTTTTCGCACTTCTCGATTTAAAAATTAAGCACGATAAATCAAGCTTTAGTTTCAGTCATCTGTTGATTTGAGCTTGCCGGATGCTTTTGCTTGGTCGATCGCCTCTTGAATCAGAAGGTAGACAAAGTTGGAGATCGATCGCTTTTCGAGATCGCACAACTTTTCGAGATCCTTTTTAGCCTGTGTTGGCAAAACCACTGAAATCCGCTCGCTGTGGCTCATGCCTTGCAATCTGTTGGAAGTTTCCCTTATTGTGCCACCTCGTCCGTCCAGCTTGCAATGGGCGATCGTCCGTCGCTATCGCAGCCGGATGCGGAGGGACATCTTCAGTTGTTTCGGCAAGGAGTACCCAACATCCGATTTGAAGTGGTGTTTGATTTACCCTCTCGCCGAGGATAACTTTTTTGAGGGAGGGTTTTTGATAAGTTAACAGTCAAATTATTGAGAGCGATCGCACTTTTGGAGATTAAGGGCGATCGCTTTTCAATTTAAGGGGATAGGTGAAGGGGCAACCCACACTAATAAAGGTGAATCAAAACACCCATTCATGGTCTGGATCATTAAGTGCAGCTTTTACTGATGCTAAGTTTGCAAGGTCTTGGAAAGGACTCGACTTAGCTATTTCTGTAATTGAATGTAAAGCTAATGCTAACTGTTCATTATTGCCACTAGCTATTGCCGAATCCACTACGCTAAAAAGATCGCGAAAATTTTCTGCACGCTCATCAAATGAGCGATCGAGGTACTCCATCATCCAATCGCTCTGGGCTTTAATCTGAGCGATGGTTGTTTTTTCCCATGCATCAATTTCACGCCGTTTAGTCTGCTCCTGCTCTGCCACCATCTTGTACTCAGTGTAAGCTGAGACAAGTTCCTGTAAGCATTCAGCAGGACTGGTGATTTTTGAGATGCCTCGCGAAACTTCTTTTGCTATCATGTCAACTTGCCTCAAATAGTACCGTATTTAGCTTGGATTTTAGCAGTCGCAGGGTTGAGGTTTCCTTCGCTATCTAAGACAGGGGTCTTCATAATTTCTGCAAGCGATTTTACCAGAAGCGCTACCTGTTGCAACTTACGCACATCTGCATTTTGATTTCGCTCAAATGCCTGGGATTCAAGTTCGTTAAGTCCGAGAACAGCACGAGAGTTCAAGTTATTCACCACATAGTTAAGTTCATCAATCCGTCGCTGGACTCTTTCCAAAAAGTCTTTAGCAGCATCAATTTTAGCGATTTCTGTATAGACCTTGGCTTCATATTCTCGTGCTTTTGTCAAAGCTTTTTCACCTTCACCAGCAAGCATGAAGCCACCAATTGCCAAGGCTGGACCAACCATAATACCTCCAAGTACAACTGTACCAACTGCCATGCCACCGCCACCAGCAGCCAGAGAACCACCTCCCAGCCATGCAAGAGTCGCATTCCAAGCTGCTGCACCGCTGAGCCCAGCGATCGCAGTGCCGGTACTTGCTGTCCCAAACAGTCCGATCAAGCCAACTGCACCTTGACCTGCCGCTACTGCTGCCCCAGCAGCTTTAAAACCACCTTTGACAAATTGTTCTGCTTCTAAAGCCGCAGCTTTGTACTCATTAATCTGCTGAATAGAAATGCCTTCTAATCCCTCCAAAAACTGCTTGTCGCTTAGAGAACCACGCTGACCAATATGCTCAATAAATTTGACAAATCGCCCAATTGTACGAATTTTGATATTTAGTTGCAGTTGACCGTACTCTTCTGCAAGATTTTGAGTGCATTCCCATTCGTTTTTCAAACGATTGCAAGCACGTTCATGCTGTTCTTGAGCGCTCTTGCCCATTTCCTTTGCATCGTTCATGTCGGAAACACCTGCAATACCAGCTCCAATGCCAAGAGCGGAAGCAGCTATAGCAGCAGCACCCAAAATAATCGGGATTATAAAAATCATAAAATTTTCCTCAAAACTAATGATTCAGCAATGCTCAATGAGTCTAGTTATTAGCTACTTCAAGCTAGCTCTCTCGTCATTTTGACTCATTGCACGTAGATCGGGATATTCTACTTATAATAATCTAACTAACCATAGCTTTTATCTTACACTCATCAGTAATTATGTTAGACTTATATCAGGAATTTTCACCCCACTCCGCTATGCCGCCAGCCGACGAGCAATTTACCGAAGCCGCAAACCACTGGGACTTAGAAAACCTCTACGCAGACCTGGCCTCAGCCAAGGGAAAACGCCTCACCCCAATGGAAAAGCTTCACCTGCGGGGGCTTCTGTGCGGTCATAGTCCCGGAGAAATAGCGGAAAAACGCCAAAAGAACCCCAAGGGAGTTGAAACTGACCTATGCGCTACCTTATATAAGTACGTCAAAAGTCTGGTGGGTAAAGGCGTTGAAAAGATAGAAAACTGGAGAAACATTGCTGAATGGCTTGAAGATGCTGGATATAAAACTAAGCCACCTGCTAAATTCCCTATTCAAAACGGTTTATCTGAAAATAGTAAAGTTAACGTAAGCAATATAACTTTTGAGAACAATCAAATAACAATTGATGTTTTCCTACAAATAACTGTACCGCTACCTTCAGAACTCTCAATACAAAATCTAGACATCAACGATAACAACGTTAACTAAAATTTTGCCACAAATCAACAGATTGGTAAGGTGAAGCGACTAAAATCTGGAAGCGCGATCGCACCTTTACCCGATCGCGCGGGGCGATCGCACATTGCGTTTCTCAAAAAATGGCGATCGCACTTTTATTGTGCTACCATTCAATGAGAGCGTCAGTGAGTAAAAAAATGGCAACAATTACCCTTCAAATTCCCGACGAACTAGCACTGCGGCTAGATACTCTCAAAGATGAGTTACCACAGATTTTGATGCTGGGATTGAGGGAAGTCGAAGCCAATCCTTCAAGCGGATTTTCGGGGCTAACGAAGATATTAGAATTTATAGCAAGTTTACCCTCGCCACAAGAAATATTAGCCCTGCGTTTATCCGACGATCTTCAAGCTGAAATCGATACTTTATTAGAGAAAAACCGCACGGAAGGACTCACGCCGATCGAGCAGCGCCTGTGGCAACAATACGAATTTGTCGAACATTTAGTACGCATTGCCAAAGCGCAAGCCCTGCTGAAACTGAGCGAGGCAGCATGAGTAAAACCTACGTTTCAGCTAGTCTGCGACGAATGGTATGCGATCGCGCCAACGGATACTGCGAATATTGTTTAATCCCAGAAACACTCGCCCTCTCGTCTCATCAAATAGACCATATTATTGCAGAAAAACACAGTGGCGAAACAGTAGAAAATAATCTGGCTTTGTCTTGCTCAATTTGTAACAAAAATAAAGGCAGCGACATTGCCTCGATCGATCCAGAAACAGATGAAGTGGTTCGACTTTACAACCCTCGAAAAGATAGCTGGGAAGACCATTTTCAACTTCAAACTGAAAGTGGTACAATCGAACCTCTAACTGCGATCGGTCGAGTCACTGTGCGTTTATTGCAGGTTAATCGTGCAGAATCTCTGACCGAACGTAAGCTATCGCTCAAAATTCGATCGTTAACAAAACCCGATTAATCGATTGTGTTCAAGCCACACCATAACCTCTATATTGAATTTGATATAGAAGACTATGAGTAAAAGTTGAAGCGCAATTATGCCAAATATTTACATTATTTGTAGCCCTAACGGTTCAGGTAAAACTACAGTTTCCCTGAGATTATTACCTGATTTTTTAGAATGTTTTGAATATGTAAATGCAGATGCGATCGCCGCCGGAATGTCCTAATTCACTTCACAGTCAGTTGCATATTCTCGCAGGACGCTTAAGGATACAAAGACTGCGAACTTTATCAGACTCTGGTACTGATTCCGCGTTCGAGACAACTTTAGCCGATCGTAACTTTGCTCGATTCTTGAGAAACTGTAAAACTCAAGGCTACACAATCAACCTGATTTAGTTCTGGCTGCAATATCCAGAAATCCCAATTGAACGGGTGCAACGCAGGGTTGGAAGTGGCGGACATTCTTTTGGCGAAATCGATATAACTTCTGTCATATTGGTTTTGAGATAAATCGACTCTTGTTTTTTCCAAAAAGCCCGTGAAGCGCACCTATCCCGTAGAGCATCGCCCAACCTCAGACCGAAGTCATCAAATAACCAATAAGCCGTAACAAATAACATAACTAATGTCAAGAGTGTTTTTTCGGAAATATTAAAGCTTAAATAAAAATTGCTACCGACATTTGCGAATTATAGCACTTTGTTCCAAGTATTTGAAAATGCTAAGTTAATTAAAGATTTTATAAAAGTGACGCATAAGTATTTACATTGTCGATCGCAATTTTGTTATTCTATTAGTAAGTTTCATTCGAGCGACTGAATTTTTGTACTCCAGTCCTACCCCTAAACAGAACGGCAGTTTCCACAATGAGAATTTTAGTCACAGGCGGTGCGGGTTTCCTCGGTTCCCACCTAATCGATCGCTTAATGGCCCAAGGACACGAGGTAGTCTGCCTGGATAATTTTTACACCGGGACTAAACGCAATATCCTCAAATGGCTGGACAACCCGTATTTTGAGCTGATCCGCCACGACATCACGGAACCGATTCGGTTAGAGGTAGATCAGATTTACCATCTGGCTTGTCCCGCTTCCCCCATACACTATCAGTACAACCCTGTCAAGACAATTAAAACAAACGTCATCGGCACGATGAATATGTTGGGATTGGCAAAACGGGTAAAAGCAAGATTTTTTCTCGCTTCCACTTCCGAAGTGTACGGAGATCCTGATGTCCACCCGCAAACAGAAGATTATCGCGGCAACGTTAATTGTATAGGAATTCGCAGTTGTTATGACGAAGGGAAGCGAGTAGCTGAAACCTTATCTTTTGATTACCACCGTCAAAATGGAGTAGACATTCGAGTTGTGCGAATCTTCAATACCTACGGCCCCCGGATGTTGGAAAATGACGGCAGAGTAGTCAGCAATTTTATTGCTCAAGCTTTGCGGAATCAACCGCTGACAGTATACGGCGACGGTTCCCAAACACGGAGTTTCTGCTACGTTTCTGATTTGGTAGAAGGATTTATTCGTTTGATGAATAGCGACCAAATCGGGCCGATGAATTTGGGGAATCCCGGCGAATACACTATATTGGAACTGGCACAAAAAATTCAAAACACGATTAATCCAGGGGCAGAAATTATCTTTAAACCGCTGCCGGAAGATGATCCCAAACAGCGACAACCGGATATTAGTCGTGCTAAAAATTGGTTGGGGTGGGAGCCAACTGTGCCGCTGGATCAAGGTTTAGAGTTGACTATAAAGGATTTTCGCGATCGCATCGAGGGAAACCAAAAGTAGAGACTGGGAGAGTGAGGGATGGAAAAAATCTTCCTTATTCCCAATTCCCAATTCCCAATTCCCAATTCCCAATTCCTACCTGATTTATTTACTAGCTTTGAGGAGATTTCTATGCACGTTTGCGTCATCGGTACAGGATATGTTGGCTTAGTCACCGGCACTTGTTTGGCCCACATCGGCCACCACGTGATTTGCGTAGACAACAACGAAGAAAAAGTTAAATTAATGAAGTCGGGACAGTCGCCTATTTTTGAACCTGGACTGTCTGAATTAATGTCTTCTGCATCTGCGTCTGGCAATCTAGAATTTACTTCGGATTTAGCAGCAGGAGTGGCTCACGGGGATATTTTGTTTATTGCCGTGGGGACGCCTCCATTGCCTACTGGGGAAAGCGATACTCGCTACGTGGAAGCGGTTGCTCGTGGCATTGGAGCTCACCTCGACGGCGATTACAAAGTAATCGTAAACAAATCGACAGTGCCCATCGGTTCGGGGGATTGGGTGCGAAGAATTGTACTAGACGGTTTAGCAGAACGTCAAAAACCTCAAAGCGGTGAGGGCGCTACTGGTGAGGAAGTCGCAGCAAAAACAGGTGTTCAATTTGATGTGGTTAGCAACCCGGAGTTTTTGCGGGAGGGCTGTGCTGTTTTCGATACTTTTAATCCCGATCGCATTGTTCTTGGCAGCAACTCTCAGCGGGCTATGGATATGATGCTACAGTTATATCGGCCGATTGTCGATCGCAAGTTTGCAGAAAATCCGTCTTTGCCGGAGGTTCCTGTGGTGATGACTGATATCAGTTCAGCGGAGATGATTAAGTACGCAGCTAATGCTTTTTTAGCTACGAAGATTAGCTTTATTAATGAAGTTGCTAATATTTGCGATCGCGTCGGTGCAGATGTTAGTCAAGTTGCCCGAGGTATCGGCTTAGATTCACGGATTGGCAACAAGTTTCTCCAAGCTGGAATTGGTTGGGGCGGTTCTTGTTTCCCCAAAGATGTCTCGGCTTTAGTTCACACGGCTGAGGATTACGGTTACGAGGCGCATTTGCTAAAAGCGGCCGTGGAAGTTAACGAACGCCAGCGGTTGATTGCTATTGAAAAGTTGCAGCACGTTTTGAAGATTCTCAAAGGTAAAACCGTCGGACTTTTGGGTTTGACTTTCAAGCCGGATACTGACGATTTGCGAGATGCTCCCGCGCTGAATTTAATCGAGAATTTGAACCGATTGGGAGCGAAAGTTAAAGCTTACGATCCGATTGTTTCTCAAACGGGGATGCGTCACGGTTTGTCGGGAGTTTTGGTAGAAACTGACCCGGAAAGGTTGGCAGACGGTTGCGATGCTTTGGTGTTGGTGACTGACTGGGAACAGTTTCGTAATTTAGATTACGAGAAAATGGCAAAGTTGATGAATCATCCGGTGATGATTGATGGCCGCAATTTCTTAGACAAGAAGGCTTTAGAAGCGGCTGGTTTCCAATATGTGGGGATTGGAAGGTAAAGAATGAGCGTGAAGTTGCGATCGCAATTATATCTTGAGGATAGCGATCGCAACTTATCCGTTAGGTAAGAATTCAGGCTGAGAGGGTGACAACCGAGGGAAAACCCAGACGGGGCAATTGTTTGAGATAATGCAGAAGTCGTAAAAAAGCGAGTGGCCTTGGGAGCCACCCCACAAAAAATACTAAAGACATTATACCAAAAGTTATTACCAATCCACTTGAGCGAGAGTCAAGCACTCACCTTAGAACTCTTAGTTCTGACGCTTCAAAGCCATCGACAAGTCAGATTATCAAGATTGGCTAACATCTTTCCACAACCGATTAAATACAATAGTCGCGTCCGAAGTCTCCAGCGATTTCTTAAGCTCCCCCAGCTTTCGGCCAAGTTGCTGGGGTTTCCTATAATCAAAGTGGCTTTAAAGTCTGAATTTAGAGAGCAAAGATTTAATAAAGCGCAACGGAGAAACCGTTCAGAATTAACATTCTCAACTAAAAAATAGGTAGCCGTTGCTCTCGAAAGAACTCAATGGCGAGACCGGAATCTAATCATAGTCACGATAATTTGGGGCAATCATGCTTTGGAATAAAAAATTAATAACTTGATAAATTATTAGATATAATCAAGAACAAGGCTAGATCGCTGAGTTTACCAAAACACCAGAGCAACTGGCAACAGTTTTTTTATTACCGTACACTATTTTACCTTTAAACCCATGTTTTATTCGAGTTCAATTGAGTCTAAAATGAAGAAGCTTTATAACTCTTTATCAGAGAAGGATAAAAGAAGCTATGTAGGGATAGAGGCTCAAAAATTGGGCTGGGGTGGAATTAGCTATATAATACGACTTTGGGGATGTAGTCGCAATACCGTGGTTTATGGAATTGAAGATTTAAAAAAAATGGAGCAACAGATAGAGACAGTCAATAATTCAAGAATTATAAATTGTGGCGATGGGAGAAAAAGTATTTTTTCTAGCCAAATCGGAATTGATGCCGCATTTTTATAAGTTTTAAAATTTGCGACAGCCGGAGACCCAATGAATGAGTTAATTTAAGGGACTAATTTAACACATAAAGAAATAGCTTAGGGACTGAAGTCGATCGGATTTATTATCAGTCTTCCCTAGTAAATAAACTCTTAAAAAAGCATGGATATGTCAACCAAAAAACACAAAAAAAGCAAACAATAGGAACTAATAAAAATCGTAATGCTCAATTTTACAATATTGCCATGCTCGACACACAGTATGGAGAAGCAGGCAATTCCATTATTAGTTTTGATACCAAAAAGAAAGAAGTTTTAGGTAATTTGTATCGTCCCGCTACTTTTTATACAACCGAACCTGTCATTACTTTAGACCATGATTTTTGGAGTTTAGGTTGCTGGAAAGTGATTCCACATGGAATTTACGATTGCAAAAAAAATCGAGGTTATGTAACATTAGGTAACAGTAAGGAGACCAGTAAATTTGGTTGTGAATCCATCAAACACTGGTGGAACAATTATGGAAAAGCTACCTATCCTAATCCCAATTCGATTTGAGCTATAGTTATTTCAAATAAAAATGAGACACTAAGTTGCACAATAAGCGCGAATAATCTCATCAAGAGATGTGGCAGAA